>NZ_JBEZNH010000012.1:68012-111178 GCF_040653115.1 Streptosporangium sp. NPDC048047 | reverse complement strand
GTCGTCCCGGGAGCCGCGGCCGGGTCGGGCGCGGCCGCCGGCGCCGTACCGGAGGGGGTTCCCTGCGCGTTTCCGGGTGCGCCGCCCTGCGCGTTCCCGGGTGCGCCGCCCTGCGCGTTCCCGGAAGCGGGCGTCGTACCGCTCGGCGTGGACGCCGCCGGAGTGCCCGGGGACGGCGCCCCCTGGGCGGAGGACGCCGGGGTGCTCGCCGTACCCGGCGTTCCCGAGGGGTTCGGCGCGGCCGGCGTGCTCGGGGACGAGGCGGCCGGGGCGGGACCGGACGGGGCGGGACCGGACGGGGCGGTGCTCGGGGTGGAGGCGGTCGACGGGGTGCCGCCCGTGGCGACGGGGGCCACCGGGGGGACGCCCGCGACCTGTGGGCCCTGCGCCCCGCCCGCCGTCTGGCCGCTCCCGGCCGGGGCGCCGGGCTGGCTCGGGCCGTTGCCGGCGCTCGGACCGTTCCCGGCGGCCGGGCCGCTCCCGGGGTCCGGGGCCGCTGCGGGATCGGGTGCGGGGGCGTTCGCGAGGTTGGTGCCGGGGTTCCCGGGGCCGGGCTGGTTCCCCGGCGTCGCCGCCGGGTCGCCCGGCGGGGCCGGCGGGTCGCCGCCTGCCAGGCGGGCGTCGGCGGCGGCCGCCGCCGCGTAGGCGCTGTCGAGGGTCGCCCGGGGATGGGCGATCGCGAGGGCGACGTCGGGGTTGAACGGGCTGATCGTGTTCGTCCGGCCGGCACCGCCCAGCGCGGCCCCGAGGAGCGACTCCCCGTCCGGCAGCGCCGCAAGCGGGTTCTGCTGGTAGACGAGCGTGTTGGCGATGATGCTTCCGCCCGGCGAGGCGAACATGTTGTTCAGGCCCGTCTGCACCGCGCGGCCGGGGAACCGCCTGACGGCGTTCATGATCCCCGGGTCAGTGCCGCCGAAGTCGTTCAGCCGCCGCAGCACCGGCATGCGGTTGGAGAACCTGTTCAGCAGGGGGGCGGCCTTGAGGCCGATGACCGCGCCGCCGGCCGCGCCGACGCCCGAGGCCATGGTCCGCTGCCAGTCCCAGCTGGTGCGGGTGCCCATCTCCATCTGCTTGTTCTGGGTGTAGGCGTCGATGAAGACCTCTTCGCCGATCTCCTCGACGAGTTCCCGGCCCAGGTGACCGGCGAGGAACGTCCGGACGCCCTGACCGACCGCCCCGCGGGCGGCCAGACCGGTGACCACTCCGCCGGGGGTGCGTCCGGCGACCACGGCCAGTCGCTGGAGGATGCGGCCGATGTTGGACCTGGCCGCCGCGGCGATGGGCCCGATCGCCGAGGTGGTGGCGCCGGCGCTGAAGAAGGCGGCGAGCAGGGCGATGAAGGTCGCGATCAGGGCGATCCAGAACGCGACGTTGATCGAGATCTTGGAGTACTGCACCTCGCGCGCGAAGTTGTCGGTCTGCTGGAAGTAGGCCGCCGCCTGCTGCGTCATCACGGGCACGCCCGAGTTCTCGGAGTACGCCTGGACGAAGCGCCCGGCGAACTCCTTGCTCGCCGGCGCCGTCCACGACTGCAGGATCATGCCGCCGGCCGTGACGCCCGGCTCGACGCAGGAGCCCAGGCCCTCGCACAGCTCACGGTAGGCGGTGGCGAGCTGCCACAGCAGCCTCTCGCTCCCCTCCGGCCAGTTCTGGCCCGAGGAGAGGTAGGAGATCAGGGTGTCGGCCCAGGCCGGAAGGCTCTCGCCCCATGCGGGCGTGACGTCGGGTGCGGCGCCGCCCACGACGTCGGGCGGGGTGGCCCCCCCGGCGGCGCTGGGGTTGATCCCGATTCCACCGGAACCGCCCCCGGTGCGGCCCCCGGCGGAATCCGTGTTGACGGTCACGCCATCTCCCCCGTTGTGATGCTCATCAGGTCATCGGCCGGGCGCCCCGCGCGCCCGGATCCTCCTCGCGCCGGCGGTGCGGCGGGGAGGCTCGGTGCCGGTCACACCTCTTTCATGAGCCTGTTCATGGCGACGCGCTCGCGGTCGTCCGTCGCCCTGGTGGTGCCGACGTTGTCCCGCACCTTCGGCCCGGCCTCGGTGACCGTCTTCACGATGCCGTCGCCGTACTCGAACATCTTCTCCGGACCGCCGTTGTTCGTGTAGGCCGCGTAGAATGCGGTGCCGGCGGTGTCCCGGCCCCAGGGCGCGAGGGCGTTGAGCCCCCGGATCCGCTCCACCTTCTCCGCCCACAGGGTGTGGACCGCCTCCGACATGGTGTCCCACCGGACCAGGCCGAGCGACACGTCCTGGTAGTGGACCCCGACTCCCTGCTCGTAACCGCCCTGCTCACTCACCGGGTCACCTCTTCCCGAGCATCTGGGCCGCCATCTGCTCCAGCACGCTTTCGAGATCGCCTTCCAGATGCGCCTTCATCTGGTCGCCGGGGACCAGCGGTTCGAACAGCTCCACGACCCTGGCGCGGGCCTTCTCCGTGGCCCGGTGGACGGTGTCCGTGATGACGTCGGCGAGCTCCCGGGAGTCCTGCCGCCGGTAGATGCGGGGGTCGAGATCGAGCCTGACCAGGTCGCCGCGCGCGCCGACGGTCGCCGACACCAGCCCGTCCCGCGACTTCTCGGTCACCTGGACGGCCCTCGCCTGCCGGTGGATCTCCGGTCCCTGCTCCTGCAGACGGGTGAAGGTGGCGCGCAGTTCCTCGGCGTAGGCCTGCATGCTCCTCGCCTCGTCCGAGACCGCGAAAGGTTCCACATCGACCTCCCCCTCGAAGCGCGGGACCGGTGGCGGTGGCCGCCGCGACCGCTTCGCCTCCTGTGCTCCCGCCGACGTCTGGACGATTCGCACGTTAAATCTTCGTGAATTATCGATCATCCTGACATCCGCCCCTGTGGTACGGCAAGCACCAAATGCCACTGAAAGCGCTCATACAACGCCATAAACGACGTCATCTCGCGGAAGACCGAGGCGTCGTGGACTCCCGCGGCCCGCTCCGAGGGCGACCGGGGACGGGACGAGGGGCGGGACCGGGACGGGCGGAGGCCGGGCGGACCGGACGGGGACCGGAGCAGCGGGCGGAACGGCGGGACGGGCAGACCGGACGCGGGCCGGAACAGCTGGTCGGAACAGCTGGTCGGAACAGCGAGACGGAACAGCGGGACGGAGCGTGAAGACGCGAGCCGGGGACGCCGTCAGGGTTCCAGGAAGACGACGTTCTCCCGGAGATCGGTCACCTCGTGCCCGGGTACCCAGCGCCGGTGGACACCGCGCTCGATCCGCTCCAGCTCCAGTTCGCGGGCGACCGGCAGCAGTCCCCCGACGTATTCGAGGAGCAGCGTGTCACCATGCCTGTCGCGCACCTGGAACGGCGCGCCGCGCCACTCGCAGACGGTCGTGACGAAGGAGATCGACTCGCACTCCCCGGCCGGCACCGGCCGCACGAAACAGCCCGGCTCGACCTCCTCGAACCCCTCGGCGGGTTCCGTGACGCGCAGCCGTACCCATACGGCGTCCGGGCGCGGGTCGGGGCTGGCGGCGTACTCCGTCCCCCGCCAGCGTGCCCGGTAGGAATGCCACATCACGCCGCCCCTTCCGTGCCGTCCACCGGCGCCCCGCCCGCCGGCGCGACGCCGACCAGCATCCAGCGTCCGAGGTCACCGTCGTAGACCGCGCGCCGGTACTCCACCCCGTCCACGGTCAGCTCCCAGATCTCGGCGCCGTGGGGCAACCCGAGACCGTCCACCCTGTACTCGCGGATGACCTGCTCGGCGTTCGGCACGAGCCCCATGCCCACGAACGGCGGTTCCTCGACGACCCACCCGGCCACCGCGGCCCGCGACGCCTCGTCGACGCCGCCGTAGGGGGTGCGGTACAGGTCGAGCCCGACCGCGCGCCACCGCAGGATGTTCACCGACCCCTGGTCGGTGACCACCCCCTCCTCCCGCGCCTGCCCGAGCGCGTCCGCCAGGACGGCCGGGGTCGCGATGTGCGCGACGTCCCGGGCCCGGTGGCAGTATCCGGAGACCCGGGACTCGCCCCCGGCGACATGGGCGTACAGGTCGGCGGGACGGAGCAGCTTCTGCACCATCGGCGGCCCGGAGCCGGGCTCGGCGAGGCGCTCCTGGACGAGGGACGGCACGGCGAGCCTGGCCACCGTACCGGCCTCCAGGAAGAAGGGCGCCGAAAGACCCGGGTTCACCGCCAGCCCCCATCGGGGGTCGGGCCAGCCCGCGGCCAGTTCGGTCAGTGTGACGACGCGGACGTGTTCGGCGGTCTCCCCAAGGACGGCGCGCATGGCGTCGGCCGAGGTGTAGGCGGCCAGCCAGGTGCGCCCGTCGGCTTCGAAGGTCGGCCAGGCGGCCGGTTCCCTTCCCTCCGCGGCGGCCTGGCTGATCGGCAGGCCGAGTTCGGTCTGCCGTATCAGTCCCAGGCAGACCGCGAGGTCTCCCGCGGCGAACGCCGCCTGGAGTCGCTTCTCGAACGGGCTCTCGGGCCGCCACTCCTGCACGACGACCACCCTAGGACGTCCGCCGCCGCCGGGCGCGGGGCCCGCCCGGCGGATCACCGCCGGAGGACCCGGACCGCGGGGCCGGCCGCGCCGAAGGACCGCCACGCCCGTACGTCCTGCTCACTGACGATGTACAGGATCTTGGATACCGCTGTATTAATAGGGCCTTAACCGCAAAGTATCCGATCGGGAATATAAACGGACGAAACTTTCGTCGCCCGGCATCTTCGTCCCGTTCCCGGTTAGGAGCCGTTACTTGACGGAGCCATCTCCCGGCGGTCCGGCCGCCCCCATGAAGGTCGACCACGACCAGCTGGAGAACGTGGTGGCCCCCGGATTCCGGGTGGCCGGCGAGGACCTCGGCGAGGCGGTCGCCCGTGCCGTGGGCGCCCTGGCGGCCCTCGGGCCCCTGCCCGAGGGCGAGGAGACGGACCAGCGGTTCCTCCGGTGGTTCACCCCGAGGCGCGACCAGATGATCGAGCTCACCCGCGATCTCGCCGGCGCCTATGGCGACATCGGGGAGGGGCTGCTCATGGCGGGACGGAACGTCTGGAACGTCGACTGGGGACTCGCCGAGGACCTGGCGAAGGTTCCCGACTACACGGCCGGCGGCCCGCCGCTGGGACCTCCGCCGGGCACGGCCGCGCCCGGCCCGGTCCCCGGGCCCACGCCCGCGCCCCCGGCGGCTCCGATGGCTCCGTCCTCCGGCGGGGCTCCCGCGTCCGTCCCCGACCCGGCGCCCGGCCCCGCGCCCGAACGGGACGGCCGATGACGCCGCCGCTGTCGCTGTCGCCGGTGTCCGCGCTGTCCCCCACCCGCGGCATGATGCTCCTCCTCGGGACGGGCACCGCCACCCTGGCCGCGCTGAAGATCTACGCCGGGGTGACCGCCCCGGAGATCCCGCCGGAACGGCTGCGGGAGATCGCGCGGATCTTCAACCGGCTCGCCGACGACATCGACGGCGGGGACCCGAGCCGGAACGGCTCGGGCGGGAACGGCTCGGGCGGGGGTGTCTCCGGCCGGGCCGACGCCCTGGCCGAGGCGGTGTGGAACAACCCCCGCAACGGCGGCGAGGCCGTCGAGGCGTTCCAGACCCTCTACCAGGGGGTCGTCCGGGGCTACGCGCCGCAGCTCGCGAGGGACTGCCGCGTCGTGGCCGCCGGCTGCGAGGCGTACGCCCAGCTCGTCGAGACCACCCGGAAGAACCTCGCCGACATCGAGGACCTGCTCCTGCAGATCCTGTGGCTGGTGATGTTCCAGCCGATGACCACGGCCCTGTACGGCTTCGCCGCGGCCCGGATCGCCGCGCTGATCAAGGTGGCCCAGGGCATGAAGTCCGCCTTCGCCCTGAGCGCCGGGAGGATCATGGCGATGGCGTTCCCGAAGTACGCCATGACGACGCTCCTCTACATGGTCCTGGACGGCGCGGCCTACGGTTCCGTCTCGCTGGGCATCACCCGGGGCGTCCAGGCGTCGCACGGCCTGCCGACGGGCTCCGCCGGGGAGAACACCACCGAGCTCGGCAGGATCGCCGCGGCGAACGGCGCCTACGCCCTCGTCTACGACGGGGTCAAGGCGACGGCCCTGCGCGGGGCGGCGCCCACCCGTGTCACCGAGCTGATCGCCCGCCTGTCCGGCTCCGGCCTCGGCTACACCCCCGCCTACAACCTGATGAGCGACGACGGCGAGGAGGTCCTGCCCACGCCCGAGCAGTGGGCGGCCAAGCTGACCGGGCACGGCCTGCGGGCGGCCATCTTCCCTCCCGGCTGGAAGTTCAGGTAGGCGCCGCCGGAGACCCGGCGGGACCTGCCTGCCCCGGCTCGGATTCGACCACGAGAGGACGACCCGTGCGACACCCCGACGACGCGGCCCTGCGCCGGATGGAAGAGGGACTGGGCGAGATCATCGGCGAGGGCGAGGCTGCCGGCGGGCTGGTCCGCGCCGTCACCGGGCCGTCCGGCCGGCTGCTGGACATCGCCTTCGACCCGCGTGCCATGCGCCTGGACAGCCACGAGCTGGCCCGGGAGGTCGGCGCCGCCGTACGGCGGGCCCAGGAGGACGGCGAGCGCAGGGCGCGGGAACTGGTCGACGGCACGCTCGGCCCGGCGGAGCCCGGTGACGCCTCCGGGGAACCCCTCGACCACGCGCGGTTCTGGGACGGGCTCGGGAGGATGCGTCAGGACTTCGAACGGTCGATGGCCGAACAGGAGGCCGAGCTCGCCCGCCGGCTGGGAAACCTGGACCGGCTCTGACCCGGAGGGCTACCCGAGGCGGACCACGGCGTCCACCCCGCCCTCGCCGTCCTCGGTGAGCTCGGCCCCCGCGCCCGCCAGCAGCCGCCGGGCGGCCCCGTTGTCCACGGTGGTGGTGGCGACCAGCCGCCGCGCCCCGGTCTTCGCCGCCTCGGCGAGCAGGAGGCCGACGACCGCGGCGCCGACACCCCGCCCCCGCTGGGAGCGGCCGATCCAGACGCCGGTCTCGACGTCGCCGCCGCCCTGGTGGAGGAGCAGCCGGGCCGCGCCGGCCACCCGGCCGCCGACCGCGATGGCGTAGGTGGCCTCGACCGGGACGGGAGCCAGGGACCGCGACCGGTGGAAGTCCAGGAACGCCTGGCGCCGAGCGGGCGTCCAGCCCTCCGGGCCCTCGACGGGGGGCATCACCTCGTACGGGTCGGCGTCGGCGACCGCGGCGTCCAGCAGCGCCTCCAGCCGTTCCTCGTCCAGCGGCCACAGTTCCACGCGCTCATCGGATTCCATGGCGGGAGTCTTCCCAGGGCCGTCCGAAGCGGTCAACCGAATTCGGCCCCGGCACGCCTGTCCCGTGTCCCACGCCGACCGGCTCGTGCGCGTACCGCACCGTCCCCGGCGTATCCCGCATCGTCCCGGCGCGGACCACGCGGGCCCCGGAGAACCCGGGCAGGCCCCGGGGCGCGGAGCCCCGGGGCATCGCCGCGGAGGCGGACGGGAATCGAACCCGCCGCGCCGAGATGCTCGACGCCACCGGTTTTGAAGACCGGGAGGGCCACCAGACACCTTGACGCCTCCGCGGGCGATGCTACCGGCCTCCGGCTCCACCGACGGCACCCCGGCCTTCGGCTCAGCCGGGAAGGGTCTCGCCGCCGATCGGGGCCAGGACCTCCCCGGTGTAGTACGACGAGAGCCGGTCGGCGGCGAAGAAGACGTACTACGGGGCGATCTCGTCCGGGTGCGCGGCACGCTCCATGGGCACCTGCTGTCCGAACTTCTCGACCTTCTCCTCCGGCATGGTCGCGGGGATTAGCGGCGTCCAGACCGGTCCGGGCGCCACCGCGTTCACCCTGATCCGCCGCTCGACCAGGCTCCGGGTGTGCTCGGCGTCCTCGTGCTCGGAGAGGTAGGCGATCGCGGCGTCGGTCCGCGTCAGAGGTCCGCCCGCGCGCTCCGCAGGGCGTCCTCCGCGCTGTCGCACAGCTCGAAGAACGCGCTCAGGCCGGTGATGCGCAGCATGCGGAGCACGCCCGGAGGGGGCGCGGCCACGATGAGGCGGACCCCGCGGTCCCCGCTGTCGGTGCAGATCGACACCAGCGTCCCCAGCCCCGTGGAGTCGCAGAAGGTCGTCGCGCCGAGGTCCAGGACCAGGCACCCGCCCGCGAGGCCGTCCCACATCGTGGAGACCAGGGTCCGCACGTCCGGGGCGGTGCTCCAGTCCAGGGCGTCGCCCACCCGGACGACGCCGATCCTGCCGTGCGGTTCGAGGTCGGAACTCAAGGTCGTTCCCTCAGGTGGCTGCACCATCGGCTCAAGCTCCCCACGACGAAGTCGCCTTATCGGGCATCTATCACGCACAAGATAAGACAAATCACCGGCACGGACACATCGGCGGCCGTTCCCGGAGCCGCGCAGGGCCCCCTCCCGAGGTCGTACGGCCGTTCCCGGGGCCGTACGGCGGCCGTACGGGGGCTCCGGAGGCCGTACGGCGCCCTCCCGGCCGCGACGGGAAAGATCGTGAGCGGCCGGGGCCACCACGAATCACTCTCCCCCGCGAGTGACCCGGTCGAATCGGGTCAGGTATCCGATGAGGCGAGAAGCGAGGGGGAGACGAGATCATGGCAACCGTCGCAGAGCAGTTCATCGAGGTACTGCGCCAGGCCGGCGTCGAACGGGTCTACGGGGTGGTGGGCGACAGCCTCAACCCCGTGGTGGACGCGATCCGCAGGACGCCCGGCATCGAGTGGGCGCACGTGCGCAACGAGGAGGCCGGGGCGTTCGCCGCCGCGGCCGAGGCGCAGATCACCGGCCGCCTGGCGGTCTGCGCGGGAAGCTGCGGACCGGGCAACACCCACCTGATCCAGGGACTGTACGACGCCCACCGCAGCGGCGCCCCCGTGCTCGCCCTGGCCTCACACATCCCCAGCGCCGAGATCGGCACCGGGTTCTTCCAGGAGACCCATCCCGAGCGCCTGTTCACCGAGTGCAGCGGCTTCTGCGAGATGATCGGTACGGCCGCGCAGATGCCCCGGGTGCTGCGCGTCGCCGTCCAGAAGGCCGTCGGCGACGGCGGCGTGTCGGTCGTCGTCCTTCCCGGCGACGTCGCGGGCGAGCAGGCCCCGAACGAGACCGGGCACCACCGCTTCGTCACCCGGACGGGCACGCTCGCGCCCCCGCCGGAGCAGGTGGAGGAGCTGGCCGCGGCGCTCAACACCGCGCAGAAGGTCATGCTGTTCTGCGGAGCCGGGGTACGGGACGCCCACGCCGAGGTCATGGAGCTGGCCGGGCGCACGCTCGCGCCGGTCGGCCACGCGCTGCGCGGCAAGGAGTGGATCCAGTACGACAACCCCTACGACGTGGGGATGAGCGGGCTGCTCGGCTACGGCGCCTGCTACGAGGCCATGCACGAGGCGGATCTGGTGGTGCTGGTGGGCACGGACTTCCCCTACCCGGACTTCCTGCCCGGCCGCAAGACGGTCCAGATCGACCATGACCCGGCGCACCTGGGCCGCAGGACCCCGATCGAACTCGGCGTCCACGGCGACGTCGGCGCGACGCTCCGGGCGGTGCTGCCCTCCGTCAGGCAGAAGTCCGACCGGCGCTACCTCGACAGGATGCTGAACCGGCACCTGAAGACGCTGGACCAGGTCGTGGACGCCTACACCCGCAACATCGAGCGCCACGTGCCGATCCACCCCGAGTACGTGGCGGACGTCCTGGACGAGCTGGCCGACGACGACGCGATCTTCACGGTGGACACCGGCATGTGCAACGTCTGGGCCGCCCGCTACCTCACGCCCAACGGCCGTCGCCGCGTCATCGGCTCCTTCTGGCACGGGAGCATGGCCAACGCCCTCCCGCACGCCATCGGCGCGGCGTTCGCCGCCCCCGGACGGCAGGTCGTCTCGCTCTCGGGCGACGGGGGCCTGAGCATGCTGCTCGGCGAACTGCTGACCGTCCGGATGCACGACCTGCCGGTGAAGGTCGTGCTCTTCAACAACTCCTCGCTCGGGATGGTCAAGCTGGAGATGCTGGTGGACGGCTTCCCCGACTTCGGCACCGACTCCGCGCCGGTGGACTACGCGGCCGTCGCCGCCGCGATGGGCATCCCCTCGGCGACGGTGGAGAAGCCCGCCGAGATCCAGAAGGCGCTGGCCACGGCGCTCGCGACGCCGGGACCGTACCTGCTGAACGTCCTCACCGACCCCGACGCGCTGTCCATCCCCCCGCGCGTCACCCAGGAGCAGGTGAAGGGGTTCGCGCTGGCCGCGGGCAAGGTGGTGCTCAACGGCGGGGTCGGCCGCATGATCAATCTGGCCAGGGCCAACCTGCGGAACATCCCGCGCCCCTGACCTCACCCGCCGGCTCCGGACCGCGGGGCGGTGGGGTGGCGGTTCGGCGGGGCCGTGGGGTGGCGGCCGGGCGGTCGGCGGTCGGCGGTCGGTGCGGAACCGCCGGTGCGGAACTGTCGGCGGTCCCGGCCATGATGACCGCCATGGATGAGTGGCGCGAGACCCGCCGGACACTGCGTGAGTTCGCCCTCGGCCTGCCCGAGGCGTACGAGGACCACCCATGGGGCGACACCGTCGTCAAGGTCAACAAGAAGATCTTCGCGTTCCTCGGCGCGGAGGATCCGGGCGAGAGCCGGCGGCCCGCCGTCTGGCTGAAGCTGCCGGAGTCACACGGCCACGCCCTCAGCGTGGCGGGCGCCGAGCCCTCGCGGTACGGCCTCGGCCGGGCGCACTGGGTGACGATCCCGCTGGACGGCGGCGCGCCACCGGAGACCGAGGTGCTGCTCGACTGGGTCGAGGAGAGCTACCGCGCCGTCGCCCCCAAGAGGCTCGTGGCCGCGCTCGACGCCCCCGGCCCGTAGCCGTGCCCGGCCCCCGGCCGGTGACCGCGCCCGACGTTCCCGGCCGGTCGCAGCCGGCCGGGATGTTGCGCGCGGCGGAGGACGACCATGGAAATCCGGTCGATACGCCACCCGGCGGACCGGATCCCCACTCTGTCGGCGTGCCTCCGCACAACGGCATAAGGCGACTGTAAGTATCTTTCCTGTAACGCTGAGCGATCTGCGCGAGCAGGAACCACTGTTCCGGCCGGCGGGTCAGTCGCGGCCGCAGTGCCGCGTTCCAGAAGGAACGGTATCTCCATGGTCACGCCCAACTCCGAAGACGCCACGGGACGGCCCGCCCGGCCGAAGGGACAGCGCCCGGTGAAGGGTATGGCGGCGCTGGGGGTGGCCGGGTCGCTCGTCGCGGCGGTCGCCGCGATCGCCCAGCCCTCCTCCGGCGCGTCCCCGGTCTCCGCCGCCTATCCGCGGCCCGCCGTTTCGCCCGGCCCCTGGGCGTCCGGGCAGGCCCCGCACCGGGGGGCCAGGGCGGACGACTCCGGCACGGCGCGCGGGCTCAGGAACGACCGGCGGCCGGAGCGCGGCCCCGCCCGCGGAGACGACACCCGCGGGAACGGTGCCCGTGAGAACGGTGCCCGTGAGAACGGTGCCCGGGGGAACGGCGCCCGGGGGAACGACACCCGAGGAGAGAGCGCCCGAGGAGGCGACGCCCGCCGACACGAGACCCGCGGGAACGACCGTGGAAACGGCGACCGCAGCGACCTCCGTGGAAACGGTGCACTCGGAAACGGCACCCGTGGAAACGGTGCTCACGGAAACGGTGCTCACGGAGACGACGCCCGCGGGGGCGACGCCCGCGGGGGTGACGCCCGCGGGGGCGGCAGGCGTGGGAACGGCGGATCCGCCGCCCTCGGCCCGATGAACAAGCCGGTCAGTCCCACCAAGCGGTTCGTCGCACCCGGCAGGCGCGGCGGCTTCATCAAGCTGGGCTTCGCCCGCCCCGCCGCGCTCCGGCAGCCGACGCCCACGCCGACCGCGACGGCCACGGCCACGCCCGCCCCCTCGGTCTCCGAGACCGCGGAGGCCACTCCCAGCGCGAGCGCCACCGCCACCTCCTTCGCCCTGTCGAGGTCCGTGGTGAGCCCGAACCCCCGGCGGACCCCGAGGCCCCGCCTGCGCCGGGGCTGGGACGACATCTGCCGGCCCCGCTTCCTCTTCAGGATCGACAACTTCCACCCGAGGAACTTCTTCCTGGCCCGGACCCACTTCATCGACGGACCGGGCGGCTCGGTGACCGCGACGGTGACCCGGCAGCACCGGGTGTACTACGAGGTCGAGTTCGAGCGGGAGAAGATCGAGCACAAGCGCAGGGAACTGGAGTTCACCAGGGGCCCGCGGATCGACCGGGACGAGATCCTCCGCCTGCTGCGCAACAACCTCAACCCGCTGATCGCCGAGGAGTACATCGTCGAGGCCGGGCACGAGTACACCCACGAGATCTCCGACGACATGTACGGCCACCTGTGGTATCGCGTCTTCGGCTACCGGGTCGGGTTCTCGGCCTGGTACCGCACCAGCACCTGCGGCTTCCACAAGGTCGTCGCGGGCATCGCCAACGTGCCCGCCAGGGTGGAGGGCTGGAAGTACTGGGAGACCACGCGACCGATCTTCCACGGGCACGTGCTGTGGGACTGCCACACGAAGGGCTGCCGGCGCGGGATCGACCCCTGATCAGGTGACGGCCGGCCGCCGTCGGTAACGCTCGTCGCGCCACGGCTCCCGGCCGAGCACCTCGGCCAGGGCCGTGGCCGCGTCGTGGACGTCGGCGAAGCCGATGCGGAGCGGGGCGAAGCCGAAGCGCAGCAGGTCGGGGGCGCGGAAATCGCCGTGGACGCCGCGGTCGATCAGCGCCCGCATCACGGGACAGCCCTCCGGGCGCCCGAAGCCGACCTGGCTGCCGCGCCGCTCCGGGTCGCGGGGCGAGGCGAGCTCCAGGCCGTACGGCGCGCACAGCTCCTCGACCGGGTCGATGAAGAGCGACGTCAGCGCCACGCTCTCGGCGCGGGCCCGCGCCCCGGCCGCTCCGCCGTGCGTTCCGGCCGCGGAGCCGTGCCGCGCATCGGCCGCCCTCGTCCGGGCGTCCCCGGTGTCCCCGGCGGCGCGGCGGTCATCTCCGCCGTGGGTCGGGCGCTCCAGCGGGCATACGGTTCTCTGGCCGCTGCGTCAGGACGCCTCTGTCCCAGGACGCTTCTGTCCCAGGAAACCTCTGTGGCAGGGCGCCTCTGTGGCGGGGCCGCCGCATCGGGGAGGCCGTGCCGGGATGCCGCCGTATCAGGACGACAAGCAGGAGGACCCATGAAGACCCGCACCGAGACGGTCGCCGTCGCCGACGGCTCGTTCGACATGCACCTGTGGCTGCCGGAGGGGGGTTCGGGCCCGGTCGTCCTGTTGATCCAGGAGATCTACGGTGTCGGGCCGTACATCCGGAAGGTCGCCGAGGACCTGGCGGCGCTCGGGTACGTCGTCGGCGCGCCGGACCTGTTCTGGCGGCTGCGGCCCGGCTGGGTGTCCGGTCACGACGAGGCCGGAACGGCGGCGTCGCTCGAACTGGCCTCCGGGTTCGACCTGCCGCAGGGCGTGGCCGACTCGGCGATCGCGCTGGCGCACCTTCGGGCGCTGCCGGAGGCGCGGGGCCGGGCGGGGGTGGTCGGGTTCTGTCTGGGCGGCTCGATCGCCTATCTCCTGGCGGCGACCGCCGAGGTGGACGCGGTGGCGTCGTTCTACGGCTCGGCCGTACCGGACGCCACCGGCATGATGGAGAAGATCACCGCCCCGCTGCTGTTCGTGTTCGGCGGCTCCGACCCCTACATCCCGCGCGACCAGGTCGCCAGGGTGGAGCAGGCCGCCGCCGCTCGGCCGAACGTGGAGATGCACGTCGCGGAGGAGGCCGGACACGCCTTCCACAACCACGAGGCCCCGCAGTTCTACGACCCCGCGGCCGCACCGGTCGCCTGGGAGCGGGCCGTGGAGTTCCTCCGGCGCCACCTGGGATGACCGCGGCACCCGGATCGGGCACCGTGCGCGAGACGACCGCGGCGCCCGGATCGGGCGCGGTGGAGCGGGGAGGGTCCGTACGGCCTCGGGTCCCGTCCGGCGTCTCCTGATCAGGGCGCGGGTCGCGGAAGGGGACCTGGCCGGAGGGTCACCTTTCCCTATCCGGCCCCTCTCCGGGGGACCGCCCGCCCGGGGCCGCACCCGGCATCATTGCTCCCATGCGGCAGGCATGGGAGCAATGGGGAAATATCATCGTCGCGGCGCTTTTGGCGATTCCACCGGCCCTCGTCGCCGCCCGCCTCCTGGCCCTCCGCCGCGCCCGGGCCGGACGCCCCCATCCGGTCCGCACGGCCCTGGCCGACGTCGCCATGGTCGCCGGGACCGCCCCCTGGGCGTGGATGATCCTCACCCCCACGGGCGGCGAGGGAGGCGTCAGCCTCATCCCGTTCCGGGACCTCGCGGCCGTGCTCCACGGACCGCCGCAGACCGCGTTCGTGCAGGTCGGAGGGAACCTTCTGGTCTTCGCCACGCTCGGCGCCCTGCTTCCGGCGCGGTCGGCGCGGTTCTCCTCCCTCGCCGCGGTCGCGGCCGTGGCCGCCGCCTCCTCACTCACCGTCGAACTCCTCCAGTACGGCCTGCGCCTCGGCCGGGTGACCTCCGTCGACGACGTGCTGGTGAACACGGCGGGTGCCGTACTGGCGGCGGCGATCACCCGCCGGTGGTGGGCCTCCCGAATAGCGGGCGGAACCGTTCCTCGGTAACGGCCCGGTGAAACGCGCGGAGATCGCCACACGGGCACGTTCCTCTCAAAAGAAGCACGCGACCAACCTCTGTATCTGTGCGATCGTGGACAAGACGGGGCAAGTTCTCTGGAGACGCCAAACCCGGTTGGTGACAGAGGGTGATCAAACGTGCAGCAATCCCCGGTACCTCCCGAGCCCCCGATCTACCGGCGTATCGCCGACGAGCTTCGCGAAGCGATCTTGTCCGGCGAACTCCGAGACGGGGACCGGCTTCCGGGCGAGAACGCCCTCATGGGGCGGCACGGCATAGCCCGTGCGACCGCCAGACAGGCATTGTCCGTGCTCATCAACGAAGGACTCGCCGTGCCCAGACGCGGCTCGGGGGTGTACGTCCGGCAGTTCCGGCCGATCAGACGGCACGGTTCCCGCCGGCTCTCCCACGAACAATGGGGACGGGGACGGGCCATCTGGGAATCCGACGCCAGAGGCCGTCCCTACACCGTGGACGACATGAACATCGAACGGGAGACCGCGGAGGAGGCCGTGGCCCACGTGCTCGGCGGCGCGGACGTGTGGGTCCGGCGACGACGCTACTCGGTGGACGGCAGGCCGGTGCAGCTGTCGGTCTCCCACTTCCCCGCCGATCTGGTGGACGGCACCGCGATCACGCGGGAGGACACGGGACAGGGCGGCGTGTACGCGCGCCTCCGCGACCTCGGCCACGCCCCGGCGCACTTCAGCGAGGAGGTACGGGCCCGGATGCCCCACCCCCACGAGACCGTCCTGCTCGACCTGCCGGCCGGCACCCCGATCATCGTGATCTTCCGGACCGCCTACACGACGGACGGAAGACCCGTGGAGGTCAACGAGATGATCCTCGACGCCGCCTCCTATGTACTCCAGTACGACTTCGACGCATAGATCAAGCCGTTCTGTCAACCGATAGGTTGACCTGTCCCTCACGATCATTGATTTCTCTAGAGAGGTGCCGCACCGTCGGAGGTGGAGCGTCACACAGTCGGGACCGGGCGCGGGGAAGGTGCGGGGATGTCATTCGACCGGCATCTAGCGGAAATCGCCCGGGAGTTTCCCGACTGGACGATCTGGCGGAGTGACGCGGGGCGGTGGTGGGCCACCCGCCACCACCCGCTGACGTCCGCGCAACGCGAGGCCGGCTGCGCGATGACGATCGACGCCGACGAGCCCGAGGGACTACGCGAACAACTACTCGACCAACAGGAACGTTCCGGCGGAACGGGTCACTGAGAGAGCCGCCCGGTGCCGGGGCCAGCGATTTCCGCGGTCCCGGTACCGGGCCCCCAATCGCGGAAGCCCCCGGGCCCTATCGGGGGCGGGGGCTTCCGCCCTGACGGCTCCGCGCCGACCGATCCGCCCGGACCGATCCGCGGTCCGGGCGCGGCCGGATCGCGTGCGATCGATCCTCACGAACAGGCAGACCGTACCGGGCCCGAGCCCGGCGCCGGGTCAGAGCCGGGCGATCGGCGCGGCCGGGGTACGGTGACCGTCGGCACGGCCGCCGTCCACGCCGTCCACGCCGTCCACGCCGCCCGCGTCGTCCATGCTGTCCGCGCTGTCCGAACCGTCCGCACGATCCGAAGCGTCCACACGGTCCGGACGGTCTGCGCGGTCTGCGCGGCCCGAACCGAACCCGTCACCCGCGCCGGCCCGGCCCCCGACGTCCCGGGCGTCCCCGGTCGCCTCGTTCTCCTCGTCGTCCTCGGCCACGATCACACGGACGGCTTCGACGTCCGCCTCGATGCCCGCGTCCCCGTCGGCACCGGTCTCCGCATCCGGGCCGGCGATGTCCACGACCTCGTCACCGGAGCCGAGCTCGGAGCCGGAGCCGGAGCCGGAGCCGAGCTCGTGGCCGGGACCGGGACCGAGCTCGGGGCCGGGACCGGAGCCGGAGTCACGGTCGGAGCCACGGCCGGAACCGGGCCCGGAGTCACGGCCGGCCCCGGCGTCAGGACCGGAGCCGGGCCCGGCTCCGTGGTGGGGCTCGGCCCCCGGCGCCGCGACGGGCGCCCCGGGGAGCGCCTGCGTCTCCTGGTCCGCCGGGACCGGGATCGGGGCGGGCCGCACGGGCGCGGGCGGCAGGACGGCGTCCTCGTCGATCAGGGACCCGGCCGCGCCCTCCCGGTGGAGCAGGTCGCCCAGGACGGCGCCCATCTCGGTGAGACGGCGCACCACCTCCCGGTGGGTGTCGGTGAGGTAGGTCACCCGGCGGCCGGTCGTCTCGTCCAGGACCGCGGCCCGCTGCTGGGCCGCGGTGAGCGTCGAGTGCGCCTCGGCGTTGGCGGAGGACACGGCCGCCTCGGCCTGGGCCCTGGCGTGCCCCAGGGTGGACTCCGCCTCGGCGCGGGCGCCCTCGACCATCCGCTCGGCCTCGTTCCGCGCCGCGGTGAGCATCCGTTCGGCCTCGGCGTGCGCGCCGCGCAGGGCCTCCTCGGCCTCGGCGCGGGCCGTGCCGATGGTCTCGTCGGCCTCCTGCCCCGCCTGGGTGAGCCTTTTCTCGGCCGTGGCGGTGGCGTCGGCGACCCTGCGCTCGGCCTCCTGCTGCGCCGCCGTCAGGATCGCCTCCGCGCGTTCCCGCGCCGAGCCCACCAGCCGCTCCGCCTCCGTCGCGGCGTCGTCACGCAGCTTGTTCGCCTCGGCGATGGCCGTCTCGCGCTTGGCGGCCGCCTCCTCCTCGCCCAGCTTCAGGATCTGGCTGAGCCGCTGGCCGAGCTCGTCGTAGTCCTGGGGGGCGTCGGAGATCCTGCGCCGGGCGTCGGCCAGCTCGATCCGGCTCCGTTCTACCTGCTCGGCCGCCCGGGCGAGTCGCTCCTCGAGGTCGCGGATCTGCGCCCGGGTGCGGTTCATGTACTCGTGAACCTGGCGACGGCTGTAACCGCGCATCGCGACCTCGAACAGGTTCTCCTGCATCAGATCGGGAAAGCTGTCGTGCTCGTTTGTCATGCTGCTACCCGTGGAGGTTGGTGGCGGAAAGGAGACGTCGGTAGACGACTTTCCTGCTTACCGGCCAAGTCCGCAACCGGAACGCCTCACCTGCTTGCGGAAATATCGGACAACTTCACGGCGCGTAACATCGGACGCGTGACTACCGACCCGTACATCGCCTCCCTCGACGGCGACGCGGCCCCCAGCATCCATCCGGACGCCTACGTCGCCCCGGGCGCGGTGGTCGTCGGCCGCGTACGGCTCGGCCGCGCGGCGAGCGTCTGGTACGGCTCGGTCCTCCGCGGCGACGACGAGCTGATCGAGGTCGGCGAGGAGTGCAACGTCCAGGACCTGTGCTGCCTGCACGCCGACCCCGGCGAGCCCACGGTGCTCGAACCGCGGGTCAGCCTGGGCCACAAGGCCATGGTGCACGGCGCCCACGTGGAGACCGGGGCGCTGGTCGGCATCGGGGCCATCGTGCTCGGCGGGGCCAGGATCGGCGCGGGCTCCCTGGTCGCGGCGGGGGCGCTGGTGGGCCCCGGCAAGAAGATCCCGGCGGGGGTGCTCGTCGCGGGCGTCCCCGGGAGGATCGTCCGCGAGCTCACCGACGACGACCGCGCGTCCTTCGCCCGCACCCCGGACAACTACGCGGCCAAGGCGGCCCGGCACCGCGCCGCCGTCCCGGTCCCGCCCGGCCGGCTCCCCTGACCACCACCCCGCGCCGCCGTCCCGCCGGAGACACCGGCCCGTGGGAGGCGCGGCGCCGTACCGCGTTCCCGGCGTCCGGCGTTCCCACGGCGTCCACGGCGTCCACGGCGCTCACGGCCGGGAACGGCCGCCCCGGGGCCCGGGACGGCTGGGGAGGCCGCGGGTAACATGGCCGCCGTGTCGCGCTGGGACTGTTTCGACGCCATCGAGGGCGACGTGCGCGCCATGGTGGCCGATCCGCGGTGGGCGGCGCTCCCGGACGCCGCGCGGGCCCAGGCCATCGCGTCGCGCGTCCTGACCGCCCCGGACGGCGGGCGCTGGCTGTTCGGCGCGCAGGCCCGGTGGCACCGCCACGACCCGGCCGGAGGCCGCTGGCACCCGGCCGCGCCGCCGATCGACCCGGAGTTCCGCGCCGCGTCGCGGGTCTCCCACGACACGTCGGTGATCCCGCGGCACGTGGTCCCGCACGGCCCGGACGTCACCGCCGGCCGCGGCTCCGTCCAGGGGTTCGTCGGTCCCGACGTTCCTCCCCGGATCACCGGCCGGGTGCGCGAGCTGCTGACCGCCCAGCGCGGCAGGCGCCGCGAGGACTTCCCCCTCACCGGCCCGTTCACCGAGGTCTTCGCCGAGGAGGTGGCCAGCCCGGTGGCCGCCGTCTGGGGCACGCTCATGTGGTGCGCCTACGCCCCCGCCTTCGACGGCAACGAGGTGCTGCTGTCGATGTTCGGCGAGTTCCTGGCCCGGCCGCTGCCCGGCGACGAGTGGGTCCGGTGGCTGTCCCCCTTCTCCCTGGAGGACCTGGCCGCCCTGTACGGCGAGCGGGTCAGGGCCGGCCATCCGGAGGCCGGGCGCCGCCTGGTGGCGCTCATGGCGGACACCGCAGAGGTGATCCGCGCCGACCCCCGTTTCCGGCCTCGGGCGGACGCCCTGCTGGCCATGGTGGCGCCGGTGCTCCGCCGTACGGGCGTGGATCCCTCCGCCGCCCAGACCGGCGACCACGCCGTACGGCGGGCGTGGCTGGAGCGCTGCCCGCCCCACGTGACGCTGCCGGAGACCTCGCCGGGCGAGCACCTCCAGCACGTGCTCTACGACCTGGTCGTGGCGCTCGGGTTCGTCGCCGCCAAGGGGGCCGACCCCCGGGCCGTCGCGGCCTCTCTGCTCGCCGCCGACCTGTCCGAGACCGCTCCCGAGGCGGCCGGGGAGCTGTATCCGTGGCTGGAGCCGGAGCTGCGCCACATGCTGCGGGTGGCGCTGGACGACCCGTCGCACCCGCTGCGGAAGTGCTGGCCCCGCGCCGGGGAGCTGCCCGCGGCCCTGCACCCGCCGGACCGGGCGGGGGCCGCGGCGCTGCTGGGCACCGCCTACGCCGCCGGGCTCGCGTGGTGCCGCCTCACCGGGACCCCGGTTCCCGGACGGGGGTTCGTGACGGCTTCGGCGGTCGTGCACCGGCTGATCCACGAGCGCGACGATCCCGACCCGGACGACCCCGACGGCCAGAACGACCAGGACGGCCCGGCGGGCTCTACGGGACCGGAGGCCCCGAGGAGCCCGGGAGCCCCGAACGTCCCTGGAAACCCGTTCCGTCACTTCTGACAAAGATCCACTCGGTTAAACCACGAATGGAGTTATTCCTCGCTTACTCCGCTTATAGCGTTCTCAGACGACCGGTACCGCCGATTGGCTGAATTGTGATCTCGCAGCCGGGAAATGACCCCTCCGAGGGTGTGGTGGGGACGCCAGGAATGGTCCCGATGGGCCATGGGAACGCGGGGACCCTCCGCCGTAACCTCGAAGTGGGTGTGGGCTGCGGAAGGAAGGACGACGCGGTGGGGCACGACGACCTGGACTCTAGGGTCCACGACCGTGTCGCGTTGGACGAGATCGCGCTCTATGCCGAGGTGCTTACCGCCGTCGCCATCAGCGAACGGCCGCTTACCTTGGCGGAGCTCGACAACGCGCTCGGATTGAGCGCTTCGGCGATCTGCTGAAGCCGTTGGGTTTACCAACCGTCCGGAAGACCGGAAAGCGTCCCGGGCTCCCTCGGAGGGGTCCGGGACGCCCTCGCCCGGATGACCGTCCGGGCCGCCGGGTGACTAGTCACGACCGGACGAGACGGGCGATCGCCGCCGATGCCTCCTTGACCTTCTCCTCCGCCTCGGGCCCTCCGCCGTTGATGGCGTCGGCGACGCAGTGACGGATGTGGTCCTCCAGCAGGCCGAGCGCCACCGCCTGGAGCGCCCGGGTGGCCGCAGAGACCTGCGTCAGGATGTCGATGCAGTAGGAGTCTTCCTCGACCATCCGCTGCAGGCCCCGGATCTGCCCCTCGATCCGCCGCAGGCGGGTCAGGTAGGCCTGCTTGTCTCCGCTGTACCCATGCATGTCCCAACGGTACCCGCGTCAGGCGGGGCGGGCGGCGTCCGCGATCAGTTTCTCCCAGCGCTCGGCCACCGAGGAGGCCCGGTGCGGGGCGGCCGCGGCCAGCGCGCCGGCCGCGAGCTCCCTGCGCCGCCGCTCGTCGTCGATGAGGGCGAGCAGCGCGGACGCGTACGCCCGGACCTCGCTCTCCCCGGCGGATCCGGCGGGCTCACGGTCCCCGTTCTCCCCGGCGGGTCCGGCGCCGTCCTGGTCCCCGTCCGGTCCCGGGGGGACCAGCACACCGCTGCGGCCGTCGGTCACGAACTCCCCCGCCCCGCCGGGGCCGTCGAACCCGACCACCGGC
Organism: Streptosporangium sp. NPDC048047; assembly: GCF_040653115.1. NCBI lineage: Bacteria > Bacillati > Actinomycetota > Actinomycetes > Streptosporangiales > Streptosporangiaceae > Streptosporangium > Streptosporangium sp. NPDC048047. The sequence continues at coordinate 90,211 of NZ_JBEZNH010000012.1, read as the reverse complement.
ACCCCGCTGGCCAGGGCCTCGATCACGGTCATCCCGAGCCCTTCGGTCCTGGCGGTCGTCGCCACGATCGACGCCTTGGCGAACTCTCCGGCGAGGTCGGGGGTGGTGCCCATGAAGTACACGTGGTTGTGCAGGCCCAGTTCGGCGGCCAGGGCGCGCAGCCGCCGGTCCTCCGGGCCCCCGCCGTACAGGCGCAGCCGCCAGTCGGGGCGTTTGTCGGCGACGGTGGCGAACGCGCGGATCAGCAGGTCGTAGGACTTCGCCGGCACCCAGCGCCCGCCCGCCACGACGAGGCGGTTGTCCATCCGCGAGCGCGGCCAGGGGCCGCCGGGAAGCGCGTCCGGGATCACGGTGACCGTGGCCGTCCCCCCGGCCACGTCCTCCCACTCGGCGCGGCCGGCCTCGGTGGCGACGACGACCGCGTCCAGCCGGGGGTAGAACCGCCTGATCGACGCGACGGCCGGCGGGCGGCCCCACTCGCGGGCGATCCGTACGGCGTCGCGGGGCGCGTGCCTGGCCGCCTGGACGCTCAGGCCCGGCCTGGTGCTGATCAGCACGTCGGTCTTGAGGGAGCGCAGCCGCCGCCACAGGGCGACGTCGGTGCGGACCTGTCCCGACGGGAGCAGGTGCCGCACGCCGGGCCGGTCGTCGACCACCCACGACAGCCTCACCCCGGCCCGCACCGGGAAGAACGGCCGCTCCCGATGACGGCGGACGCTGAGGATCTCCACCTCATGCCGCGAGGAGAGCGCCTCCGCGAGGTTGACGACCGATCGGGCGTCGCCGCGCATGCCGTAGACGGAGGGGACAAGCAGGCAGATCCTCACCCGCCGACCTCGATCCTGAGCTCGTCGTCCAGCGTGTAGCGGGGCCGGATCGGCACCCCGTCGATCCGCGCGGCCGGGTAGTGCAGGCGGCGGCGCTTGCCGTCCACGTCGTCCAGCCAGGATCCCAGGCGGAGCGGCTCGGCCAGGTCGTCCACCTCCAGCGAGGGCTCCCAGGTGCCGGGGTGCTCGGGCGCGGCGGCGAGCACGTCGCACAGGGACAGCGCGGCGTGGAAGCGCACCCCCTGGACCGTCGCGCCGACCGTCAGCGCGGCGTCGGGCCGGTTGCGGCGCAGCGCGAGCCGCGCCTCGTGCCGTGACTCGTCGTCGTCGAGCCCGGTGAAGGCCAGTACCCCGGTGACCTCGAAGCGCCCCTCCCGGAACCACACCGCCCGCACCTCGGCCGCGGGCGCGGCCCGCTCCACCCGCAGCGCCAGGAACCCGGTGCGGGTGCGGTAGGAACGGTAGGCGAGGGTACGGCGGCCCAGCGCGTAGGTCTCCAGGCGGTCGAGGGAGAAACCCGGGTCGACGCTGTGGATCCGGTCGCGCGTCTCGCCGCGTTCGAGGTAGGTGTCCCAGCGGCCGGGATCCAGCGTCAGCGGGGCGAGGGAGACCGCCAGCGTCGCGTCCCGCGTCTCCTCACCGAAGGGCCCCAGCGCCACCCGGCGCTCGGTCCCGGTGGCCCGGTGACGCAGGACCAGGTCGGCGTGGCCGGTGAGCGGAGCGTCGGCGGCCACGCGTAACGAGAGGACGTCGGCCAGCGTGACCTCGGCGTCGGTGACGATGACGCGCATCACTAGCCCCCTCCCGTCGAATGAGCTGTGCGACGTTGAGGTTACCGTGATTTACCCGTTATGTGGAGAAAGAGTTTAGGACCTGATGTCCTTTTCTCACCACCTTGACCGGTTGTCAGTGCGACCGGCAAACACGGACCGTGGTCACGCCGCTCTCAGACGGTGAGGGCCGGAACCCCGCCGGAGCGGGGTCCCGGGCCTCCATGGAGCATGATCCGGAGAGGCCCGGGATCGTGACCCGGAGTCCCCCGGAGACTCTTCGGAGCGTGACCCGGAACCTCTCCGGAGCCGGAGAACCGCGGCGCCGCGCCTCAGACCGCCGTCCCCGCCGGCTCGGCCGGCGGCTCGGCGGGCTGCCCCTTGATGGACCTGATCAGGAGCTGGGAGACGTCCACGACCTCCAGGCTCTCCTTGGCCTCGCCCGCGTTCTTCTTCTCGTTGATCGAGTCGCCCAGCATGACCAGGCAGAACGGGCAGGCCGTGGAGATGGTGTCGGGGTCGGTGGTCAGCGCCTCGTCCACGCGCTCGGTGTTGATGCGCTTGCCGAGCCGCTCCTCCATCCACATCCGCGCGCCACCGGCGCCGCAGCAGAAGCCACGGTCCTTGTGCCGGTGCATCTCCTGGGTCCGCACTCCGGGCACCTTGGCCATGATGTCGCGCGGCTGGGAGTAGACCTTGTTGTGCCGGCCCAGGAAGCAGGGGTCGTGGTAGGTGATCTTCTCGTCGATCGGCGTGACCGGCACCAGCAGGCCCTCGTCCACCAGCCTGGCCAGCAGCTGGGTGTGGTGGACGACCTCGAAGGTCCCGCCGAGCTGCGGGTACTCGTTGGCCAGGGTGTTGAAGCAGTGCGGGCAGGTCGCGACGATCTTCTTGACCCCGGCCTCGTTCAGCGTCTCGATGTTCTGCTTGGCCAGCATGTCGAAGAGGTACTCCATGCCCAGGCGGCGGGCCGGGTCACCGGAGCACGCCTCCATCGGGCCGAGCACGGCGAACTTCACGCCCGCGACGTGCAGCAGCTCCGCGACCGCCTTGGTGGTCTTCTTGGCCCGGTCCTCCAGGGCGCCGGCGCAGCCGACCCAGAAGAGGTACTCGGTGTCCTCGGGCATCTTCTCGTCGACGAGCTGGATCTCGATGGGGTCTTCCTCGCGGGAGGCGAGCTCCTCGATCCAGTCGGCCCGCTTCATCTCGGACATCCCCCAGGGGTTGCCCTTGTTCTCCAGGTTGCGGACCATGACGCCGGCCTCGGTGGGGAAGTTGGACTCCACCATCGCCTGGTAACGGCGCATGTCGAGGATGTGGTCGATGTGCTCGATGTCCACCGGGCACTGCTCGACGCAGGCGCCGCAGTTGGTGCAGGACCACAGCACGTCCGGGTGGATGACGCCGTCCTCGCCGACCAGCGGCTTGTCCAGCAGGGCGAGCACGTCCTCGTGCAGGTCGGCGCGCTGCTCCTCGGTCGCCATGAGGTAGGGAGCGATCTTGAAGGCGTGGTCGCGCTGGTCGAGGATCAGCATCTTCGGCGACAGCGGCTTGTCGGTGTTCCAGGCCGGGCACTGCGACTGGCAGCGGCCGCACTCGGTGCAGGTGTAGAAGTCGAGGAAGCCCTTCCAGCCGACGTCCTTGATGCTGCCGCGGCCCAGCCGGTCACCGTCGAGGTCCTCGTCCTCGAAGTCGACGACCTGGCCGTCGATCCGCAGCGGCTGGGCGGGGCCGTTGCCGTCGGGGCGGCGGGAGAACATCACGTTCAGCGGCGCGGTGAAGATGTGCAGGTGCTTGGAGTTCACCACGATGACGAGGAACACCAGCATGACGCCGATGTGCAGCAGCAGCCCGACGCCCTCCAGCACCTCGTTGGCCGTTTCGCCCAGCGGCCGCAGCAGCGCGGCGGCCGCCTCGGAGGCGAACGCCCCGGAGGCGTAGGGCAGGTTGCCGGTGTTGAAGGCGGCGCCACGGAAGAGGAACATCGTCCAGATCACGTTGAAGATCATGAAGAGGACGAGCCAGGCGCCGCCGAGGTGCGAGCCGGAGAAACGCGACTTGCGGCCGAGCTTCTTGGGCGAGTTCCTGATCCGGATGACCGTGAAGGCCACCAGCCCGAGCAGGGCGGCGACCGCGATGAAGTCCTGCAGGAAGCCCAGGACGGGCCAGGTCCCGATGAGGGGGATGTGGAAGTCCGGCCTGCCGGTGACGCCGCCCTGGATCAGTGCGCCGTACGCCTCCAGGTAGACGGTGGCCAGGATGAAGAACGCCCACATGACGAAGAAGTGGGCGGTGCCCGACGGGGTCCACTTCAGCAGCTTCTTCTGCCCGAAGACCTCGACGAGCTGGGCCTTGATCTCCGCGCCCACGTTGTTCCTGGCGTACTCGATCCGTTCGGGCGCGGGTGGCCCGACGGTGGCGAGGTTGTACAGGAACAACACGCGACGCGCGGCGAGCGTGACCGCGACGGCTGTCATGACCAGCCCGATGACCGCTACCCAGAGCACGGGGTCCTCCCACAGACGGCGTTGGCTGCCAGCGTACGACCGCCGGTCATCCACGGTGACGACGGGTTACCACAGATCCTACCCATCGGTAACATGTTGTCGGTCCCGGACCCGCGGCGACCGTGGCCACCATACGGTCAATCCGCGTCCAGAACAATGCTCTACGCAAGTGTCGGGCGAGCCGGCCGGTCCTCGTCCAGATACCGCTGGATCGTCGGCGCGAACAGCGCGACCAGCTCCTCGACTCCGGCCGAGGCGAGCGGATCGAGCCGCAGCACATGCCGCATCACGATCAGGCCGAACATCTGGGAGAAGGCCGCCTCCATCCGGATCCGCGGAACGCCGAGACCCCGGGCGGCCCGGTCCAGCAGTTCCTCGGTGAAGAACTCCCGCACCGTGGCGGCCACCTGGTCGTTGGTCATCGCGGTGCGGATCATGGCCAGCAGCGGCTGGCGCGCCTCCGGGTCCGCGGTCAGCCCCAGGACGAACCGGACGATCCGCTCGCCGACCTCCCCGCGCGGCCCGCCGACGAGGACGGGGACGACCTCCTCGGGGTTCATCGGCAGGTCCATGACGGCGACGAAGACCCCCGCCTTGCTCGTGAAGTAGTGGTGGACCAGCGCCGGGTCCACCCCCGCCTGCCGGGCGATGCCCCGGACGGTCGTCCGGTCGAACCCCTTCTCCGCGAAGATCTGGCGCGCGGCCGCCAGGATCTGCCCCCGGGTGTCGGCCGACCCCGGCCTGCGCCCCGGACGCCGCCTGACCGCCGCCGCGTCCGCCACGCCGCCCTCACCGCCGGCGCGTCCCGCGCCCTCCACGCCCATGTCCTCGCGCCCTCTGCCCGGCCCCGCGCCCCTCAGGCCTTCGAGGGCGTGGCGAGGTGACGGCGGGCGAAGGCCAGCGCCTCGGTGAGGTCGTCGATCCGCTCGGTACGGCTGGCCGCCTTGCGCGTGTTGATCTCCAGCACCACCAGGCCGCCGAAGCCGCCGGCCGACAGGCGCTCCAGGATCGGCGCGCACGGCTGGGTCCCCCGGCCGGGGACCAGGTGCTCGTCCTTGTTCGCCACCCCGAGGCCGTCGGCGAGGTGCAGGTGCGCGATCCGGTCGCCGAGCTTGCCGAACATCTCCATGGCGTCGACGCCGGACACCGCCGTGTGCGACAGGTCCAGGGTCACCTGGGGGAAGTCGTAGTCGACCGGGTTCCAGCCCGGCGAGTAGGGGACCACCTCGTTGCCCCGGGCCCGCAGCGGGAACATGTTCTCCACCGCGAAGACGACGTCGGTCTCATCGCGCATCCGGGCCAGGCCGGTCTCGAAGTCGCGCGCGTAGTCGCGCTGCCAGCGGAACGGCGGATGCACCACGACCGTCCGCGCCCCGACCCGCTCGGCGGCCCGCTGCGCCCGCTGGAGCTTGGCCCAGGGGTCCTTGCCCCACACACGCTGGGTCACCAGCAGGCAGGGGGCGTGGATGGCCAGGATCGGCAGCTGGTAGTGGTCGGACAGACGCTCCAGGACGTCGACGTCCTGGCTCACGGGGTCGGCGCCCACCATGATCTCGACACCGTCGTATCCGAGACGCGCGGCCAGCTCGAAGGCGTCCGGGGTGCGTTCTGGGTAGACCGACGCGGTGGACAAAGCGATCTTCGCACTGGGTTCCCGGACAACGCTCATCTGTCTTTCCCTCCGGCTCGGAGCTCGCGGAGCTCGCGCGAACGGGCGTCGCGGCGTCCGCCGGTCCGCACGTCCACCGGGGTCTCCGGGCCGCCTGCCCGGGACGCGCGCGGGCTTGCCTCCCCGCGCCCGGTGTCCCGTCCGCTTCGCTCGCTCACCTTGCCAGCCTAAGCGCGCCGGGCGACCTGTGGAGTCGGCCTCGCGGATGCGACGGAGAACACACCGCTACCGTGAACGCATGCCCAGGCCGTTGAGGGGCGTCGTCCCCAGCCCGAACATCTGGAACACCCCGCACGTCTACGAGCTGGAGAACCGCGCCGTGGACCCGGAGGGGCGCGCCGAGGCGGCGATGGCCGCCATCCGGCCGTGGGACGGCGCGACGGTCCTCGACATCGGCTGCGGAACCGGCTACCACCTGCCCTCCCTGGCGGCCACGGCCTCCCGCGTGATCGGCGTCGAGCCGCACGAGGGACTCGCCCAGCTCGCCCGCCGCCGCTGCCGGGCCCTGCCCGGCGTCGAGGTCCACGTGGCCGCCGCCCAGGACCTGCCGCTCCCGGACGCGTCGGTGGACGTCGCCTTCGCCCGCTGGGCGTACTTCTTCGGCCCCGGCTGCGAGCCCGGCCTCGCCGAGCTCTCCCGCGTCGTACGGCGGGGCGGCGCGGCCTTCGTCATCGACCTGGACGCCGGCCGCGGCGCGTTCGGCCGCTGGTTCGGCCGTTCGGTCCCCGCCGGCTACTCCGCCGAGGCCGTCGAACGCTTCTGGACCCGCCAGGGATGGCAGAGCAGGCCGCTGGACCTGCGCATGTCCTTCGAGCGCCGCGCCGACCTGGAGGCGGTGCTGCGCATCGAGTTCACCCCCGAGGTCGCCGCTCAGGCCATCGCCGAGACCCCCGGTCTGGAGATCGACTACCCCAACGTGCTGCGCTGGCGGCGTTTCTGACTCCGGGCCGGTGAGAACGAGGGGTGAGACCTCGGTGGGACCGGCCCCGTGCCGGAACGGGAACCACGACGGAACGAAACCGTGGCCGAACGGGAACCGTGACCGAACGGGAACCGTGACCGAACGGGAACCGTGACCGAACGGAGGCGGGGAACCGGGATGGGATCGCCCGCCGTACGGCTTGACCTTGACGCTGACGTCAACGCCTACCGTGACGGGGTGAGGAGGTCCGGATGCGGATCGGAGAGCTCGCCAGACGTGCCGGGGTCAGCACCCGGGCACTGCGCTACTACGAGCAGCAGGGGCTGATCACCGCGCGACGCGCGGCCAACGGCTACCGCGAGTACAGCGAGGCGGACCTGCGACTGGTCACTGAGATCAGGTCGCTGCTCACCGTCGGCTTCACGCTGGAGGACGCCCGGCCGTTCGTGGCGTGCCTGCGGGCCGGGCACGAGTCCGGGGCCTCGTGCCCGGAGTCGGTGGAGGTCTACCGGCGCAAGCTGACCGAGATCGACGACGAGATCCGCACGCTGCTCACGCGCCGGGCCGAGGTGGCCGCCCAGCTCGGCGCGGCGTGCCCGGGATGCATGTTCGGGCCGCCTCCCGACCGGAACGAGGGAGAATCATGATCAATCTGACCGCCGACAACTTCGCCGAGCAGGTGCTGGAGAGCGACAAGCCCGTCCTGGTGGACTTCTGGGCCGAGTGGTGCCCGCCGTGCCGGATGATCGCGCCGGTCCTGGAGCAGATCGAGGCCGAGTACGGCGACCGCCTCACGATCGCCAAGCTGAACTCCGACGAACACCCGGAGATCGCGGCCCGCTACGGCGTCACGGGCCTGCCCACGCTCAACCTCTACAGGGGCGGCGAGGTGGTCCGGCAGATCGTGGGCGCCAAGCCCAAGCGCCTCCTCCTCGCCGACCTGGAGGGCCACATCTGACCCGTTCATCGCGTTCCGCGGGGCCGTCACGACCGGGACGGCCCCGCGTGCCGAGCGACTCAGCGGCACAGGTGACTCGGCGGGACAGGTGACTCGGCGGGCCGGATGACTCAGCGCCGCGTCCAGATCCAGGCCTCGCTGTCCTCGTCGTAGTCCGGGTTGCCGCCGACCGCGACCATCAGGTCGCCGTCCGGGGACCGCGCGAGGTCGTTCACGACGGGGCCCGACTGGGTGCCGGGCGTCCTTCCGTACGTCCAGACCGCGCCGTCGAAGTGGAGGATCGTCCTTTCCCCGTCGTCCTCGTTCCCGTCCCCGATGCCCCGGCTCTCGCCTCCGGCCCAGATCCCGCCGCGCCCGTCGGACTCCAGGGCGGTGAGGCGCGTGTCCTCCGGGAGCGGTCCGGCAGTGCTCCACCGGCTCCCGTCCCAGCGCAGCAGGAGCTGATGCCTCTCGCTGTCGGACACCTCGGCCGTGCCCAGCGCCCACGCCTCGTCCGGTGACACCGCGAGCACGCGGTCCAGCCCCGTGCCCCGCGCGCCCGGCACGGGCGGCGCTGGCACGGGATCCCACCGCTCCCCCGCCCAGTGCATGATCATGGACTGGCCGCCCGTCCGGCCCACGGCCCACGCGTCGCGGGGCGACGGCGCGCCGAGGTCGTTCACCTCCGCGCCGGGTGGCAGCGGGAGCTCCGACCAGGCCGAGCCGTCCCACCGGCCGAGAAACGGGCGGGCGGGGTCGCCCCGGGTCGTGCCGGCCACCCACACGTCGCGCGGTCCCGCGACGGCCGCGGTCCGCAACCAGAGCCCGCCGGCCCCGGCCGTGCCGTTCGTGCCCGCCGTACCGTTCGTGCCTGCTGTACCGTCTGTGCCGTTCGTACCCGGGCCGTTCGTACCGGGGCCGGCCGTACCGTCGGTGCCGTCTGTGCCTGCCGTACCGTTCGCACCGGGGCGGGCCGTACCGTCGGTGCGGGCCAGGCCGCCCCGGGGGGCCCACCCGGCGCCCGTCCAGCGCCAGGCGCGCGTGTCGTCGGCGAACACCCACAGGTCGTCGCGGGACGACGCCGCCAGCAACCGGAAGCGGACCTCCTCCGACGCCCTGACGGGCGGGGCCACCTCGCGCCAGGCACGGCCGTCCCAGCGGGTGATCAGGGTGTCGCCCTCGTCCACCCCGCCGACCGCCCAGGCGTCGTCGGCGGCGAACACCACCGTGCTCGTCATCGACCCGCCCCACTCGCTCACCGGGGTCTGGGCCCACGGGGGCGCGGAAGGGTCGGGCGACGGCGACGCGGCCTCGGTCCACGGGGCCGCCGTCACGCCGGGCGAGCCCCGGCCCGAGCCGGTCGCGCCGGGCGTCTCCCCGGCCGAGGGCCGCCGGTCGGCCGAACCGCACGCCGCCAGCAGCACGACCAACGTCACGATCGTCACCAACCGTCCGGACATGGCCAGATCGTACGCGCCGCCACCCGGCCGCGGCAGCCCCGGCCGTCCTCCCGCTCCCCGATCGGCACCTACCCTCACGTTTCCTGCGGCTAAGCCGTTTCCGGCCCGTCGCCTGCCCACTCGCCTCCCGCGACGGAGCCGTTCGTCATCGCGGCCGGCCGTACGGGACCGGTCCGGACGCGGGGCGGCCACGTGGAGCACCCTCCCGAAGGGCGGTCCCAAGCGGAGCCTGTCCGGACGCGGGGCGGCCGGCTCAGCCCTGGGTCGTCGGGCGGATGACGATCTCACCGATCTCCACGTCACGCGGCTGCTCGACGGCGAAGGCCACGGCGCGGGCGACGGCTTCCGGCGCGATGGCGTACCGGTCCATGTTGCGGCGGATCTCCTCGCGGACCTCGGGGTCGTCGATGGAGCCGGCGAGTTCCGTGCGCACGTAGCCCGGGGAGACCGCCGTCGTCCGCAGCACGCCGTCGGTCGACTCCTGCCGCAGCCCTTCCAGGAGGGTGCGCACGGCGTTCTTGGTCGCGGCGTAGACCGCCATCGTGGGCGTGATCTTCAACCCGGCCGTCGACACCGTGGTCACGAGGTGGCCCTGCCCCTGCTCGCGGAACACCGGCAGCGCGGCGGCGATGCCGTGCAGCACGCCGCGCAGGTTGACGTCGATCATCGCCGACCAGCCGGCCACGTCCAGGTCGGCCACGGGGCCGATCCTGCTGATTCCGGCGTTGCCCACCAGCACGTCGAGCCGTCCGAACTCCGCCACGGCCAGGCCGACGAGCCGTTCGAGGTCCTCGCGGGCGGTGACGTCGACGGCGAGGGTGACGGCGCGCCCGCCACGGGAGCGGATCTCCCGGGCGATCGTGTCGAGCCGGTCCGTCCGCCGTGCGCCGAGCACGACGGCGGCGCCCCGCTCAGCGAGCAGGCGCGCGGTGGCCTCGCCGATCCCGCTGCTCGCCCCGGTGATGGCCACGACCTTGCCCCTGATGGCTGACATGGGATTTCCTCCGCAATAAAATGGACATGTGTCCGCTTGGATGCTCCCACCGTAACGGACACGTGTCCGCTTAGCCAATCCGTCCCGCGGAGGACCGATGAACGCACCCCGTCGCCGAGCCGACGCCACCGAGAACCGCGCGCGGATCCTCCAGGCCGCACGAGAGGTCGTCGCGAACGCGGACGAGGTGCGGCTCAACGAGATCGCCAAGCGGGCGGGCGTCGGCCAGGGAACCCTCTACCGCCACTTCCCGACCCGGGAGGCCCTGCTCGCCGAGGTCTACCGCAAGGACGTGGACGACCTCGTGGCCGCCGCGCCGGAACTGCTCGCCGAGCACCCGCCGCTGCCCGCCCTGGCCGGCTGGCTGGATCGGGTGGCCGAGTACGCGAAGGTCAAGCGCGAGGTGTTCGCGGCCGTCGAGGTGGGGGTGTGGCAGGACCTGTCCGCGCACAGCCTCGGCCCGATCGGCGAGGCGCTGACCACGCTCCTCGACGCGGGCAAGGCGGAGGGCGTCGTCCGCCCCGACGTGGACGCCCGTGACGTCATCCTGCTCATCGGCTGCCTGACCCGCCTGGAGCCCGCGGAGTGGGACACCCGCGCCCACCGTCTCCTGGGCGTCGTCCTCGACGGCCTGCGCCGTCACGCCTGAGCGGGCCACCGGCCGGGCGCCTCCCGCACCCGGCGGAACCGCTCCCGCACCCGGCTCCCGTACCCGGCGGTGACACCGCTCCCGCCCGCCGCGCGCCGCGGCGGGTGAAAGTTGTCGGTCGATGCCGGTAGCGTGCGGCCATGGCTAAGAAGGTCGGCTATCGCTGTGGTGAGTGCGGTTGGCAGACCGCCAAGTGGGTGGGTCGCTGCGGTGAGTGCCAGGCCTGGGGCACCGTCGAGGAGGAGAACGCGCGCGCCGGCGTGCACGTGGCCTCCGCCGGTGCGGTGTCGTCCCCGGCCGTCCCGATCGGGCAGGTCAAGGCCGAGGTGGCGCACGCCCGCGGCACCGGCGTCTCCGAGCTCGACCGGGTGCTCGGCGGCGGCGTGGTGCCCGGCGCGGTGATCCTGCTGGCCGGGGAGCCCGGCATCGGCAAGTCCACGCTCCTGCTCGACGCCGCGGCGAAGATGGCCAGGCAGCAGACCGTGCTGTACATCACGGGAGAGGAGTCCGCCGCCCAGGTTCGGGTCCGGGCCGACCGGATCGGCGCGATCCAGGAGCACCTCTACCTCGCAGCCGAGACCGACCTGGGAGCGCTGGTCACGCACGTCGAGAAGGTCCGTCCCGACCTGCTCGTCGTCGACTCGGTGCAGACCATCGGCTCGGCTCAGGCCACCGGCGTCCCCGGCGGCGTCACCCAGGTCAGGGAGGTCGCGGGCAACCTCGTCCGGCTGGCCAAGGAGCGCGGCATGTCCACGGTCCTGGTCGGCCACGTCACCAAGGAGGGCTCGATCGCGGGCCCCCGCACGCTGGAGCACCTGGTCGACGTCGTGCTCCATTTCGAGGGCGACCGCCACTCCCGGCTCCGCATGGTCCGCGCGATCAAGAACCGCTACGGCCCCGTCGACGAGGTCGGCTGCTTCGACCTGCACGAGGACGGCATCGAGGGCATAGCCGACGCCAGCGGCCTGTTCGTCTCCCACCGCACCGACCCCGTGCCCGGCACCTGCGTCACCGTCACCCTGGAGGGCACCCGGCCGCTGCCCGCCGAGGTCCAGGCCCTCGTCGCCCGGACCGAGGCCCAGCAGCCGCGCCGCTCCACCTCCGGGCTCGACGCCTACCGCGTCACGATGGTGCTGGCCGTGCTGGAGCGGCGGCTCAACGCCAAGCTGGGCGGCTGCGACGTCTTCACCGCCACCGTGGGCGGCATCAAGCTCAACGACCCGGCGATCGACCTGTCGGTGATGCTCGCGGTGGCGAGCGCGGCCGGAGACAAGGCGCTGCCACCCGGGCTGGTCGTGGTGGGAGAGGTGGGCCTGGCCGGGGAGCTGCGCCCGGTGCGCGACGTACGGCGCCGCCTGTCGGAGGCCGCCCGGCTGGGCTTCACCCGCGCCCTCGTCCCGGCCGGTTCCCTGGACAGCGGGCGGCGCAAGGGCGCGGACCGCTCCCTGGTCCCGGTCGGCGGCCGGGCCGCGGGCTTCGCGCCCGGCTTCGACGTCATCGAGGCGGAGAACGTCTGGGACGCCCTCACCCACGTCACCTGAGGCTCCCTCGCGGCCCCCACCTGAGGCTTCGGTGCGGGCCGGTGCCTGAGGCCCCCGGTGAGGACCCGCACCCCGGGTTCCGGAGAGGCTTCGTGGGTAAGCTGGGGCTGACGCGCAGACCACGGGGGTCAAGTGGCAACGACGTACAAAGGACTGGACGAGCGCCGCAGAGCCGTCCTGGCCGCCGTCGCACCGGGCACCGCCCTCCGCGACGGCCTGGAGCGCATCCTGCGCGGTCAGACGGGCGGCCTGATCGTGCTGGGCTACGACCGCACGGTCGAGGAGATCTGCAGCGGCGGCTTCGAGCTCGACGTCGAGTTCTCCGCGACGCGGCTGCGTGAGCTGGCCAAGATGGACGGCGCCATCGTGCTCAACTCCGGTGATCTGCGGATCGTCCGCGCGGCCGTGCACCTGATGCCCGACCCGTCCCTCCCGACCGACGAGTCCGGCACCCGGCACCGCACCGCCCAGCGGGTGGCCGTGCAGACGTCCCTGCCGGTGATCACCCTCAGCAAGTCCATGCGGATCATCGCCCTCTACCTCGACGGCGTCCGCTACGTGCTGGAGGAGTCCGCGGCGATCCTCTCCCGGGCCAACCAGGCCCTGGCCACGCTGGAGCGCTACAAGCACCGCCTGGACGAGGTCTCCGGCACGCTCTCGGCCCTGGAGATCGAGGACCTGGTGACGGTCCGCGACGTCGCGGTGGTCGCCCAGCGCCTGGAGATGGTCCGGCGCATCTCCGAGGAGATCGCCGGATACGTCGTCGAGCTCGGTACCGACGGCCGCCTGCTCTCCCTGCAGTTCGACGAGCTGGTGGCCGGCACCGAGACCGACCGCGAGCTGATCGTGCGCGACTACCTCCCCACGGGGGGCCGCCGGCGCGGGTTCGCCGAGGCCCTGCACGACCTCGACGAGCTCTCCTCCAGCGACCTGCTCGACCTCTCCGTCGTCGCGCGGGTCCTCGGCCACCCGGGCAGCGACGCCCTGGACGCCTCGGTGAGCCCCCGGGGCTACCGCCTGCTGGCCAAGGTCCCCCGGCTGCCGGGCACGGTCGTCGACCGCCTGGTCGACCAGTTCGGCAGCCTGCAGAAGCTTCTGGCCGCCAGCATCGGCGACCTCCAGGAGGTGGGCGGCGTCGGTGAGGCCCGGGCCCGCCACATCCGTGAGGGCCTCTCCCGCCTCGCCGAGTCCTCCATCCTGGAGCGCTACGTCTGACGCCGTCCTGGAGCCGTCCTGGGGCCCTATGGCTGACGCTTCTCCGTCACCTCAGGACGCTTCTCCGTCGCCCCAGGACACTTCTCCGTCACCTCAGGTGGAAGACCGTCCTGTCGCCCCTGAGGCCCGGGGTGCCGACCGCGGCGACGTACGTGCCCGGCCGGGCCGCGGCGCCCGCGGCCGCGCACTCCGTGTCCGACCGCCGACGGTCCCAGACGACCTCCCGGACGTACGGCACGCCCCGCTCCAGCCGGTGGAAGTCGTCGGTCCCGCCGCTGACGCAGTCGGCTGAGGACCACACCCGGTCGGCGCCGGAGGTGATCCGCACCTCCATCGCCCGTGGCCCGACGTCGGCCCGGCACGACGCCTCGCCGGTGTTGACGAGGGTGAGCAGGAACCTCGGCCGATCGCCCGGCCCGTAGATCTCCCCCATCCCGCGCACGCTCAGCACGAGATCGGCCGGGGAGCAGGAGCCGCCGGGCCTCCCGTCCGCCGCGGCCGAGGACGACGGCGACGCGTACGGAGACGGTGACGGTGACGGTAACGGTGGGGACGGTGTTCCCGGGGAGGAGGTGACCGTCACGGTCGGCAGTGCGGCCGACACCGCGTCCGGACCGGCCGGCCGGTCGGCCGCGCCTTCCTTCCGTGGGCGCTCCGGCTTGCTCGACGAGCAGGCCCAGGCCACGACGGCGACCACCACGAGCACGCCGATGAGCGCGACCACCCGGCGCCGCCAGTAGACGTCCGCCCCTATTCCGCTACGGAAAGTGTCCGGGTCCATGCGTACAGTATGGGGACCCCCGATGGAGTGGCAGGGGCGACCCGCCGCTGTCACGCGTTTCACGTCGCCGGGAAGCAGGCAGGGGGCCGCGGGGTGAGCAGGGGGTCGTCCCGCACTATCGTCGAGGCGTGCCCGAGTCGAACCCTCTCCTGGACCCCGTGCTCGGCTGGTACGCCGACCACGCCCGCGACCTCCCCTGGCGGGCCCCCGGGGCCTCCCCCTGGTCGATCCTGGTCAGCGAGATCATGCTGCAGCAGACGCCCGTGGTCCGGGTGCTGCCCGTCTGGACCGAGTGGATGGAGCGCTGGCCCACGCCCGCCGCGCTCGCCAAGGAGCCCGCGGGCGAGGCCGTACGCCACTGGGGGCGCCTCGGCTACCCGCGCCGCGCCCTCAACCTGCACGCCTGCGCGCGGGCGATCACCGATCGGCACGGCGGGGAGGTGCCGTCGGACCACGCCACCCTGCTGGCGCTGCCGGGCGTCGGCGAGTACACCGCGGCCGCGGTGGCCAGCTTCGCCTTCGGGGGCCGCCACGCGGTCCTGGACACCAACGTCAGGCGGGTCCTGGCGCGGGCCGTGCGTGGTGAGGAGTATCCGCCGAAGGCGACCACGCCGCCCGAGCGCAGGCTCGCCGAGTCGCTGCTGCCCGGCCCGGACGAGGCGCCCGTCTGGGCGGTCGCCGTCATGGAGCTGGGCGCGCTGGTCTGCACGGCCCGAGCCCCGCGCTGCGCCGACTGCCCGGTCAGCGCGCTGTGCGCCTGGCGTCTGGCGGGCAAGCCGCCCTACGACGGGCCCGCCCGCCGGGGGCAGTCCTACGCGGGCACCGACCGCCAGTGCCGGGGACGCCTGCTGGCGGTCCTGCGCCAGGCTCACGGCCCGGTCCCCAAGACCGCCCTGGACGCGGTCTGGGAGAGCGACACGCAGCGGGAGCGCGCCCTGGACGGCCTCGTCGCCGACGGCCTGGCCGAGGTCCTGGACGACGGCACCTACCGCCTGCCCGGCTGAACCGCCGATCGGCCGGAGCCGGTCGGCGACGCCGGCCGAGCTGACCGGGCAGGCGGAGACGGTGGGGCCGGTGGAGCCGACCTGTGTGGAACGGCCGGCGCGGGAGGCGCCGGGACCGGGAGACCCGCCGGGTCCGGCGGGATCCGGACGGGTTCGGACGGGTTCGGACGGGCGGCCGGCGGGATCCGGACGGGACGGCTTCCCGGACGGCCCTCAGGCGGCCAGGCGCAGACCGAGCGCGGTGAGGTTGGTGCGAGCCCAGTCGAGCTCGTCGGCGAGCGCGGTGACCAGCGCGCCGGGACCCTTGGCGCGGACCGGAACGGCCAGGTCGTGGGTCTCGACCTCGATGTGGGCGGTGCCGTTCACCGCGCCGGAGAGCATCGCGGTGAGGGTGTCCTCCAGGACCGTGCGGGTGCTCGGAAGCTCCCGGCAGGCGTCGCTGACGTGGTTGTGGACGTGACCGAGCTTCACCACCGGAGCGCCGGCGGCGGCCAGGCCGCGCAGCGCCATGCCAGGCTCCTCGGAGCCACCGGCGAGGTGGCAGGCGTCCAGGCAGACGCCGAGGTGCTCGGAGTCGATGTCACAGACCCGGTCGAGGGCCTGCTTGGTGGTCTCCAGCACGCACCCGGGCCACGGCTCGAAGCCGACCCTGATCGTCTTGCCGGTGACGCTGTACAGGCCGCGCAGCTCACGCGAGAGGCGCTCCAGGCGGCGGGTGGCGATCGCGTGCAGGTCGGACGGCCAGTCGCGGCGCCAGCCGATGGGGATGGTGGAGATGCTGCCGAAGCGGACGTCCTCCGGGAGCAGGAAGGCCAGGATCTTGGCCAGCGCCATCGTGTAGCGGTAGCGCTCGGGCTTGGCCCAGTCGGGGCCGGGGGCCTCCTGGTTGCGCCCGCCGGTGCCATTGAGGCCGACGACCTCCAGGCCGCGCTCCTCCAGCGAGCGACGCAGCCGTACCAGTTCGATCCGGTCGGCGATGAGATGGTCGGCCACCGTCGGCGACAGCCAGAGGCCTACGCCCATCCGGTCGACGCCCAGGCGCTTGCGCACCGGGACCGCGTACCGGGTCAGGTGGGCGATGAGGTTCTCCAGGTCCTCAGCGGGATGCACGCCCGCGTTGTAGGACAGGTGAACGAGTGTCCCGTCCTCGTGCCGCAAACGCATCCGATGCCTCCAAGGCGTGCTCTGTACGGCGATCCCGGACGCCCGCGTGGAAACCCGGACCACGGGCCGGCGGGTCCTTTGCCGCCGAGGGTTCGACCGGATCCGCCGAGCTTCCCGCCTGGGCACCGGTCCCCGCGTCATCCCCGGAGCCGATTCGTCGGTACGCCGGCGGGGTGACGTCGGGACCGGTCTCGCCGTGACCACCGAACCGGGTCACGCCGGTGAGCCGGCCGAATCACTCTACAGAGTGTAGTACTACCTACGGTGGTGGCACACCTTCTTCGGAAACAAAAGAGCGGACCCCGCCGTGAGACTGCTCACGGGGGGTCCGCTCAGAGTCGTGCCATCGCGTCGCGCTGCCGCGTCGTGTCATCACGCCGCGCTGTCACACCGCGTTGTCGCACCACCGCCGGATCGGCGCCGGGCCGGCGCCGATCCGGACCGGATCAGTGCTGGATCGGCTCCGCGATCGCGGCCGCCGAGTCGGGGACCCGGTCGGCCGGCGCGGCCTCGCCGACGAAGACGAACTTGGCGGCGTCGCCCTCACCCTCGATCGAGATCTTGACGATCTGACCGGGACGGAGCTCGCCGTACAGGATCTTCTCCGACAGCGTGTCCTCCAGCTCGCGCTGGATCGTCCGGCGCAGCGGCCGGGCGCCCATCACCGGGTCGTAACCGCGTTCGGCCAGCAGCTGCTTGGCCTCCGGCGAGACCTCCAGGCCCATGTCGCGGTCCTTCAGACGCTCGGCGACCTGCGCCAGCATCAGGTCCACGATGCTGATGATCTCCTTCGGCGTGAGCTGGTGGAAGACCACGATGTCGTCGACGCGGTTGAGGAACTCGGGCCGGAAGTTCTGCTTGAGCTCCTCCTGCACCTTCGCCTTCATCCGGTCGTAGTTCGACTCGGCGTCGTTGGACTTCGCGAAGCCCACCCCGATGCCCTTGGAGATGTCCCGGGTGCCGAGGTTGGTCGTCATGATGATGACGGTGTTCTTGAAGTCCACCACGCGGCCCTGGGCGTCGGTCAGGCGACCGTCCTCCAGGATCTGCAGCAGCGAGTTGAAGATGTCCGGGTGGGCCTTCTCGATCTCGTCGAAGAGGACCACGGAGAACGGCTTGCGCCGCACCTTCTCGGTGAGCTGGCCGCCCTCCTCGTATCCGACGTAGCCGGGAGGCGAGCCGAACAGCCGGGAGACGGTGTGCTTCTCCATGAACTCGGACATGTCCAGCATGATCAACGCGTCCTCGTCCCCGAACAGGAACTCGGCCAGCGTCTTGGACAGCTCGGTCTTACCGACGCCGGACGGGCCGGCGAAGATGAACGAGCCACCCGGGCGGCGCGGGTCCTTCAGACCGGCGCGGGTACGGCGGATCGAGCGGGACAGACCCCTGATGGCGTCGTCCTGGCCGATGATCCGCTTGTGCAGCTCGTCCTCCATGCGGAGCAGCCGCTGGGACTCCTCCTCGGTGAGCTTGAAGACCGGGATGCCGGTGGCGGTCGCCAGGACCTCGGCGATGAGCTCCTCGGTGACCTCGGCGACGACGTCCATGTCGCCGGCCTTCCACTCCTTCTCCCGGCGCTCGCGCTTGAGCTGGAGCTGCTTCTCCTGGTCGCGCAGCGCGGCGGCCTTCTCGAAGTCCTGCGCGTCGATCGCGGACTCCTTGTCGCGCCGCACGTTGGCGATCTTCTCGTCGTACTCGCGCAGGTCCGGCGGCGCGGTCATACGGCGGATGCGCATGCGCGAGCCGGCCTCGTCGATCAGGTCGATCGCCTTGTCGGGCAGGAACCGGTCGCTGATGTAGCGGTCGGCGAGCTGCGCGGCGGCGACGAGTGCGCCGTCGGTGATCGAGACCCGGTGGTGGGCCTCGTAACGGTCACGCAGGCCCTTGAGGATCTCGATCGTGTGGCTGAGGCTGGGCTCGGCCACCTGGATCGGCTGGAAGCGGCGCTCCAGCGCGGCGTCCTTCTCCAGGTGCTTGCGGTACTCGTCGAGGGTGGTGGCGCCGATGGTCTGCAGCTCGCCGCGGGCCAGCATCGGCTTGAGGATGCTGGCGGCGTCGATCGCGCCCTCCGCGGCGCCCGCGCCCACGAGCGTGTGCAGCTCGTCGATGAACAGGATGATGTCGCCGCGGGTGCGGATCTCCTTGAGCACCTTCTTGAGGCGCTCCTCGAAGTCACCGCGGTAGCGGGAGCCCGCCACCAGCGCGCCGAGGTCCAGGGTGTAGAGCTGCTTGTCCTTGAGCGTCTCGGGAACCTCGCCCTTGACGATCTTCTGGGACAGGCCCTCGACGACGGCGGTCTTGCCGACGCCGGGCTCACCCACCAGGACCGGGTTGTTCTTGGTCCTCCGGGAGAGGACCTGCATGACCCGCTCGATCTCCTTGTCGCGGCCGATGACCGGGTCGAGCTTGCCCTCACGGGCGGCCTGCGTCAGGTTGCGGCCGAACTGGTCCAGGACGAGGGAGGTCGACGGCGCCGACTCCTGCGGGCCGCCCGCGGCGGCCGGCTCCTTGCCCTGGTAACCGTGGAGCAACTGGATGACCTGCTGCCGGACGCGGTTGAGGTCCGCCCCCAGCTTCACCAGCACCTGGGCGGCGACGCCTTCGCCCTCACGGATGAGGCCGAGCAGGATGTGCTCTGTGCCGATGTAGTTGTGACCCAGCTGCAAGGCCTCACGGAGCGACAGCTCAAGGACCTTCTTGGCGCGCGGGGTGAAGGGAATGTGCCCCGAAGGCGCGGACTGTCCCTGGCCGATGATCTCCTCGACCTGCTGACGCACACCTTCAAGGCTGATGCCGAGGCTCTCCAGAGCCTTGGCGGCAACGCCTTCACCTTCATGGATCAAGCCAAGAAGGATGTGCTCCGTACCGATGTAGTTGTGGTTGAGCATCCGGGCCTCTTCTTGGGCCAGGACGACAACCCGCCGTGCGCGGTCGGTGAACCTCTCGAACATCTCGTCGCTCCTCACAGAGCGGTCAGGCAGGTCCGGGATATCCGGGCCCTGTCATCCCGCATGGTAGCCCTGCCCAGACGACCGCTCTATGAACGAGACGTTCCCCGGGAGCAGGGCGTTCACCCTCCATCCAACTACTTAACGGGGGTGAGATGTTCCCGCTACGCCGCAAGCGAACGCCGTTTATAGACGATCAAACGCGTCATGCGGTCATGGCCGCCACCGGACCCCACCGTGGCCGCCATAACCGCATGATTCAACGATCCCGCGAGCAGTCGCGCGACTCCCGCTAGTGAGCCGCTTCGTACTGCTCGACGATCTTGGAGGCGATACGGCCGCGCTCGCTGACATTAAGGCCGTGCGACTTCGCCCAGGCCCGGATGTCGGCACTCTTCTCCCGCGTGAGGGCCCTGCTGCCGCCCGCGCGGCGGCGGCGCGGAGCCGCACCGGAACGGCGGGCGCCCTGCACGAAAGGCGACAGGGAGTCGCGGAGCTTCTTCGCGTTTACTTCACTGAGATCAATCTCGTAGCTCGTGCCGTCAATCGCGAAGGCGACCGTCTCATTGGCCTCGCCCCCATCGAGGTCGTCGATGAGAATCTCCTGGATCTGCTTGGCCATCTACGCAATCCTTTCGCGGAGTATTGTTTCATTCGCTAGCCAAACATATACCCGCCATCGGGGGGCGGCAATTCCGGGACCCCGGCGATTCTCCCGGGAACCCGACCGGAACCGGACGGCGGGCGATCATCCGTCCTGGGGGCCGGGGACGTCCTCCCGTTTTGCCGGGCGCCGACCGGCGGCTTCACTGCGAAGAAGCTTGACCACTCCGTAGATGAAGGCCCCGCCGACGACCACCGGGGGTATCAACGCGGACAATACGTCGTTCATTCGTCCTCGCTCCGCACCGTGGGTGACTTTTGGGGACCGTGGAATTCCGGGGGCGGCGTGCCCGCCCGCGGGCCGGGAAGCCGCTCGGGCCATGGGCCTCCGCCCAGGCACGACCTTAGCGTCACCGGCGGGCGGCACGGGCCCCCGGGACCGCCCGTCTCCACCTTAATGCTTCTCTCCAGCCGTCTTACCGGTTGCCGTCCGTAAAGCCCCTGGGAAAAAACCGACAGGGCGATCATCTGATGATCACTCTGCCGAAAAACCAATGTCAACTGCGGCCACTTGACAGCCGCCCCCTCCCGGCAGCCTCGGAAACCCCCTGCTCACAAGGGTTTTTCGGCCGCAACAGAAAAGATCTTGCTGAAGCTCCGGATCATCCTCGCCGGGTCGGCGGCGGTAATGTCAAGAGGACGGGAACGCTCGGGTGGAGCCCCGTCGGACCTCGCCCTCTTCGGCGGGCGGCGGGTTCCGCGGCACGTCTTCGGCCCGCGGAACAAGACGGATCTTCATCGCTTTCTTCCCAAGCCTACGACCCTCAGGCGCAAGGAACATAGTCGTAGCCCTTATAACCACCAAACCACCGGGCAGGCGGTGTACCGGCTAACCCGGGCCGGATCCGCGAGAACGCCTTCCCGGGCATGCGGGGAAGGCGAACCCGCATTCCCCGCCGCTCCGGGAGAAGACGCGGGAAGTCGCCGGAGGCCACGGTGCGGCCCGCCCGCCGGACGCCATTCGCCGGATGTCACGGAAGTTGCCCGGGTAACTGTCACCCCATTGACGTCCTATAGGCACCCGGAGTGACGGCACAGCCGATCCGCGGGGTTTGTCGTGACCCGGAAGCACCCCTGGAAGGCTCCATAACGCCCTCTCCGGGGATCCCGCCCGAGAAGTGGCCGGAAGAAGGCCATAACGCCCCCGCGGGGGCGTACGGGTTCATGGCCCGCCGCAGTCGTCTCCGGCCGCCGTTACCGTCCCTTCCGGGGGTACCGCTACCCCTCTCGTTTCCCTCCACACACGAAAAAACGGGGCCGGCGGTTCAACCCGCCGGCCCCGTTTTTTCGGGGAGTCCCGGAACTACTTGGTCTTCACGACCGTCGTCGCGGCCGCCTTGTCGTGCAGGCACTGGCGCAGCGGCTTGTCCCACAGCTGCCAGAGCACGTTCACCAGGGTGAAGATCCCGATGATGGCGCCGACGACGGGAATGCCGCGCAGCATGGACGGGCCGTAAAGGACGCCCGCCCGGCTCATGGCCTTGTTCGAGGGAAGCCCACGGGAGTGGGGCGCCCCGCCGACCGGGACGACCCTGATGCCCATGACCATCTTGCCGACGGTCTGCCCCGTCGCCTTCAGCATCAGGAACTCGTAGACGAAGTAGATCAGGCCGCCGACGAGACCGATGAGGAAGGTCGCGAGGAACACCCCGCTGCCGAGGCTGTACTCCCCGGTCTCCATGTTGAAGGACGGCTGGGTGACCAGGATCCCGGTCAGCACGAGCGTGACGATGAACGTGGGGATCGCCAGGATCACACCGTCGACGATGCGGGCGACCAGGCGCTGCCACCACTCGGCGAGCGGGGCCGACACGCCCGGGGCGTGACCGCCCTCGCCCCACTGCGGGGCGTAGCCCTGCTGGCCGTAGCCCTGCGGCTGGGCGCCGTAGCCGGGCTGCTGGCCGTACTGGGCGCCGTAGCCGGGCTGGCCGTACGCCTGCTGCTGGTCGTAGGAGGGCTGCTGGCCGTAGCCGGGCTGTGCGCCCTGCTGGCCGTAGGCGCCCTGGTCGTACGACGGCTGCTGACCGTAGGCGGCACCCTGGTCGTAGGACGGCTGCTGACCGTAGCCGGGCTGTGCGCCCTGCTGGCCGCCGTACCCCGGCTGGGCGGCCTGCTGGCCGTAGCCCTGCTGCTGGTCGTAGGAGG
>NZ_JBEZNH010000012.1:0-67913 GCF_040653115.1 Streptosporangium sp. NPDC048047 | reverse complement strand
AGCCCGGCTGCGCCCCCTGCTGACCGTAGGCACCCTGGTCGTAGGACGGCTGCTGACCGTACCCCGGCTGCGTGCCCTGCTGGCCGTAACCGCCGGGCTGGCCGTAACCGGGCTGGTTCTGCCCGGGTCCGGTGCCGTCCGTCCGGTACCCCACCACCGTCGCGTCGGGGTCGAGATCCCCGGGGCCCTGACCCGTGTCGTGCGAGCCGTATCCGGAGTGTCCCGACGGGGTGCGATCGCGGTCGGGATCATCCTGCGGATACGGCGGCTGTCCGTTGGTCACCGCGTCACCTCACTTCGACTACGCATGCGGCGCATTCGAGACTCACATGCACGTTGCAGCACAAGGTATCGAGATAGTCGTCCGAGAGTCACCTTTTGTCACAGTCACAACTGCGGTCATCGCGCCTGACCTGGGGCGGCAGATGAAGCAGCATCCGCGTGTTCCCCAGGGTGTTCGGCTTCACGTGCTCCAGGTCGAGGAATTCGGCGACGCCCTCGTCGTAGGAGGCGAGCAACTCGGCGTAGACCTCGGGCGAGACGGGCGTGCCCTGGATCCGCCGGAAGCCGTGGCGCGCGAAGAAGTCGACCTCGAAGGTGAGGCAGAAGACCCTGCGCAGGCCGAGTTCGCCGGCCGTGCGGATCAGCGCCGAGACGATCATGTGGCCGATGCCCTGGCCCCGGCACGCCGGATCGACGGCGACGGTGCGGATCTCGGCGAGGTCCTCCCACAGGACGTGCAGCGCCCCGCAGCCCATGACGGCCCCGTCCCGCTCGGCCACCCAGAACTCCTGGACGTCCTCGTACAGGGTGACCGTGGCCTTCTCCAGCAGTCGCGGCCCGGCGCCGCCGTAGGTGTCGACCAGCCGCCGGATCGCCCGCACGTCCGGCGTGCGGGCGCGCCGGACCGTGACCTCGCCCGTGACCCCGCCGGTGGTCCCGGCTGTGGCTCCCGCCGTGGCCCCGGCCGTGACCCCGCTCGCCGACCCGGTCGTCGCCCCGGTCCCGTCCGTCAGGGCGTCCGCCGCCGGGGAGGGTTCCGCAACCTGCTCCATGACCGATCAGCGTACGTCCTCGGCACACCCCCATTACGGCCCAGCCGTAACTTCGGTCACAACGGCACCGCCCGGCTCCCGGTGTCACCCCCGTCGCGCCCGGCCGGAAACCCCGGTGACGGCGGCCATTCGCCCTCGGCATGGACCGGGGCCTGCGGCTACATGGGCGGTATGCCGCTCATAGCGACATGGATCCAGGTTGACAGGCATGAGGATCATGAAAGTATGTGATCTGCCTGTGACTTTCCGGTTGTGAAAGCTCTACCGACTTTGTGGTTCTGGTTGAGCATGAACCTCCAATTGCACTAATGTCCGTGCTCGATGTCAGCTTCCCCGAAAAGCTGACCCGCCGAATCCCCGGACCCGGGGAGCCGGGGACCCACCCTCCACGCGTCCCCAGGGGTGAATCCGAGCCGTCACCGGCGTGCTCGGTAGGGCTGCCTCCGGCCCGAACCCGTCAGCTAACCCGGCAGGCGGCCGAGAGAGGAGCCCGTTGGTGAAGCGCACGCCGCGCCGTGGCAGTGGACGTCCAGCCGGACCCGTCCCGATGCGGGAGCGCGTCTCCCGTCGCCTTTCCGGCCGGACGGCCTCCATCGGGCTCGCGTTCACCCTCCTCGCGGTCGGCGCTCCCATGACGTCCGCCGGTGCGGACCCGAAACCGGACCTCCGGCAGCTCGCCAAGCAGGTCGAGAAGCTCCACGTCGAGGTCGAGACGCTCGCCGAGCAGTACAACGGCGCACGCGTGAAGCTCAAGCAGGCGCAGCGCGCCGCCGAGGTGGCCAAGAAGAACCTGTCCACCAGTGAGACGGAGCTGGAGTCCCGGCGCACCAAGGCGACCCTCCTCGCGCAGAGCACCTACATGTCGGGGGGCCTGGGCTCCACGCTCGCCTTCACCCAGTCGAGCGACCCCGACACCTTCCTCGACCAGGCCGCCACCAGCTACGCCCTCCAGCAGCGGCAGAGCGAGGAGGTCGCCCAGGTCGCCCAGGCGCTCAAGGTCGCCGAGCAGGCCCGGGCCAGCGCCAGCGCCCGGTCCGCCGAGGTCAAGAAGCTGCTGGGCGAGCTCGGCGACAAGCGTTCCAAGATCGAACGCCTGGTCGGCAAGCTGGAGGGCAACCTCTACCGGGAGGTCCGCGACCGCGCCCAGGGCATGCAGGGCCGGGCGACCAGGCTCACCGTTCCGGTCGTGGGCCAGGGCAAGGCGGCCGAGGCGGTGCGCTGGGCGCTCACCCAGCAGCTCAAGCCGTACGTCTGGGGCGCCGAGGGACCCAACTCCTTCGACTGCTCGGGGCTGGTCCTGTGGGCCTACCAGAAGGTCGGCATCAGCCTGCCCCACTACACCGGTGACCAGTGGACCGCCGGCACCCACGTCTCCCGCGACCAACTGCGCCCCGGCGACCTGGTCTTCTTCTACAGCGACCTGCATCACGTCGGGATCTACCTCGGCGCCGGCCTGATGATCCACGCCCCGCAGACCGGTGACGTGGTCCGCATCGCCCCCATGGGCAACCGGCCCTTCGCCGGGGGCGTGCGCGTCGCCGACTGAATCCGGCCGGCGTACGGCCGGACCGGACGGACCCGGGCACACGATCAGCAGGGTGCCCGGCCTGACCCGACGGGCGTATGACCGGCCGGATGCACGAACCGGCCGGACGGACACACGACCAGCAGGGTGCACGGCCTGACCGGGCGGACCACGACCGGTCGGCCGGTGCACGGCGGACCGGCCGGGTGTACGGCGTCAGATCAGGCGGCGGCGGGCGGCCCAGGCCACCGCCTCGATCGCGGTGGCCACGCCGATGCGGTCACAGATCCCGCGCAGCCTGCGCCGGACCGTCCGGCCGCTGATGTCGAGGCGGCGGCCCACCCTGTCGACGGTGACGCCCTTGGCCAGCTCGGCCAGGAGCACGAGGTCCTCCTCGCTGAGATCGATATCCTCAGTGCCCGGAAGACTTTCGCCGCGGCGGGAATCCACTTCCGGATATGCCATCTAGCAACTCCCCCCGCAACGGGACTCAGGCGTGAGCACGCTGGAATCGATGTCGCCCGTCAGGAACGGTAAACGCCCCGTTCAAAGGTCGTCAAGCTCTGCTCTTCATAGAGATGGCCCACACTATTGACAGAGTGGGCGTTACATGAAGTACTCATGATATGTCGGGCCCATTGTGATTAAGCGGCTGCCGAGCCGGAGGGCGCGCCGCCGGACCGCCGTCGCGCCCGGGGCCCGCGCCAGGCGTGTCCGCGGTCTGTCCGCAGCCTGCCCGCGACATGAGCCGAGGTCATCACCGTGATCCGCCCCGGAGCCGCACCGTGGGGCCATGCCGTGGACCGTTCCGTGGGCCACCGCGGGTCCTCCGCCGGGACGAGCCGTACGGCCGGCGCCCGCCGCATTTCCCGCAGAAAACGATCGGCCCGGCGGGCGTCGCGCATCCCGTCGACCGCGGCCCCCGGCCACGCCCCTGACGGCACCGAGAAAATCATCGGGCAATGGCCGTCGGATGAAACCGGCTTTCCGGCATTCCGCGAGGAGCCGATCGCCGGCCGCCCGGATCATCGGGGAAATGGCGTCTCCGCTCAGCGGGAGGAACGGAACGAGCCCGCGATCCACGGGGACCGCGGGCTCGTCGGGCGAGGCCGGAGGGCCTGGCGGACCGGGCCCGCGGGGCGGGCCCGGTGACGCTCAGCCGGTGGGCTTCACCAGCGGGAACAGAATGGTGTCGCGGATGTTCTTGCCGGTGAAGGCCATGACGAGGCGGTCCACACCGACCCCCACGCCGCCGGTGGGCGGCATGCCGTACTCCAGGGCGGTGAGGAAGTCCTCGTCGAGCTGCATGGCCTCGGGGTCGCCGCCCGCGGCGAGCAGCGACTGCTCGGTGAGGCGGCGGCGCTGCTCGATCGGGTCGCTCAGCTCCGAGTAGCCGGTGCCGAGCTCGGTGCCGAACCCGATGAGGTCCCACTTCTCGGTGAGCAGCGGGTTGTCCCGGTGCGTCCGGGCCAGCGGTGAGGTCTCCAGCGGGTAGTCCATGACGAACGTCGGCTGGATGAGCGTGTGCTCGACCAGCTCCTCGAAGAGCTCCTGGACGAGCTTGCCCTGGCCCCACTTGGGGTCCCAGCGGATGTCGCGCGCGTCGGCGAGCTTGCGCACGTGCTCCAGCGGCGTCTCGGTCGTCACCTCCTCGCCCAGCGCCTCCGAGACCGATCCGTAGACGGTGACGCGCGGCCACTCGGGCAGGCCCAGGTCGATCTCCTGCCCCTCGTGGACCACCACGGAGTGGCCGAGCGCGGCCACGACCGCGTTCTGGATCATCCGCTGGGTCAGGTCGGCGATGCCGTTGTAGTCGAGATAGGTGCCGTAGGCCTCCATCATCGTGAACTCGGGGTTGTGGGTGGCGTCCGCGCCCTCGTTGCGGAAGTTGCGGTTGATCTCGAAGACCTTCTCGATGCCGCCCACCACGAGCCGCTTGAGGTAGAGCTCGATCGCGATGCGAAGGTAGAGCTCCATGTCGTAGGCGTTGATGTGCGTCCTGAACGGCCGGGCCGAAGCGCCGCCGTGGATGCGCTGCAGCATCGGCGTCTCGACCTCGAGGTAGCCCTCGCCGTGCCAGAAGTCGCGGATCGCCCGCACGACGGCGCTGCGGGTGTAGGCCATCCTCCGGGCCTCGTCGTTGACGACGAGGTCCACGTAGCGCTGGCGGACCCGCGCCTCGGGGTCGGTCAGGCCGACGTGCTTCTCCGGCAGCGGGCGCAGGCACTTGGAGGTGATCGCCCAGCGGTCGGCGAGGATGGACAGCTCGCCCCGGCGGGAGGTGATGACCTCGCCCTCGATGCCGATCTGGTCGCCGAGGTCGACGTCGCGCTTCCACGCGGCCAGGGACTCCTCGCCGACCCTGTCCAGGGAGATCATGACCTGGAGATCGGCCGAGCCGTCGCGGATGGTGGCGAAGCAGAGCTTGCCACCGGTCCGGGACAACATGACGCGGCCGGTGACGCCCACTTTGTCGCCGGTCGCGGTGTCAGCGGCGAGATCGGCGTATTTCTCGCGGATCTCGGCGTTGGTCGCGGTGCGCGGGAAGGTCACCGGGTAGGGGTCGACACCCTCGGCACGGAGGCGATCGAGCTTCTCCCGGCGCACACGCATCTGCTCGGGCAGATCGTCGGCCGGGTTCGTCAGGTCAGCGGTCACAGAGCCAAGGGTACCGATGTCCGGCTACGGAACGTTTCTGTTATAGATCAGCCTGAGCCCGATCAAAGTGAGCCACGGCTCGTGGACGTCGATCGAGCGGGCCTCCCCCACCACGAGCTGCGCCGCGCTGCCGGTGGCGACGACCGTGACGTCGTCGGGGTCGTCGGCCAGCTCGGCCGCCATCCGCTCGACGATCCCGTCCACCTGGCCGGCGAAGCCGTAGATGATGCCGGCCTGGAGCGCCTCGACGGTGTTCTTGGCGATCACCGAACGCGGCCGGACCAGCTCCACCTTGTGCAGCTGCGCGCCGGCCGCCGCCAGGGCGTCCACCGAGATCTCGATGCCGGGAGCGGTGACCGCGCCGACGTACTCGCCCTTGGCGGAGACGGCGTCGAAGGAGGTCGCGGTGCCGAAGTCGACGATCACGCAGGGCCCGCCGTACAGGTTGATGGCGGCGAGCGCGTTGACGATGCGGTCGCTGCCGACCTCCTTGGGGTTGTCCATCCGGACCGGCACGCCGGTGCGGACGCCGGGCTCGACGATCACGGCGTTGACGTCGCCGTAGTAGCGGCGGCACATCTCCCGCATCTCGTTGAGCACCGACGGCACCGTGGAGCAGATGACGATGCCATTGACGTCGGTGCCCTTGAGCAGCGGTGACTGGCCGAGCAGGCCCTGCAGCACCACGGCTATCTCGTCGGCCGTGCGCCGGGCGTCGGTGGCGATGCGCCAGTGCTCGATGACCTCCTCGCCCTCGAACAGGCCGAGAACGGTGTGGGTGTTGCCGACGTCGATGGCGAGCAGCATCAGTATCAGTTCCCTCGAAGGTCCATGGCGATGTCCAGCGCGGGCGCCGAGTGGGTGAGCGCGCCCACGGCGAGATAGTCGACGCCGGTCGCGGCCACCTCACGCGCCGAATCCAAGGTCAGCCCTCCGCTGGACTCCAGTCGTGCCCTGCCGCCCACCAGCCGTACGGCCCGCGCCAGGTCTTCCACGCTGAAATTGTCCAACAGGATCTCCTCGGCTCCTTCCGCGAGCACCGGCTCGATCTGGTCGATCCGGTCGACCTCGACCTCGATCGGCAACCCGGGGTACGCGTCGCGGACGGCCCGGAACGCCTCCGCCACCCCGCCGGCGGCCACGACGTGATTGTCCTTGATCAGGGCGGCGTCCGAAAGCGACATGCGGTGGTTGACCCCGCCGCCGCAGCGGACGGCGTACTTCTCAAGGGCCCGCAGGCCGGGCAGCGTCTTGCGGCTGTCCCTGATCCGCGCGCCGGTGCCCGCCACGGCCTCGGTCCAGCGGCCGGTGAGGGTCGCGACGCCGGACAGGTGGGTGAGCAGGTTGAGGGCGGTCCGCTCGGCGGTCAGCAGGTCGCGGGTGGCGCCGGTGACCGTCATCAGGACGTCGCCGCGGGAGACCCGCTCGCCGTCCTTGACGCGGCGCTCGACCACGACGCCGTCCCCGCCGACGCGGGAGAAGACGGCCTCGGCGAGGGCCAGCCCGCAGACCACCCCGTCCGCGCGGGCCACCACGTCGGCGGTGTCGGTACGGCCGGCGGGGATGGTGGCGGCGCTGGTGACGTCGCCGGCCTCCTGGAGGTCCTCCCGCAGCGCGGCCTCCACGACCGCCTCCACCCCGGCGGGGTCGAGGCCCGCCTCGGTGAGTTCGGCCGCCGCCCGCGGCGGCAGCCCGGTCGTGCGCCGCTCGTGGGGCACGTACGTCATCGTGATTCCCTCCGATGTCAGGGTCAGGTCCAGGTGGCCCAGCCACCAGGCATCATTCCGGTCGGGGAAGTCCTCGCGCCAGTGCGAGCCGCGGGTCTCCTCCCGGTTGCGGGCCGCCGCGACCAGTGCCGACGCGACGGTCAGCAGGTTCGTGGCCTCCCACGACTCGGTGCACGGCTCGACCGCCACCGGGGTCCACCGCGCGCCCAGCAGGGCCTTGGCGACCTCGGCCAGCGACTCCTCGCCGCGCAGCACGCCCGCGCCCCGGCTCATGTGCGCCTGGATCCGGGGGCGGGTCCGGGGGTCGGCGAGGCCGGCCGGCCGCCCGTCGGGCACGGGCACGGGCACGGGCAGGGGGACGGAGTCGCCGGGCGCCGGCCGTACGGTGTGGATGTCGGCGGCGATCCGCTCGGCGAAGACCAGCCCTTCGAGGAGCGAGTTGGAGGCCAGCCGGTTGGCGCCGTGCACGCCGGTGCAGGCCACCTCGCCGCAGGCGTACAGGCCCGGCACACCGGTACGGCCGCGCAGGTCGACGCGGACGCCGCCGCTGGCGTAGTGGGCGGCGGGCGCGACCGGGATGGGCTGCGTCACCGGGTCGATGCCGTGCTCCAGGCAGACCGCGTGGATCGTCGGGAAGCGGGTGCGCCACTTGTGCTCGCCGAAATGGCGGGCGTCGAGGTACATGTGGGCGGCGCCGGTCTCGCGCATCCGCCGCATGATCGCCTTGGCCACGACGTCGCGGGGGGCGAGGTCGGCCAGCTCGTGGACCCCCCGCATGAAGCGGGTGCCGTCGGCGTCGACGAGCACCGCGCCCTCGCCGCGGACCGCCTCGGAGATCAGCGGCTGCTGGCCGGTGGCGTCCTCTCCCAGCCAGAGCACGGTCGGGTGGAACTGGACGAACTCCAGGTCGCGCACGACGGCTCCGGCCCGCAGCGCGAGGGCCACGCCGTCGCCGGTGGAGACGACGGGGTTGGTGGTCGCGGCGTAGACCTGGCCCATGCCGCCGGTGGCCAGCACCACGGCGCGGGCCCGGACCGCGCCCACGCCGTCGCGTTCGCCCTCGCCCATGACGTGGAGCGTCACCCCGGCGGTCCGGCCCTCGGCGTCCTTGAGCAGGTCGAGCACGAGGGCGTGCTCGATGACCTCGATCGCCGACTCCCGGACCGCCTGCACCAGGGCCCGTTGCACCTCGGCTCCGGTGGCGTCGCCGCCCGCGTGGACGATGCGGTCGCGCCGGTGGCCGCCCTCGCGGGTGAGCTGGAGCTCGCCCGCGGCGTCGGTGTCGAACCGCGCCCCGGTGGCGATCAACCGGCGCAGGGCGTCCGGGCCCTCGGTGACCATGGCCCGCACCGCCTCGGTGTCGCAGAGGCCGACCCCGGCGAGGAGGGTGTCGGACAGGTGCTCCTCCGGGGTGTCGGCGGGGTCGAGCACGGCGGCGATCCCGCCCTGCGCCCAGCGGGTGGACCCCGACGACAGCACGTCCTTGGTGACGACCAGGACCCGGGCGGCGGGTTCGAGGGCCGCGTACCGCAGGGCCAGGGTCAGGCCCGCGACGCCGGAGCCCACCACGACCACGTCGGCCTCGACCGTCCAGCCAGGCGGGGGCGCGGTCAGCCTCTGGGGGATGGCCGGGATCGTCATTGCCGCCTCCTTGTGGGATGGGTAGAGGCACCTGATTTCGTCAATGTGACGATAACGCCCGCCGGATGATGCTTCTTCCCCGGGGTGCCTTCAAGACGTCCCGGACCCTGGTCCACAGAGGGTCTTTCATGGGATGATCAGATGATCTTTTTCATCGAGGCCGCCTCGGAGGGTCAGGGCGCGGTCCATCGTCCCGGAGGTCCGACATGCACCAGCCCGTCACCGTCGTGACCGGGGGCAGCCGCGGCATCGGCGCCGCGATCTGCGCCCGTCTCGCCGCCGACGGCCACGACGTCGTCGTGGGCTACCGCTCCGACGCCGACGCCGCGGAGGCCGTCGCCGAGACCGTCCGCGCGGCCGGCCGCCGCTGCCTCACCGTCCCGGCCGACACCGCCGACGAGACCTCCGTGGAACGCCTCTTCGACGCCGCCGCCGAGCTCGGCCCGGTCACCGGGCTGGTCAACAACGCCGGGATCAGCGGCGGCAACGGCCGCCTCGCGGACGCCGACGCCGGCGGCATGCGCCGCGCGCTGGAGGTCAACGTGCTCGGCTACCTGCTGTGCGCCCGCCGTGCCGTACGGGACATGTCGCGGACCGGCGGCGGGGCGATCGTGAACATCTCCTCGGCCGCGGCCACCCTCGGCAGCCCCGGCCAGTACGTCCACTACGCCGCCACCAAGGCCGCCGTGGACGCCATGACCGTCGGCCTGGCCAAGGAGGTCGCCGCCGACGGCATCCGGGTCAACTGCGTGGCCCCCGGCATCATCTGGACGGAGTTCCACGCCGACCCGCAGCGCCCGGCGAAGCTCGCCGGAACCATCCCCATGGGCCGCGCGGGAAGGCCGGAGGAGATCACCGGAGCCGTCTCCTGGCTGCTCTCGGCCGACGCCTCCTACACGACGGGGGCGGTCCTGCGGGTGGCGGGGGGCATGTAGGGCCCCCGAGAGGGCACGCCGCCGGGAACACGAAGGGGGCACCGGGCACACGAAGACCACCGGATTGCCGAACCATGACGTTCCCGCCGGACAGTACATAGGCGTGGAAACAGATATGCATGCCCGGGTACGCGCCGGTGACGCCGACGCGTTCGGGCAGCTCTTCGACCAGTGCGCCGGATCGGTGTACAGCCACGCCTTCCGCCTGACCGGTGACTGGTCGGCCGCCGAGGACATCGTCTCGCTGACCTTCCTGGAGGCGTGGCGGCTGCGGGCCAGGGTCGACGCCGTCGGCGGCTCGCTGCGCCCCTGGCTGCTGGGCATCGCCACGAACGTCGCGCGCAACACCACCCGCGCCGCCCGCCGGTACCGGGCCGCCCTCGCCAGACTCCCCCCGGGCACGGCGGAGCCGGACATCGCCGACGAGGTCGCGGGCCGCCTGGACGACCGGCGGTCCCTGGACGAGATACGGGCCGCCCTGACCGCGCTGCGCCGTTCCGAGCGGGAGGTCCTCGCCCTGTGCGTGGGGGCCGGCCTGGGCTACGCCGAGGCCGCGCGGGCACTCGGCCTGCCGGTGGGCACCGTGCGCTCCCGGCTGTCCCGGGCCCGCAGGAAGCTCGCCGCCCTCACCGGTACGGCGAAGCCCCCGGAACCGCGCGCCGGCCGCGGACAGATAGATGGTGACCGCGGAACCGCGGTCCGGTCCGTCCGGGAGAACACCGCCTGACCCCACGCCCTTCTCCCGCCTGAGGGCGGGCGTCTCCACCCTTTTCGAGGAGAGTCGATGAACGTCGATCCCGGCCCCTGGGCGAACACCGAACGCGCGCTTCCGGCGGACCGCCATCAAAAGATCAAGGAGTTCCTGATGCAGGAGATCCAGCAGGACCCGCGGCCCGTCCCGGCCCGGCGTCTCCCGTTCCGCCGCCCGGTCCTCGCCCTCGCCGCCGCCGTGGCCGCCGCCGCGGCGGTCGCCGTACCGCTGGTGATCGGCGGGGCCCCGGCCTACGCGGTGGACAAGACCCCGGACGGCTCGATCCGGGTGCAGATCAAGGAGTTCAGGGACGCCAAGAAGCTGGAGGCCGACCTGAAGGACCTCGGGCTCAACGCGGTCGTGGACTATGTGCCGCCGGGCAAGCGGTGCGAGGGGACGCGCGGCGACTTCCTGCCGAGAAGCGAGGCCGATGACCTCCTGACCCTGGACGGCGAGCAGGCCGGGACCGTCGACACCCTCGACGAGACCGCCGTACTGCTCCACCCGTCCGTCCTCAAGCCCGGCCAGACGGCGATGCTGCAGTTCGCCGAGATGCGGGGCAACCCCCACGGCGTCGTCATGGCGTCCCTGGCCCGGATCACGAACGGGACCGTGGCGCCGTGCGTCCTCGTCGACTCCCCGACCCCCGGGTTCGACGAGTACCGCTGACCGGCCGGCCGCCGGTGCGGCCTGTGGGGCCGTGCCGGCGGTTCCGCCCGGCGGGATCCACGCGCCGCCGTCGCCGACATGAACGGATTTTTCCGTGAAAATCGCTGCTTGACTCTCTCGGCTAATTACATTAGCTTTCAGGCTATGAAGATTAGCCGAGAGGGGCGGGCGATGACCGGGACGCTGAAGATCGACGGCGGCGAGATCACGTACCAGGTGGCCGGGGAGGGCCCGCTGGTCGTCCTGGCACCCGGCATGGGCAACAACAAGGAGGCGTACCGCTTCCTCATCCCCCTGCTCACCGCCGCCGGATACCGGGTCGCCGCCACCGACCTGCGCGGGCACGGCGAGTCCACGCTCGGCTGGTCCTCGTACACCCGCACCGACACCGCCGGCGACCTGATCGCGCTGATCGAGCACCTGGGCGGCCCCGCCGTGATCGTCGGTCACTCGTTCTCCGGCGGCGCGGCCACCATCGCCGCCGCGCGACGGCCCGACCTGGTCGGCGCCGTCGTCGAGATCTGCCCGTTCACCCGCCCGCAGCGGTTCGACCTCGGCGGCCTCCTGCGCGTCCGCCGCCACCGCGCGGGCATGCTGCGGCTCCTGGGCGCGGCCATGTTCAAGAGCCCCGCCATGTGGAAGCGCTACCTCGACGTGGCCGTCCCCGGAGTCAAGCCCGCCGACTGGACGGACTACCTCGCCGCCCTGGAGGCCGACCTGAGCAGGCCGGGCCGGATGGCCGTGGTCTCGTCGATGGGCTTCGCCGCCCCGCACGACGCCGGCGAGGCCCTGCCGGAACTCCGGCGTCCCGCCCTCGTCGTGATGGGCGCCCTCGACCCCGACTGGGTCGACCCCGAGGCCGAGGCCCGCTCCATCGTCGCCGCCCTGCCCGAAGGACAGGGGTCGTACGTGATGATCGAAGGCGCCGGGCACTACCCGCACACCCAGTTTCCCGAGGAGGTCGCCGCCGCGATTCTGCCCTTCCTCAAGGACCACGCCCGTGCCTAGGGCCTCCCTGTCCCGGGAGGCCGTCGTCGGCCTCGCGCTGCGCGTCGTGGACGAGGAGGGTCCCGCCGCGCTCACCCTGGCGGCGGTGGCCGCCCGTGCCGGAGTGGCCACGCCGTCCCTGTACAAGCACGTGCGGAACCTCGCCGAGCTGCGCGAGCTCCTCTCCGCACACGTGATGGGCGAGATCTCGGCCCGCATCGGCGACGCCGTGCTCGGCCGATCGGGCGACGAGGCCCTGCGCGCCCTGATGGCCGCCTGGCGCTCGTACGTCCGGGCCCACCCCGGCCGCTACGCGGCCATGATCCAGAGCCCGCAGCCGGGCGTGGCCGAGGCGGGAGGACACCTGGTGGACGTCATGTCAGCGGCCCTGCGCTCCTACGACCTGACCGACCCCGAGACGGTCCACGCGGTCCGCTGCCTGCGCTCGGCCGTCCACGGCTTCTCCCTGCTGGAGGCCGCGGGCGCGTTCGGCCTGCCCGAGTCGCTCGACGACACCTACGAGCTGCTCACCCGCATGGTCATCGCCGGCCTGCGCGAGCCCCGGCCCTGACCCCGGAACGTCCCGCGCGGGGATCGGGACCCCGAGGCCGGCCGGAACGCCCGTATCGGGAGGTACGGCCCGCCGCCGCGCGGAAGATCCCGGGACCGGTCCCGGGATCCGCGGGGACGGGGCGTCTGCGTACCGCGTGCTCAGCGGTGCGGGCGACAGGACCCGGGATCCGCGGGAACGGAGGTCCCGGAACCGGCCGGAACGCCTACGCCGGGACGTACCGCTCGTCGCCGCGCAGGAGGTCCCCGGCCCCCGGGACGGCCGGCTCCGGCGCCTCGGCGGGGTCGTGGCCGAGGCCGGTGATCCGGTTGCCGCTGTCGACGTGGACGATCCGGGGCCGGAAGCTCCTGGCCTCGGCGTCCTCCATCTGGCCGTACCCGATGATGATCACCAGGTCGCCCACGTGGACGAGCCGGGCGGCGGCGCCGTTGATGCCGATGACCCCCGAGCCGCGGGGGCCGGGGATCGTGTAGGTCACCAGCCGGGCGCCGTTGTCGATGTCGACGATGTGCACCTGCTCGCCGGGGAGCAGTCCCGCGGCGTCCAGCAGGTCCTCGTCGATCGTCACCGATCCCACGTAGTGCAGGTCGGCCTGGGTGACGACGGCCCGGTGGATCTTGGAGGTGAGCATGGTCCGGAACATGCCTGAAGAAGCCCTTCCGTGTGGTCGCGCCGCCCCGTGGCGTGCACGCCTGATGCGGAATATATCCGAGCCCGTCCCGGGATCTGTTCGCCGTGTGCTCCGTTCCCATCGGATTCCACAGGGGCGTCCGGTCCCGTCACGTGACGGGACCGCGGGCCGTGCTCGGGAGACGCGCGGAGATCTCCCGCACCCGCCGCGTCGCCGCCCCGATCGCCGCGGGCCGCCGCCGGGAGACGCGCGGAGGCGTCAGAGCGTGACGGTCACGTTGTCGATCAGCCGGGTGGAACCGACCTTCGCCGCCACGGCCAGGATCGCCTCCCCCTCATGGTCGTCGCCGGCCTCCTCGAAGGTGGCCGGGTCGACCAGGACGAGGTAGTCGAGGGACACCGCGGGCTCGCCGTCCAGGACCTCCCGCGCGGCCCGGCGGATCTCCGCGGGCGTCCGCCGCCCAGCCCCCGCGAACAGCGCCCGGGACAGGCTCAGCGCGGCCCGCCGGTCGTCGCCGGACAGGTACCGGTTGCGGCTGGACAGCGCCAGGCCGTCGGCCTCGCGGACCGTGGGGCCGCCGACGACCGCGACCGGCACGTCGAGGTCGGCGACCATCCGGCGGATCATCGCGAGCTGCTGGGCGTCCTTCCGGCCGAACACCGCCACGTCCGGCCGTACCAGGTTGAACAGCTTGAGCACCACGGTCAGCACGCCGTCGAGGTGGCCGGGCCGGAAGGCGCCCTCGGCGATCGTGCCCATCCGCCCCGCCGACACGCCGACCTGCCGGTCCGGCAGGTACATGTCGTCGGCGGAGGGCGCGAACACCACGCTCACCCCCTCGGCGGCGCACACCGCAAGGTCCGCGTCGAACGTCCGGGGGTAACGGGAGAAGTCCTCGGCCGGGCCGAACTGCAAGGGGTTCACGAAGACGCTCACGACGACGTGGTCCGCCCGCTCCCGGGCCAGCCGCATGAGCGAGCGGTGCCCCTCGTGCAGCGCGCCCATCGTCGGCACCAGCGCCAGCTCCGCCGTACTCCGGGAGATCCCGCCGTGCGCCCCGAGCGCCCGGCGCGCCTCGGCCAGCTCGGCGCGGTTGCGCGCCACGATCACGTCCATATGTTGCCTCCCAGCGCGTCCAGGAGGCGCTCGGCGGTCTCGGGCTTGAGCAGCCCGGCCGCCAGCGCCCGGTCCGCCGTGAGCCTAGCGAGCGCCACGTAGGCGTCCGCCGCCTCGGGAGCGGCCAGGATGAGGGCGTCGATGTGCTTGCGCACCGTCCCGGCGTCCCCGCGCACCACGGGCCCGGTCAGTCCCGCGAGGCCGAGCCGCAGCACGTTGTCCAGGGCGGCGCCCAGCAGCGGGCCGAGCATCCTGCCCGGCTGCTCCACGCCGATCCGCCCCAGGAGGTCGGCGGACTCGGCGACGAGCGTGACCATGTGGTTGGCGGCGCCGGCGAGTGCGGCGTGGTAAAGCGGCCGGTCGGCGTCCTCGATCCAGACCGGCTCGCCCTCCATCTCGATGACCAGCGCCTCGGCGACCGGGCGGAGCGGGCCGGGCGCGGTGACCCCGTAGGAGATGCCGACGAGGCGGCGCAGGTCGTCGTCCCGGCCGGTGAAGGTCATCACCGGGTGGAGCGCCAGCGGCAGCGCGCCCGCCTTGGCGGCCGGGTCCAGCACGCCCAGGCCGTACGCGCCACTGGTGTGGGCGACCATCTTGCCGCGCAGGTCGGCGCCGGTGCCGGCGAGGCCGGAGACCAGGTCCGGCAGGACGTCGTCGGGGACCGTCAGCAGGACGAGGTCGGACTGCGCCACCACCTCCTCCGGACGGCACGGGGTGACGCCGAGCCGCTCGGTCGCCCGTTCCCTGGAGGAGTCGGAGACGCCGCTCGCCGCGACGATCCGGTGGCCCGCCCGCGCCAGGGCCGCACCGAGGGCCGAGCCGACCCGGCCGGCCCCGACGACCCCGACGGCAAGGCGCGCCGGATGATCACCTGCGTCCATGTTGTCCTGTCCTTGACCGCATCGGGGGCTCCGTGTCCAGTTGACCAGAGTAACGGGCTCGGCTTTCCCGGCCACGCACCGGCACGTGCCGGAACGCCCGCGCCGTACGGCCATGCGCTGAGTGGATCATCGGCCCCCGTGGAACACCGCCGGACCGGTAGCGTCGTGGGCGTGTGGCTCACCTGGCGCGTCGCGATGGAGCAAGCGCTCTACGGAGAGAACGGCTTCTACCTGCGGGAGCGTCCCTCCGGGCACTTCCGGACCTCCGTCGGCGCCTCCCCCGTCTTCGCCGAGGCGGTGCTGCGCCGGCTGGTGGCGGTGGACGACGCGCTCGGCAACCCGCCGGTGGTCGACCTGGTGGACGTCGGCGCCGGTGAGGGCGAGCTGGCCGCCCGGGTGCTCACCGCCGCGCCACCCGGCCTCCGCGAGCGGCTGCGGGCGACCGGGGTGGACCTCGCGTCCCGGCCGCCCTCGCTGCCGGCGGAGATCCGGTGGGCGCACGCCGTACCGAACGGCGTCCGCGGCCTGGTGATCGCCAACGAGTGGCTGGACAACGTGCCCCTGGACGTCGCCGAGCAGACGGCGGACGGCCCCCGGCTGGTCCTGGTGGACCCCGTGGACGGCGCGGAACGCCTCGGGGAGGCCCCCTGCGACGCCGACCTCGCCTGGCTGAACCGCTGGTGGCCGATGCGGTCGCCCGGCGAGCGTGCCGAGATCGGCAGACCGCGCGACGAGGCGTGGGCCTCGGTGATCGTACGGCTGGCGGCCGGGGAGGCCGTCGCGATCGACTACGCGCACTCCCTGGCCGAGCGCCCGCCGTACGGCACGCTGACCGGTTACCGCGACGGGTCCCTGGTCCCGCCGGTGCCGGACGGGTCGTGCGACGTCACCGCCCACGTGGCCCTGGACGCCTGCGCGGCGGCCGGTGAACGCGCCGGGGCCGGCGGGGAGACCGGCGACACGGGCAAGGCCGGGGACACCGGAGAAGCCGGGACCACCGCCGGGGCGCGGAGCACACACGCCGGGGGTGGCGGAGGCGTCGGGGGCGTCGGGGGCGTCGGGGGCCTCGTCACGACGCTGACCACCCAGCGCCGGGCGCTCCTCGGCCTCGGCGTCACCGGTACCCGCCCGCCTGACGAGCTCGCCCGCACCGACCCGCGCGGCTACCTCCGGGCCCTCGCCAGAGCGTCCCAGGAGGCGGAACTGATCGCCACGGGCGGCCTGGGCGACTTCGGCTGGCTGGCCCAGTCACGTCTCTGATCCGGCCGTCCCTCCCGGTTCCTCCCGGTCCAGGGCGTCCAGGGCGTCCAGGGCGTCCAGGGCGTCCAGGCCGAGACGCCTGACCCTTCTCCGTCGCGAATGAACTTTCCGGAAATCTCGTTTTTTCCGGGAACCGTGGATGGGGTCCGCGGCAATCACAGGTGTCAGGACGGACAGCGAGAGGCACCAGATGCGACAGGAGAGCCGGGCGGCGACACCACCTCGGCCCGCAGCCCCGGACGGGACCGACGACGCCACGGTGATCACACGATCCCGGTACGAACCCGAACAGTTCGCCGTACTGTTCGCCCGCCACGCGCCGGCGCTCAAGCGTTACGTCATCAGGCGGCTGGGCCAGGACCCGGCCGAGGACATCGTCGCCGAGACCTTCACGCTGGCCTTCCAGCGCCGGGAGTCGTACGACCCGGCCTACGGCGACGCCCGGCCGTGGCTGTACGGCATCGCCACCAACCTCATGAGGCGCCACCGCCGCCAGGAGATCGGCATGTACCGGGCGCTGAGCCGTACGGGGACGGACCCGGTGGTCGAGCCGTTCACCGACGAGGTCGACCGGAGGGTGGCGGCGGACGGGCAGCGGCGACGGCTCGCCGCCGCGCTGGCCGGGCTCTCCCGGCCGTACCGGGACACGCTGCTGCTGGTCACGTGGGGTGATCTCAACTACGAGCAGGCCGCGCTGGCGCTCGGCGTCCCGGTGGGGACAGTGCGCTCGCGGATCAGCCGGGCCCGGGAGAGGCTGCGCCGGGCGCTCGGCGGCGTCGATCCGGCCATCGAGAACGAAAGGGAGATCGGATGAATGAGATCGAGCTGCTCACGAGCCTGCGGGACGAGGTCCCGCACCGGCCCGACGTGCGCGCGGAGGAGCACCGGCTGCTCGCCGAGATCCGCGACGGCTCCCCGTCCCCGGGCGGGCGGCCCTCACGTCCGGCGTTCCGCCCGCGCTGGGGTCTCGCCCTGGCCGGGGCGGGCCTCGCGGCGAGCGCCGTGGTCGCGCTCCAGGCCGGAGGGACCGGTGGGATCGGCGGGACCGGGGAACCCCGGGAGCGGCCGGCCGTCGCCGGGCCGTCGGCCGGCCGGCCGCCCAGCGCGGCCGTCGTCCTTGAGAACGCCGCGCTCGTCGCCGCCCGCGCCGAGGACGCCGACATCCGTCCGGACCGGTGGGTCTACCGCAGAGAGTCGCAGCATTTCCCGAACGGAGGCCTGCCGACGTTCGAGACCTGGACCCGGATGGACGGGCGCAAGGAGGCCCTCCGGGAGGAAGGGGGAAACCTCAAGATCGGCGATGGGGAGAAGGGGCCGACGAACCCCGTCAGGACCCAGCGTGACGTGGACGCCCTGCCGACCGATCCGGACGCGCTGCTCGCGCACTTCCGCGGCATGGAGCGGGACATGTCCCCGCTGTCGATCTGCCAGCCAGATTGCCCGGCCGGGACCGAGACGGACGTCAAGGCGTTCGGGGCCATCGGGTGGTACCTCAAGTACGGTCCCCTCATCTCCCCGGAGAAGACCGCGGCGATGTACCGGGCGCTGGCGAGGATCCCGAACGTCAGGATCGAGGAGAACGCCACGGACGGAGACGGCCGTACGGGGGTCGGCGTCGTGCTCGACCTCGGGCCGGCGGGCAAGGGGTACTACATCCTCGACGCCCGGGACTACCACTACCTCGGCACGAAGGTCGTGAACGGCGACGACACCGCCGCCATGTCGGTGCTGGGCTCCGGCGTCGTCGACGAGCCCGGCCAGATCCCCTGACGCGACGGGCTCCGGGAGGTCCACCCCGTCCGGACGTGACGGTCGCGGGGGCGCGTCACACGGGGTGGACCATGGCGTCATGGCTGCTTCGCCCGCGATGATTCGCAGCCATGACGCGATGACCGCCGGGGCGATGAGTTCTCCTCCTCCGGGCGGTCTGTCCCCGGGTAGGGACGCACACGCCCGGAGAAGGAGGACATTCCCATGTTCGAGCCGATCACAGAGCTGCACGAGGGGTTCAGCGAGCCCGGCGCCGAGGCGCGGCCGTGGCGGGAGGTGGCCGGCGTGCTGTCGGCTGCGGAGATGTTCTGGCTGTCGACCGTACGCCGCGACGGGCGGCCGCACGTCACGCCGCTCCCGGCGATCTGGCTCGACGGGGCGCTGCACTTCAGCACCGGCCCCGGCGAGCAGAAGGCGAGGAACCTGGAGCACGACCCCCGATGCGTCCTGACCACCGGCACCGACCGGCTCAGGTCCGGGCTCGACGTCGTGGTGGAGGGGACCGCCGTACGGGTGACCGACGAGGAACCGCTCGGCAGGCTCGCGGAGCGGTGGAAGACCGAGCTCGACTGGGACTACGAGGTCGCCGACGGGATGTTCCGCGGCGGCGACGGCCGGCGGGCGCTGGTCTTCGGCGTCACCCCGGCGAAGGTGCTGGCCTTCGGCAAGGCGCCCTACAGCCAGACCCGCTACCGCTTCCCCGCCTGACCGTCACCGGTTCCCCCGGCGGCCTCTCAGGCGCCGACGGTCCCGTCCACGCCCTCGCGCAGGAGGTCGGCGTGCCCGTTGTGGCGGGCGTACTCGTGGATCAGGTGCAGCATCACCAGCCGCAGCGAGACCTCCTCGTCCCACCTGGGGTTGTACGCCGTCACGTCGAGCGACTCGGCCTCCCGCTCGATCCGGCGGGAGTGCTCCACCTCCGACTGCCAGGCGGCGAACGCCTCCGCGCGGGTGGACGCGCTCGCGTCATAGGCCACCTGGTAGTCGCCCTCGTCCGACCAGACGAGCGGGACGTCCTCGCCGTTGATCACCTTGCGGAACCACGTGCGCTCCACCTCGGCCATGTGGCGCACCAGGCCGAGCAGCGAGAGCGTCGAGGGCGGCATCGACCGCCGCCGCAGTTCCTCGTCGGACAGGCCGTCGCACTTCATGGCCAGCGTCGCGCGGTGGTAGTCGAGGAAGGCGCGCAGCGTCTCCCGCTCCCCCGCGGTCAACGGCGGCCCGATCCGCTCCGTGGTCACTGCCTGCCCCTTCCGATCGGCGGTTCCCCGGTGCCGGGCCGTACCGCACCGCAAGGACGGCGTGATCGCGATGTTCACCGGCGGTCCCCCGGCGCCGGGCTGTACCGGCTCCGAGCCCCGGCGCGTGCCCGCACCGCTCCGGGAGAACATAGCGGCCCGCCGTCACCGCGAGTCCAGGCGGCCCCCGCCGTACCGGCGTCCTCCGGAAGGTTCAGTCAGGAATCGCGTAGGTGTACGACCACACGAACCGGCTCGCCGCGTGCACCCCACGCGCGTACTCGACCACCTGTCCATCGGCCGTACGGGTGACGCGCCGCACCTCCACGACCGGTTCCCCCGAGGGGAGATCGAGGAGGAGGGTCTCCTCGGCGGTGGGCATGCGGGCCTGGATGTCCTCGGTGATCTCGTGCGGGGGAAGACCCTGATCGGCCAGCACGCGGAACCCGCCGCCCGGACCGGCGATCCCGGGCGCGGGATCGACCAGGGGCGTGCCCTCGACATGGGCGGGCAGATAGTACGAGGTCATCGTGTGGGTGGGGACACCGTCACGGGTCATGACGCGTGCCCGTTCGTACACCGGAGAGCCCGCCTCGACACCGAGCGCGGCGGCGACCGGTTCATCGGCGGCGACAAGGGACACGTCCTGTGTCTGGTGTCCCCGCTGGCGGGTGGAGTCGCTGTCCGGAGCACCGGTGGCGAACGCCTCGACGCCGGTCTGCTCCCAGCGGTGCCGCGCGTAGCGGTCCGGTCCCAACCGGCGGATCGGATACGACTCGCGCACGTAGGCGCCCGAGCCGTGCCGGGTGACCACCGACCCTTCGTTCCTGAGCAGGATCAGCGCCTTGCTCGCCGTACTCCGGGACACGTCGTAACGCTCGGCGAGATCCCGGACGGAGGGCAGCCTGGCTCCGGCGGGCAGACGACCGGCCGCGATGTCGTCGCGCAGATCGGCCACGATGCGCTGCGCGGGTGACTGAGGATCTGGGTGCATATGAGCACCCTACCGAAGTGTCGTAGGCCATTTCCTTGACGACAAGCCTGACCGGCCTTAACTTTATGTGTCCTACGACACTTAGATGGACCCGCCAGGACGCTCGCAACGCCTGACGGGCCCTTGATCAGGAAGCAGCTCCTGACCCATGACGAACACTGGTGCTCCGGTGCTCGACCGAGCCGCGATCAGCGGATGCGGTTGTTTCGCCGACGGGCCGCCGATGCCGATGGGATGTGCCCACTGCGGGCACCCGCCGTACGGGCACGGCTGCCCCGGCCGGGCCGCCGACCACGACTACGCGCAGCCATCCGGCGAGCTGATGGCCGAGAGGATGGATACGCATCACCGGCTGGAGCCGAGGCGCGTGCCGCGCTTCGCGCCGCCCGTCGTCGTGGCGCCGGCCGAGGTGATCCCCCTGGTGCCCGCCCAGCGCCGCTCCGAGCCGACCGTCCCGGCGGTCCGGCGGGTCCCGCCCCCCGTCCGGCAGGCGCCGACGGCCGGGCGCCCGCTGGACGCGCGACCCGCCCTTCAGGCCCGCGCACCTCAGGTCCCCGTCCCGCAGGAGCCCCGGGGCGTGGCGGCCTCTGTTCCGCCCGCTGTCGGCGCGGGCAACGAGATCCCGGTGATCACCGACGTGAGCGGTGAAATCCGCCCTGTCGCCGGCACGAGCGGCAGAACCAGCACGCCCACTGGAACCGGCCCGTCCGGCGTCACCGACGTACGGACAGACGCTGGACACGATGACGGAGGTCCGACCCGTGGAACAGCCCGAGACAGCACGACCCCGACCGGCGATTCCCGGGTGGCGAATCATCCGCAGCGACGCCGGACGGTTCTGGGCCAGCCGGGAACGACCCTTCGCCGA
The DNA here is from genome assembly GCF_040653115.1 of Streptosporangium sp. NPDC048047. Lineage (NCBI taxonomy): Bacteria > Bacillati > Actinomycetota > Actinomycetes > Streptosporangiales > Streptosporangiaceae > Streptosporangium > Streptosporangium sp. NPDC048047. Next base: position 46,636 of record NZ_JBEZNH010000012.1, on the reverse strand, counting down.
GGGGTCACGGTGGGACGGCCCGCCGTACCGAACCGCCTGGATGACGTGTCCGCCCCCTGAACCGGCATGGCGGTGCGGAGCGCCCCGTCCCGCACCGCCATGCTTCGCATAGAACGAAGATGTCTTCGCTTATACCGAATATCGAAGGGTTGCCTGGAGGGTCGCAAGGCAATCGACCGACTCAGGTCGTCGATCGCCGATCTGGTCAGGTAAAGACCCTCGCGAATTCAAAGCGTGGTCAAGCGAACACTTATAGTGTTCACGTCATGCCCACCCGAGAACACGAGATCTGGCTCGAACTCATCAAGGAACGCCCCACCCTCGCCGCCGATCTCCTCGACTGCGTCCGCCCCGACACCGTCCCCGCCCACACCCACGCCCGCATCGAATCGGCCGACCTCAACGACCACAAACCCACCGAATACCGCGCCGACACCGTCGTCAGCCTCCGCGACGAGCACACCGACATCGTCGCCGCCGTCATCGTCGAGGTCCAACGCCGCAAAGACCTCCACAAACGCTGGAGCTGGCCTGCCTATCTCGCCACCTTGCGCGCCCGCCTGCACTGTCCCGTCCTGTTGCTGATCATCAGCCCCCGCCCCGGCACCGCCGCCTGGTGCGCCCAGCCCATCGCCCTCGGCCACCCCGGCCTGACCCTCACCCCCCTGGTCCTGGGCCCCGACCGGATCCCCGCCGTCACCGACCCCGCCCAGGCCCAGGACAACCCCGAACTGGCCGTCCTATCGGCCCTCGTCCACGGCCACGGCGACGACGGCGAGAAAATCCTCACCGCGATGCTCCACGGCCTGGACCACCTCGGAATCGACCAGGCGCAAGGTTATATTGACGAAGTGCTGGCCATGCTCCCTGTAGCGGCCCGCCAGATCCTGGAGGCGATGATGCGCACCGGCACCCGCGAGTACAAGAGCGAATACGCCCGCCACTACTTCGGACAGGGCAAGGCAGAGGGCATCGCCGAAGGCGAGGCCAAGGGCGAGGCCAAGGGCGAGGCCAAGATGCTGCTGCTCGTCCTGACCGCACGCGGTATCGACGTCCCCGACGACGTCCGCGCCCGTGTCCTCGAATGCACCGACCTGGATCAGATCGAGCAGTGGGGCCGCCGCGCCGGAACGGTCGCCACCATCGACGAACTCTTCGGCTAGCCCGACGTCGTCCCGGCCTCCCCTGGGGGGTTCAGATCGTCACGTTGAGGGCCGTGAGGCCGCGGATGACGTAGCCGGGGCCCCAGGTCGGCTCGGCGGTGAGTTCCATCTTCGGGGCCCGGCGCAGCAGGGCGCCGAACGACTCGATCAGCTCGATCCGGGCGAGCGGCGCGCCGAGACAGAAGTGGATGCCCGCGCCGAAGGAGATGTGCGGGTTGTCCACCCGGCCCACGTCGAGGCGCTCGGGGTCGGCGAAGACCTCGGGGTCGCGGTTGGCCGAGCCGAACAGCAGCGCCACCTCCGAGCCGCGCGGGATGTCGATCCCTCCCACGGTGATGTCCTCCAGCACCCAGCGCTCGAACATCTGCAGCGGGGTGTCCCAGCGCATCAGCTCCTCGATCGCACCGGGCAGCAGGCCGTGGTCGGCGCGCAGCCGTTCCAGCTCGGCCGGGTTGCGGAACAGCGACCACCAGCCGTTGCCGGTGACGTTGACCGTGGCCTCGTGGCCGGCGTTGAGCAGCAGCACACAGGTGCCGACCAGCTCCTCCTCGGTGAGCCGGTCGCCCTCGTCGGCCACCTGGGCGAGCGCGCTGATCAGGTCGTCACCGGGGTCGGTACGGCGGGCCCGCGCCAGCTCGACGAGGTAGGCGGAGAACTCCTCGGCCGCGCGCACGGCGGTGTGCTGGGCCTCGACCGAGGGGTTGAGCTCGTACATCCCGCAGATGTCGGCGGACCAGGGCCGTAGCAGGTGCCGGTCGGCCTCGGGCACGCCGAGCATCTCGGCGATCACGGTCACCGGGAGCGGCTCGGCCACCTCGGAGATGAGGTCGCCGCCGCCGCGTTCGGCGAACGCCTCGACCAGCTCTCCGGCGATCCGGGCGACCTTGGGGCGCAGCGTCTCGACCATGCGCGGGGTGAACGCCTTGGAGACCAGCCGACGCAACCGGGTGTGCACCGGCGGCTCGACGTCGAGCATCCCGGCCCTGATCACCCGCCAGAACGGGTCCTGGAACTCCGGGTCGTCCGGCCTGCCGAACTCGGCGTGGGTCGCCACGTGCAGGTAGGACCGGCCCAGCCGGCGGTCACGCAGCAGCGCGTTGACGTCGGCGTGCCGGGCGATCAGCCACTGGCCCGTCGGCTCGAAGAAGCCGACCGGCCGCTCGCGCCGCAGCTCGTCGTAGACGTCGTAAGGGTGGGCGACGAATTCCGGATTCCAAGGATCAAAGCGCACGTAGACATCGTAATGTCCCAGGTGGCCGGGCCCCAAGACCCCGGAGATCCGCGAGACATCTGTCCGCATTCCGAGACACGGAGCTTGCGGCGGGGCCGCTGTCGTCGGTTATAGTCCCGGGTAGGTCATGAGTGCCAGCGACAAGCCCCGGCTAGCTGGCCGGCAACCCTCGCGTCCGCGGCGGGGTGCCCCGGGTGAGGACCTGGTCCGGCGCGAGGTGCGCCGGGCAAGCGCGGGCTCCACGCATCAACGCCGTGGCTTGGGGTCCGATGACCTCATAAGGAGCACGGGCGTGTCCACTCTGACGATCTTCGCCTCCACCGCCCCCGCCGACACCGCTTCCGGCGACGCGGCCGACTGCACCACGCGAACCGCCGCCGGAAACGCCCCGGCCGCCCCGGAAACCGCCGCCCCCGCCGCCGCAAGCGCCCCGGCCGCCCCCGGAACCGCCGTACCGGGAACCACCCTCCCCGGGACCCGCGTGCCCGAGGCCCGGCGGATCCCCGCGGTGCTCGGCGCGGACCTCGAGGTCCCGGTCCGCGGCGGCCGGCTGGTCCCCTACGCCAACTTCGACTACGCCGCCAGCGCGCCCTGTCTGGAGCCGGTGAGCGCCGCCGTCGCCGCCGCGCTCCCGGCCTACTCCAGCGTCCACCGCGGCGCCGGCTACGCCTCCCAGCTCACCACCGCCCGCTACGAGCGGGCCCGGCACACGGTCCGCGCCTTCGCCGGGGCCCGCCCGGACGACGCGGTGGTCTTCACCCGCAACACCACCGACGCCACCAACCTGCTGGCCCGCTGCCTGCCCGAGGGGACCACGGTCGTGGTCTTCGACACCGAGCACCACGCTTCGCTGCTGCCGTGGCGGCGTGCCGTACGGCTGGCGCCGCCGGCGTTCCCGGGTGAGGCGGTCCGCGCCACGGACCGGGCGCTCGCCGAGATCGAGGGCCCCAAGCTGCTGGTCGTGACCGCCGCCTCCAACGTCACCGGGGAGCTGTGGCCGATCGCCGCGCTGGCGCACATCGCCCACCGGCACGGCGCCCGCGTGCTGGTGGACGCCGCCCAGCTCGTCCCGCACCGCCCGGTCAACCTGACCGCGCTCGACCTGGACTACGTGGTCTTCTCCGGCCACAAGCTCTACGCGCCGTTCGGCACGGGCGCGCTGATCGGCCGCCCGGACTGGCTGTCCGGAGCCGAGCCGTACCTGCGCGGCGGGGGCGCGGTGCGGGCGGTCACGGACGGCGGGGAGGCCGACTGGCACGACGACCCCGAGGCCCGCCACGAGGCCGGCACCCCGAACGTCCTCGGCGCCGTCGCCCTCGCCGCCGCCTGCGACGCGCTGACCGCGACCGGCTGGACCGCGCTGGTCCGCGAGGAGGAGCGTCTCCTCGCCCGGCTGCGCGCCGGGATCGCCGGGATCGAGGGCGTCCGCGAGCTGTCCCTGTGGGACCCCGCCCACCCCCGCGTCGGCATCGTCTCCTTCACCGTGGCCGGCCGTACCGCCCGGGAGGTCGCCGAGGTCCTGTCCTCCGAGTACGGCATCGGCGTCCGGGACGGCAGGTTCTGCGCCCATCCCTTCGTCCGGCACCTCCTGGACGCCCACCGCCCGGACACCGAGCCTCAGGACGCTCACCACCCGGGCGCCGACCATCTGGACACGCGCCACCAGGACATCCACCACCCGGACACCGAGCCCCGGGACGCCGTCCGCGGCACCCGGCGGCCGGTCGCCGCGGACGGCGGCTGCGACGACGGGACCGCCTCGGCCGTCCGCGCGTCGATCGGCATCGGCACCACCGACGAGCACGTGGACCGGTTGGTGTCCGCTCTGCGGGAGATTGCCGCGCGACGCTGACGTGGGAGCATGAGCCTATGAGTGAGCGTCGCACCGAAGGGGCGTCCCGGGAGCTGCACGTGGGCATCGGAGCCGGAGCGGAGGCCGTACGGCCGGCCCCGGCCGACGGGCCGGCGGCTCCCGGCGCGCAGGGCAAGGAGCTCGCCACCGAGGACATGGTCCTCAACATCGGACCGCAGCACCCCTCCACCCACGGGGTGCTGCGGCTGCGGCTCACCCTGGACGGAGAGCTGATCAGCTCGGCCGAACCCGTCGTGGGCTACATGCACCGCGGCGCGGAGAAGCTGTTCGAGGTGCGCGACTACCGGCAGATCATCGTGCTGGCCAACCGGCACGACTGGCTGTCGGCGTTCGCCAACGAGCTGGGCGTGGTGCTCGCGGTGGAACGGATGATCGGCATGGAGACGCCGCCCCGGGCCGTCTGGACCCGCACGCTGCTGGCCGAGCTGAACCGGGTGCTCAGCCACCTGATGTTCCTCGGCTCCTACCCGCTGGAGCTCGGCGCGATCACCCCCGTCTTCTACGCGTTCCGTGAGCGCGAGACCCTCCAGGCCGTGATGGAGGAGGTCTCCGGCGGGCGGATGCACTACATGTTCAACCGGGTCGGCGGCCTGAAGGAGGAGCTGCCCGAGGGCTGGTCGGAGCGGGCGGCGCGGGCCGTCGCCGACGTGCGGCGGCGGCTGCCCGACATCGAGAACCTGATCGTGGACAACGAGATCTTCCTCGCCCGCACCCGCGGGGTGGGCGTCCTGGACCGCGAGACGATCATGCAGTACGGCGTGAGCGGCCCGATCGCCCGTGCCTCCGGCGTGGACATGGACCTGCGCCGGGACGAACCCTACCTCGCCTACGGCGAGCTGCCGGTGCGGGTCGTCACCCGGGAGGCCGGCGACTGCCACGCCCGGTTCGAGGTGCTGCTGGAGCAGGTGAAGGTCTCCCTCGACCTGGCCGACGCCTGCCTGGAGCGGCTGCGCGAGCTGCCGCCGGGGCCGATCAACCAGCGACTGCCCAAGGTGCTCAAGGTCCCCGAGGGCCACACCTACGCCTGGACGGAGAACCCGCTCGGCCTCAACGGCTACTACCTCGTCTCACGCGGCGAGAAGACCCCGTGGCGGCTGAAGCTCCGCTCGGCCTCCTACAACAACGTCCAGGTGCTGCGCGAGATGCTCCCCGGCCACCTGGTCTCCGACATGGTGGCCATTCTCGGCTCGATGTTCTTCGTGGTCGGCGACATCGACAAGTGACGCCGCCGGGGCCGGGGCGGGGCCTCTCCGGTGAGAGCCGGGCCGCGACGCCGGACCCGGCGGGTCACCGAGACCCCGGCCTCAGCTCCCGGCCTCCCGGCCCTTCTCGGTGGGATCCTTGGGCACCCGGCAGCAGTGCTCCAGGTACAGCGCCGCGCAGACCAGCACCACGCAGCCGACGAACGAGCCGCCGGCGATGAAGAAGTCACGGCGTGGCACGCCCTGTTCCAGCAGGTCCGCGGTGTAGAAGGCGAACCCGGCGAAGACGCCCGCGAAGACGGCGCCGCCGTACGCCGACGCCTGGGCGAGGGCGGCCAGGCGGGCCACCGCCATCGGCTCGACGGGTTTGGTGTCCGGCCTGCGCTCGATCCGGGCCTTGGTCATCCACCCGGTGTACGCCTCGCCGAGCGCCAGCAGGAAGACGGTCGGGATCGCCGTCCACGGCACGGTCGGCAGGGACGAGTAGAACGGCTTCAGCGCGACCCAGGTGAGGACGCCGAACACGACGATGAGCCCGACGATCACGTCGGGGCGGCTGGGCCTCACTCGGGCCTCTGCAGCGTCAGATCCGCGCGCGGCCGCACGCCCTCCTGGTCCAGCCCGGCCAGCAGGTCGGTGACCCGCCGCCCGGCCAGCGTCGCCTCCGGATCGACCCGCGACCACGGAACCAGCACGAACGCCCGCTCGTGCGCCCGGGGGTGCGGCAGCGTCAGCTCCGGGTCGCCGGAGACGACGTCCCCCACCGTGATGAGGTCGACGTCGAGGGTGCGGGCGCCCCAGCGTTCCATCCGGATCCGCCCGAAGGCGTTCTCCACGTTCTGGGCGCGTTCGAGGATCGTCCGGGGGTCCAGGGAGCTCTCGGCGATCACCACCGCGTTGAGGTACGGGCCCTGTTCGGGGCCGCCGACCGGGTCGGTCTCGTAGACCGGCGACACCGCGACGAAGCCCAGCCCCGGCGCGTCGAAGAGCGCGTCCAGCGCGCCCTGCAGGGTGTCGAAGCGGTCGCCCAGGTTGCTGCCGAGCGCCAGCACGACCTTCATCCGCGGCCCTCCCGGCTTCTCCTGATCGTCACGACCACGTCGTCGAACGGCAGCGGGATCGGCGCGGCCGGCTTGTGGACGCTCACCTCGGCCGACTCCACCGGCTCGTACGCCAGGCAGACGTCGGCCAGACGCCGGGCGAGCGTCTCGATCAGGTCTACCGGCTCGCCCTCCACGACCTTCACCAGTTCCTGGGCGAGCTCGCCGTAGTGCACGGTCCTCGTCAGGTCGTCCGCTGCCGCCGCGGGGGCGGTGTCGAGGAAGAGCGTGACGTCCACGACGAACTCCTGACCCAGCTCCCGCTCGGCCGCGAGCACGCCGTGCCGTCCTCTCGCCCGCAACCCCCGCACGCTGATCCGGTCGGTGCCTGTCGGATCTGTCACGCCGCCTCGTCCTCCTCCTCGTCGTCGTCGCTCTGCAGCACGGGCGAACCGTGGTGCAGCCAGAGCCTCCAGCCCTCGGCCGTCCTGACGAAGGTGTTGCTCGCCACCACCTTGCCCGCGGCGAAGCTGGAATCACCTTCGTCGCCCGCGGTGAGGATGTTCTCCTCGCAGGTGAGGATGGCGACGTCGCCCATGACCATCACCCGGACGTCGGTCAGCACGAACTGGATGTAGGGGGTGTTGGCCATGAGCAGCGCCCAGGAGCGCAGCACCTCCGGGCGGCCCGACACGATCGGCCACCCGGGATGCACGCAGCTCACCTGCCGGCCGTCCATGTCCTCGGCCCAGATCTCGGTCATCCGGTCGAGGTCGGCGTTCTCGATCGCGGTGTAGAACGACTGGTTGACCGTCTCGACGGCGGTGGTGTCGACGCTCATGCTCTCGCTCCCTGGACGGCTGCGGCGATGCGGACGGCGTCCGCGTTCGGGCGTACGTTGTGCACCCGCACGCACCACGCCCCCTGCCGGGCGACGATGGCCGTCACGGCGAGCGTGGCGTCGTCGCTGCGGTCGAAGGGCCGTGGCGTACCGTCCGGATCGGCGAGCAGCCTTCCCAGGAAACGCTTCCGGGACGCTCCGATGAGCAGTGGGTAGCCGAGCGTGGCGAGCCGGTCGAGCCCGCCGAGCACGGCCCAGTTGTGCTCGGCGTTCTTGGAGAAACCCAGTCCCGGGTCGAGCACGATCTGCTCCTCGGCGACGCCTTCGGCCAGCACCGAGGCCACCCGCTTGGCCAGTTCCTCGCGTACCTCGGTCACGACGTCGCCGTAGACCGCGCGGTCGTTCATCGCGTGGCTGTGGCCGCGCCAGTGCATGACCACGTACGCCACGCCGGTCGCGGCGACGGCCCTCGGCATCTCCGGATCGGCCAGCCCGCCGCTGACGTCGTTGACCAGCACGGCCCCGGCGTCCACCGCGGCGCGGGCGACCTCGGCCCGCATGGTGTCGACGCTGACCGTGACGCCCTCGCGGCTGAGCTCCCGGATGACCGGCTCGACCCGGGCCAGCTCCTCGTCGAGCGGCACGCGCGCCGCGCCGGGCCTGGTGGACTCCCCTCCCACATCGACGATGTCGGCGCCCTGCTCGACCAGCTCCAGACCGTGCCGTACGGCGACCTTCGGGTCGAACCAGCGGCCGCCGTCGGAGAACGAGTCGGGGGTCACGTTGACCACGCCCATCACCAGGCACCGGCCGCGACCGGGCACCCCCGGCACCTTCCACGTAGTCATGCCGACAAGCCTAGGCGTTCCCCATGCTTCGCCAATATCGTGGGTCCGGCTTGCGAGAGGACGGGTCCGTTCCGGCCGGTCGGGGGGACGGGCGGCGCCGGGACGGCGCAGAGAGCGGTGGACGGCACTTCTCGCGATCATCTCCCGCGTGGGTCGCCTTTCCCGGCCAGCCGATCGAGGAAGCGCTCGGAACAGGAACTCGGAGCATGCCGGACGGCCGGCAAGTGTGGCGATACTAACCCGATCCGGGGAGGCCCGACAGGTCTTTCCGCCCGGCCCGTACGGCGAAGCCCCGCCGGAACCGCGGGGGCGGCACCGGCGGGGCTTCGAGGGCCGGGCCCGGTGGACGGGCGGCCCGGTGGATCCAGTGGGTCCGACGGACTCAGCGGATGATGAGCGACATCGCCTCGGCGCGGGTCTTCTCGCTGTTGCGGAAGTCGCCGCGCACCGCCGAGGTGATCGTCTTCGCGCCGGGCTTGCGGACCCCGCGCATGGTCATGCACAGGTGCTCGCACTCGATCACGACGATGACCCCCCGGGGCTCAAGCACCCGCATGAGCGCGTCGGCGATCTGGGAGGTCATCCGCTCCTGCACCTGCGGGCGGCGGGCGTACACGTCGACCAGCCTGGCCAGCTTGGACAGGCCGGTGACCTGCCCCTTCTGGTTGGGGATGTAACCGACGTGGGCGACGCCGTGGAACGGCACCAGATGGTGCTCACAGGTGGAGTACACCTCGATGTCCCTGACGAGCACCATCTCGTCGTGGTCGACGTCGAAGACCGTGGTCAGCACGTCCTCCGGCGTCTGCCGCAGCCCGGCGAACTGCTCGGCGTAGGCGCGGGCGACCCGGGCCGGGGTCTCCTGAAGGCCGTCCCGGTCCGGGTCCTCACCGATCGCGATGAGGATCTCCCGGACGGCCTTCTCGATCCTGGCCGAGTCGATGCTCGCCGGCTGTTCGGGCTCCACGCTCAGCTACCGTCCCTCGGGGCGGTGTCCGGGTAGGCGCCCGAGGTGCCCGCCGGGAGCGCGCCGTTGCCGGACTGCTCCTTGGGGGTGAGGATCGGCGGGCGGTTGGACGGCAGCCGCTTGCCGTAACCGGAGTAGGAGGGACGCTTCTCCCTGACGACCACCGGGGCGAAGATCTGGAGGACCTGCTCCCGGGAGAGGGTCTCCTTCTCCATCAGCTCCAGCACGAGGTTGTCGAGCACGTCGCGGTACTCGACGAGGATCTCCCACGCCTGGTCGTGCCCGGACTCGATGAGGCGGCGGACCTCCTCGTCGATCGCCGAGGCGATCTTCTCGGAGTAGTCGCGCTCGTGACCCATCTCACGGCCCAGGAAGACCTCGGCCTGGCCGCTGCCGAACTTGCGGGCGCCGAGCTGCTCGCTCATGCCGTACTCGGTGACCATGCGCCGGGCGATGGAGGTGGCCTTCTCGATGTCGTTGGAGGCGCCGGTGGTGGGCTCGTGGAACACGAGCTCCTCCGCCGTGCGGCCGCCCAGCAGCATCGCGAGCTGGTCCATCATCTCCGAGCGGGTCGCGAGGAACTTGTCCTCCATGGGCAGCGTCATCGTGTAACCGAGGGCGCGGCCGCGGGACAGGATCGTGATCTTGTGGACCGGGTCGGAGTTGGGCAGCGCGTGCGCGACCAGGGCGTGACCGCCCTCGTGGTACGCGATGATCTTCTTCTCCTGGTCCGACATGACCCGGGACTTGCGCTCGGGGCCGGCCATGACGCGGTCGATGGCCTCCTCGAGGGTCTCCATCGTGATCAGCTTCTGGTCGGCGCGGGCGGTGAGCAGCGCCGCCTCGTTGATGACGTTGGCCAGGTCGGCGCCGGTGAAGCCCGGGGTACGGCGGGCGATGACGTCGAGGTCGACGCCCTCGGCGAACGGCTTGCCACGGCCGTGGACCCTGAGGATGCCCTTGCGGCCCTCCAGGTCCGGACGGTCGACGGTGACCTGACGGTCGAACCGGCCGGGACGCAGCAGCGCCGGGTCGAGGATGTCGGGCCGGTTGGTCGCGGCGATGAGGATCACGCCGCCCTTGACGTCGAAGCCGTCCATCTCGACGAGGAGCTGGTTCAGCGTCTGCTCGCGCTCGTCGTGACCGCCGCCGAGACCGGCGCCGCGGTGACGGCCCACCGCGTCGATCTCGTCGATGAAGATGATCGCCGGGGCGTTCGCCTTGGCCTGCTCGAACAGGTCGCGCACCCGGGAGGCGCCGACGCCGACGAACATCTCGACGAAGTCGGAACCGGAGATCGAGTAGAACGGCACCCCGGCCTCACCGGCGACCGCCCTGGCGAGCAGGGTCTTGCCGGTTCCGGGCGGGCCGTACAGCAGGACGCCCTTGGGGATCTTGGCGCCGATCGCCTGGAACTTGGCCGGGGCCTGCAGGAACTCCTTGATCTCCTGGAGCTCCTCGATGGCCTCGTCCGCGCCGGCGACGTCGGAGAAGGTGGTCTTGGGGGTGTCCTTGGTGATGAGCTTGGCCTTCGACTTGCCGAAGTTCATCACCCGCGAGCCGCCACCCTGCATCTGGTTCATGACGAACAGGAAGATCAGCACGATGAGGATGATCGGCAGGAAGCTCACCACGAGGCCGACGAGGATGTTCTCCTTCGGCACGTCGACGGTGTAGCCCTTGGACAGCTTTCCGGCGTTCTGCGCTGTCTGAAGCTGGTCGGCGAGCTGGACGCCCTGCCCGGTCACCCACGAGGAGTAGTAGCGCTTGCCGTCGGCCAGTGTGACCTCGATGCGCTGGTCCTTGTCGATGATCTTGGCGTTGGCGACCTTGCCCTCGTTGATCCAGCTGACGATCTGGGACGTGTCTTTCTTCTCGAAGTTGCCGTCACCACCCCACATGGTGCTGACGAGCAAGAGCAAGACGACGATGCCCAGGATCCACAGCAGTGGCCCACGTGTAAATCGCTTGAGATCCATCCGATGCGGAACCCCGGCGGGCCCGTCCCTTCCTGACCATGGCCTGGAGACCCCGGGCGAGCCCGGGGTTGCGGCATCCCTAACCGCTTCCAACTGACTACCCAGAGACGGCGCTATAGACCTTCTCTTAGAAGTCCGAAGGTACACCGACGTGCCGTGCGGGGTAACCGCTGTGGCAGCACCGGCTTTGCCCTACCAACGTACGTCAGGTGGGTGTGTGTTCCCTGCCGCGGTGGGCGATGTCGCCTTTTCGGACGGCCCGCTTCGCGCAGGGCGTACTTTTCAGGCCTCTCCGTACACGTGCGGCGCGAGAGTCCCGATGAAAGGGAGGTTCCGGTAACGCTCGGCGTAGTCCAGGCCGTACCCGATCACGAACTCGTTGGGGATGTCGAAACCGATGTATTTCACATCGATCGGAACCTTGACCGCGTCCGGCTTGCGCAGCGCGGCGCAGATCTCCACGGAGGCGGGGTTGCGCGACTTCAGGTTGTGGACCAGCCACGAAAGGGTCAGGCCGGAATCGATGATGTCCTCGACGACCAGCACGTGACGGCCCGCGATGTCGGTGTCGAGGTCCTTCAGCACCCGCACGACGCCGGAGGACTTGGTGCCGGCGCCGTAGGACGACACGGCCATCCAGTCCATCTGGACCGGCAGGTGCAACGCCCTGGCCAGGTCGGCCATGACCATGACCGCCCCCTTGAGCACGCCCACGATCAGCAGGTCCTGGTCCGCGTAGTCCTCGTCGATCCGGGCCGCCAACTCCTTGATCTTGGCCTGGAGCTCGTCCTCGGAGATGAGGACCCGCGCGAGGTCCTTGTCCATGTCGGCTGCGTCCACCTGGGATTTCCTTACGAAGCGGGACTGGCTGGCTGTCTGGCGAACACCAGGGTGCCATACCGGCGGACCACCCCAATCCCCCCGGGGACCTCCACGCGCCGCTGTCCCCGCCAGCCGGTGACCAGGCCGTCGATCCGCAGGATGTGCCCGGCCGCGAGCGTGCCCGGGGGTGAGCCCGACTCGACCGCGGCCCGCCGCAGCACCCTCCGGCGGACCGCCGCGGGCGCCTTCTCCAGCTCCGGTACGGCCAGCGCGACCCCGCCGATATCGCTAAGAGCGCAATCGGCGACGACGGCGCGGGCGTAGACCTCGTCCGCCCAGCCGTCGAGGGCGTCGGCGTCGTCCCGGCACAGGGACGCGGTCCGGGCCAGCGCCTCGGCGACCCCGGGGCCGAGCTCCTCCTCCAGGGCGGGCAGCAGCCGCCGCCGGACCCGGACGCGGGCGTAGCGGTCGTCGAGGTTGTGCGGGTCCTCCCAGGGAGTGAGGCCCAGCGCGGCGCAGGCCGCCGCGGTCGTCCGCCTGCCCAGCTCCAGGAACGGCCGCCGGTACAGCCCGGCGCGGGCCGGCATGCCCGCCAGCGACCGGGTGCCGCTGCCCCTGGACAGACGGAGCAGCACGGTCTCGGCCTGGTCGTCCCTGGTGTGCCCGAGGAGCACGGCCGCCGCGCCCAGCCGCCCCGCCGCCTCAGCCAGCGCGCCGTACCGGGCCTCCCTGGCCGCGGCCTCCGGCCCTCCGGCGGTGCCGACGTGGACGGCCGGAGCCTCGGCGGGGTCGAGCCCGAGGACGGGCGCCAGCCGCACGACGTCGGCGGCCCGCGCGGCGGAGCCCTCCTGCAGCCCGTGGTCGACGGTCACCAGACCGGCGCGCAGGCCCGCGCGGGGCGCGGCGAAACCCGTCGCGGCGGCCAGCGCCAGGGAGTCGGCGCCGCCGCTGCACGCGACGAGCACGAGGGAGCCGGGCGCGAGGTCGTCCAGCGCGTGCCGTACGGCACGGCGGACGTCGGCGACGGCCGGAGGCGGACCCATGCCCGCCATTGTCCGGCCTCGGGACGACCGGCGACGCCATCGGCCCCGCCGGAATCCGCCCGGCGGGCCCGGCCCGCCGGAGCCCGCCTCGCGCGGCCTGTCCCGCCGGAGCCGGCCTCGCCGGGTCCGCCGTCAGTCCTCGGCGCCGCCGGGCTTCTGGGCGTCCCCGGGCTTCGGAGCGTCTCCGGGCTTGGAGGTGTCTCCGGGCTTGGGGGTGTCTCCGGCGTCCGGAGCGCCGCCGGGCTTCTGGGCGCCCTCGGGCTTCGGGGTGTCCACGGGCTCCGGAGTGCTTTCGGGCTTCGGGGTGTCTGCGGGCTTCGAGGCGCTCGCGGTGTCCGAGGTGCCTCCGCCGCCCGGGGCACCGTCTCCGCTGCCCGGGGCGCTCACCCCGGTGTCGCCCGCCTCGGAGGCGGCGCCGTCGCCGCCCGCGGGAAGGGGCGTGACGGCTCCGACCCCGGAGACGGCCCTCACCTCGGCCACCCTGGCGATCCACCGCTCGGGGTGGGCGATCTCGTCCGTGGTGGGGAGGGTCTCGGGAGACGTCCAGACCTTGTTGAAACCGTCCATGCCCACACGGTCGACGACCGCGCGGACGAAGGCGGAGCCCTGGGCGTACTGCTTCATCTTGAGGTCGATCCCGAGCAGCCTGCGGATCGTGCGATCGACCCGGGAGCCGCCCTCGCGGCGGTGGTGGAACTTGGCGCGGATCTCGGCGACCGAGGGGACCACCGACGGCCCGACGGCGTCCATGACGTAGTCGCCGTGCCCCTCGACCAGGGTCATCACCGCGGTGAGCCGGTCGAGGATCGCCCGCTGCTCGGGCGTCTGGATCGCGTCGATCAGGTTGCCCTCACCGCCCCGGACGGCGTCGGCCACCGCGTCGGCGGCCGAGCGGAACCGCTCCAGGAGCGTGCTCAGGTCGATGTCCGAGGCGAGCAGGAACTGCGTGGTCTGGGAGCGGACGTATTCGCGCAGCCACGGGACGCCGGTGAACTGCACCCGGTGGGTCTCCTCGTGCAGGCAGACCCAGAGCCGGAAGTCGTCCGGGTTGACGCCCAGCTCCTGCTCGGTGTGCACGATGTTGGGGGCGACCAGGGTCAGGCGGCCGGTGGGCGCCTCACCCCTGGGATCCGGCGGGAGGAACAGCTCGTACTGGCCGAGGACGCGGGACGCCAGGAAGGCCAGCACCGCGCCGACCTCGACGCCGGTGACGCGCGCGCCCATCGAGGTCACGATCGCCGGGGTCTGGGCGCCGCGGGCGGCCAGCCGTTCGGTCAGCGGCTCCAGCACCACCCGGAAACCGTCGACGTTGGCCTTGATCCAGCCGGGACGGTCGACGATCGTCGCGGGCTGCGGCGCGGTCTCGGTGTCGATTCGGGTGAACTCGCGGACGTGCCCTTCGGCCTCACGGGACAGCCGCCGCAGTTGTGCGACGGCCTGGCGGGCCTCCTCTCGGCTCACTTGCGGCCCGGGGCGCACCAGGCGCGTTCCGGTCGCTACGGCAAGATCCCAGTCGATCACCTGCATACCGTCCACCGTACGTGGTGAGCGTCCCGAGCGCGCCATCCGAGTCGTCCGCGCCGCGGGAAGCCGTGGAAGCCGGCCGCCGGCGTCGGTCCGGCCGCCCCCGGGCGGCCCCGGGCGGCCCCGCACCGGCCGCCGGAGACGCCCCGGTCGCGGGAACACGGCCGTCGGCGGCAGGCGTCGGCCCGCGGCCGGCGGCGGCGGGTGTCAGCTCGCGGCGACGGTCGCGGCGAGCCTGTCGAGGGCCGCCTCCGCCTTGCCCCATCCGGGCGGGACGTCGTCCGCCATGAAGGCGAACGCCACCAGCCGGCCCTCCCGCGTGGTGGTCACACCGGTCAGCGCGTTGACGCCGTTGAGGGTGCCGGTCTTGGCGCGGATCAGGCCGTAGACGGAGTGGTCCTTGGTGAAGCGGTGGCCGAGGGTGCCGGTGAACCCGGCGATGGGCATGCCGCTGATCACCGAACGCAGGTGGGGGTTGGCCGGGGAGGCCGCCAGCGCGACCAGCCGGGCCAGGCTCGCCGGGGCGATGCGGTTCCTGGGCGACAGCCCGCTGCCGTCGAAGACCTGCACGCCCTCCACGCCCAGCCCGCTCAGCACCTTGCGCACGGCCTCCGACGCGCCGTCGACGGAGGCCGGCATGCCCTCCTTGAGGGCGACCTGCCTGGCCAGCGCCTCGGCGAGGTCGTTGTCGCTGAGCGTCAGCGCCCGCTCGACCAGGGCGTAGACGGGCGCGGAGTCGACCCTGGCGATCTCCTGGGCGCCGGCCTGGGCCCTGGCCCGCGTGGCGCCGCCGCCGGAGACCGCGACGCCGTACTTGGGCAGCAGGGTGGTGAACGTCTGGTACGCCGTCCGGGAGGGGTCGGCGACCCGCTGGCGGACGCCCGGCCTGACCCTGCCCTCGTCGATCATGAGAGCGGTGGTCGGGGCGGCCTCGCCGTCGGGGATGTAGTTGGGCTTCCAGGTCGGAGGGACGCGCGGGCCGGTGTAGAGGCTGTCGTCGTAGGCCACCGAGACCTTGGTGATCCCGGCCGCCTTCAGCGCCTTGGCCGTCCGCCGGGCGAGGACCGGCAGGGACGCCGGCACGGGGTAGACCGGACCGGCGAGCGGCTTGGGACCGGCGAGCGTGGGATCGCCCCCGCCGACCAGGATGATCGAGTTCGCGGTCGCCCCCCGCACCACGCGCGTGCTCAGCCTGGTGTCGGGTCCCAGGGAGGCCAGCGCGGCGACCGAGGTGGCGACCTTGGTGGTGGACGCCGGCGTGACGCCCGCCTCGGCGTCGCCGTCGAAGATCACGCCACCGGTCCGGACGTCGAGGACCGCTGCGCCCACCCTCTTGCCCAGTGCGGGGTCCCCCAGCGCCTCGGTGAGAGCCCCGGTCAAAGTACCCTTGGCAGGGAGAGGTCCGTTCCCCCCCGCGACCAGCACCGGACCCGCGGTGACGACCGGGACGGGAGGCGGCTCGGCCGAAGCGGTCGATTCGGGCGCCTTCTTGGTCAGCAGGTCGCTGGTGAGCAGGTGGGCACCGGCCGCGACGACGAAAAGCTGCAGCAAGACGAGAGTGACCAAGGCCACCAACCGCTCGCGCCGCATCACGTCGCCGACCTTTCGCCAAACGGTACCCAACAGGTTCAACGCCTACGAGACACTAATGCCCATCCGGGTGTACCCGGGGGCTTGAGCGGAGGAACAGCGGTGGAGTTCGACGTTCTCGTTGAGATTCCCAAGGGACAACGGAACAAGTACGAGGTGGATCACGAGACCGGACGGATCAGGCTGGACCGGCTGCTCTTCACCTCCACGCAGTACCCCGCGGACTACGGCTTCATCGAGCACACCCTCGGTGAGGACGGCGACCCCCTCGACGCGCTGGTGCTGCTCCAGGAGCCGACCTTCCCCGGCTGCCTGATCAGGTGCCGCGCGGTCGGCATGTTCCGCATGACCGACGAGAAGGGCGGTGACGACAAGGTCCTGTGCGTCCCGTCCACCGACCCCCGGATGGAGCACATCCGCGACATCCACCACGTGGCGGAGTTCGACCGCCTGGAGATCCAGCACTTCTTCGAGGTCTACAAGGACCTGGAGCCCGGCAAGTCCGTCGAGGGCGCCAACTGGGTCGGCCGGGTCGAGGCCGAGGAGGAGATCGCGCGCTCGATCAAGCGGGCCGAGACCTCCGGCGAGCACTGACCGGACGGCCGCCGGCCCGGCGGTCGCCCGTCCGGCGACCACCGGGCCGGCGGCCGTCAAGCGTCACACCGGGTGTCACACCGGGCGGGTCACGCCGGGTTGTCACACCGGGCGTGACGCGCCGGATGAGCCGGCCGGGCGGGTCGCGCCGATGAGGTCACCGCGCCACATCGGCGCGATCCGCACGACGTCCCCGGTCTGCGGGGCGTGCACCATCAGCCCGCCGCCGATGTAGATCCCCACGTGCCGGACGTCCGCGGGGTTCCCGGTGAGCCGGCCGAAGAACAGCAGGTCACCCCGGTGGAGCCGGTCGAGCCGCACGCGCCGTCCCGACGACCACTGGGATCCCGTCCAGTGGTCCAGCCTGATCCCGGCCCGCTCCCACGCCCGCATGGCGAGCCCCGAGCAGTCGTAGCCGCGGGGCCCGCTGGCGGCCCAGACGTACGGCTTGTCGAGCTGTGTGAGCGCCCAGTCGGCGACGACGTCGCCCGCCGTCTGCCACGGAGCGGGGTCGAGCCACCAGTCCGGCTCAGGCCACCCGCCGTCCGCGCCCCGCCCCCAGGGGCCGCCCCCGGTACGTTCCCGCAGGCCACGGCCTCCGATGGCGCGTTCCCCGGCTACACGCTCCCCGGTCAGGCGGGTCCCGGCGAGGCGGCTCCCGGCGGCGTGGGCTCCGGTCACGCGGCCTCCCGCGAGACGGTTCCCGACGGCTCGGGCTCCGGCGGGACGTCCCGTCCTGAGCGCGCCCGCCGGCCGCCGGACCCACCGGTCCGCCCCGGCCCATCCGGCCGGACCCCCGGTACGGCCCAGCACCGCGCGCCGCACGAGCCTGATCCCGCCGTACGCCCACGGGCCCGCGGATCCACCTCGGACGAACCCCAGGGGACCCACCGGCCCCACGCCGACACGGCCGCGCATCGCCGCTCCCGTGCCTCGGGCACCGCCGCGTGCCGCATGCCGTACGGCCCCGGTACGGCCCGGCCGCGCATGACCGGCGTGCCGGGTGCGGCCCGGGTCCACATATCCGGCATATCCGGTGTGCCCGGTGCGGCCCCGCGCGGCGCGCCACCGCCCGGAGAGGCGGGCCGCGGCGCTCCTGGCCGCGGAGGCCCGGTCACGCAGAAGGGTCCGCTCGGCGGCGATCCGCCGTACCTCCGCCAGCTGGGCGGAGGCGGCCGTCTCGGCCTCGGCCCGCTCCGCGGCGGTCCGGCTCGCCGCCGAGCGGTGCCGCACGTGGACCTCCTCGGCGCGGGCTTCGAGCGCGAGGAAGAAGTCCAGGGCCCGCCGTAGCCCGTCGAGCCTCCCGGGCGACGACGGCGCGTCACCCGTCCCGGAGGGAAGGACCTCCCGGAGAAGAGGCACGGTGAAACCGGCCGGGAAGTCGTCCGCGAGGGGAGCGGCGGGCGACGCCGGAAGAGCCGCGCCGACGGGAAGGGCACGCGCGGGGAGGTCCGCGCGGGAGGGGACGGGCCACGACGAGGAACTCGGACCCGAGGAGAGGGAAGGGCGCTGCGGTAAGCCCGCCGGAGGTGAGGCGGGGTCCGTCGGGGAGGCGACCGGAAAGGCGGACCGGGACGACAGGCCCACCGGGGGTCGGGCGGGGTCCGTCGGGGAGAGGGCCGGGAAGGCGGTCCGGGAGGGGAGGAGAGCCGGGGCGAGAGCGCCGTACCGGTCGGGGAACCCGGCCCGTTCCAGCTCGGCCCCGGCCTCGCGGACCCGCTCGCCCGCCTGTTCGGCCAGCGTCCGGGCCCGGGCCGCCTCGGCCAGCTCGCCGTCATGGATCTCGGTCAGCGTCTTCACCCTGGCGGCCAGTCCGGCGGATCTCTTCCGGGCGCTCGCGAGCCGGTCGGCGGCCGCGCGCGCCTGTTTACTTCGCTCGACGGCTCTGGACCGGGCCTCCGCCACCTCGTCGGCGGACGGGCCCGGCCTGCCCTGTCGCGCGTGGGCGGGCAGGCCCGCGCCGGTGATCAGACAGCAGGCCAGGCCCGCCACGGCCACGGCGTGACAGCGTCGTCGTCTCTTCCCCGCGGAACGCATGCGTTCAATCTCCGAATCACCGTGTGGCGCTGTGCGATGCACGTCACAGCATGATCAGTGTGATCACCGATTGCCTCAGGATTCCCACTCGTCACTCTGTGCACACATTTCACTCACGCACTGCGGTCATTCCGGGGGTCCGTGGGGCGGACCGGGGTCCGGTGGCCCGGGGGTGCCCGCGGGGCCCGCCCCGGACGGGGCCGGCGTGGCCGGGGTGGGCGAGGTGGGCGAGGTGGGCGGAGCAGGCGGCGTGGACGGGATCGGCGGGGCGGGCCGGGAGACGGTCGGGCAGGGCAGGTCGGGCCGGGCCGGGTGGTCATGCCCTCGCCGCTGGGGCTCCCGCGACCCGTCGTGGCGCGGAGGGCGTTCCCCGGACGCGGGAGGACCGGGCCGATGGGGGCCGGAGGCGGGAGGACCGGGCCGGTGAGGGCCGGACGCGGGAGGACCGGGCCGCCCGCCGGAACCACCGGAACCTCCCGGACCTCCGGGCCGCCCGCCGGAACCACCGGAACCTCCCGGACCTCCGGGCCGCCCGCCCGAGCCGCCGTGGCCACCATGGCCGTCAGAGCCGTCAGTGCCGCCCGGCCCGGTGACCGGTCCGCCGGCCGGGTCCTCACCGGACGCGCCGGTCGGGGTGGGCCGCGCGGAGGGCGCCGAAGTGGGCCCTGTCGTGGGCCCTGTCGTGGGCGCCGAAGTGGGCGCCGAGGTGGGTCCGGTCGTGGGCGCGGGGACCGGCTCGCGGCCCCGGGTGGGAGCCGGGGTGGGGACCGGCGGCGGCAGGGGCTCCGGAACGGGGCCGCCGAGGTGCCCGCCGTCCGCTCCGCCGAGCCCGGTGAAGGCGATCGGCGCGATCGGCCGGGCCGGTCCGGACCCGGCCGGGTGCGCGGCCTCCCGTCCGTCCAGGGAGCCCAGGACCGCCGAGGGTCCGGACGGGCCCGAGGTCCGCGGCAGGAGCAGGCCGGGCGGCTCCCCGGTCACCGGTCGTGCCTCCGGGGCGCCGGCGGCGTCCTCCCGGAACTCACCGATGAGCTGGACGGACATCAGCGCCACGGCGGCCGTCGCCGCGAGCGCAGCCACCGCGCCGGCCACAGCGCGAGCCCTGCGGCCCTTCCGGAGATCCGGGCGGCCGGGAAACCCGGCGGCGTCGAGCAGGCCGGCCCTCCGGGCGACGTAGCGGCGGTAGGGGACGAGGTCGGGGTCGGTGAAGGAGCTCATCACCCGCACGCGCAGCGTCCCGGGCGGCACGACAGGCGGCAGGACCGCGAGGACCTTGCCCGCGGAGACCTGCCGGGCCCGATGCGGGGCGCAGGCGTCGCAGCCGCTCACGTGGCGGGCGGCCCGCCGCCGGGCCTGCGGGGTGAGGCGGCCCGGCGGGCCGTCCAGAGACCGAGCCAGGTCCGCGCAGTCGTGGTGGTCCCGGCGGGTGAGGACCTCGACCGTGATCGCGTCGCGGAGCCGCTCCCGTGCCGCGTCGTCCATCGCGCCGGCTTTCCTGGCCGAAACCCCCAGCACCCGCGCGAGGTCGGGGACGGACAGGCCGTGCCGGTGAAGGAGTTCGAGGACCTCCTGGTCCTGCGGGGACAGACTCCGGACGGCGTTCCACGCCGACGCGGCCAGGCCGGCGGCGCCGTCCCCCGGGAGGACCGGAGCGGCCGTTCCGGATCGGGGGGAGCCGGGTCGCGCGGTCTCCCGCCCCGGGGACGCCGGGCCGGAGGACGTCCGGTCCGCGGCCCCCGGACCGGGCATCCCCGGCTCCGGGGCCGCCGCGGGGCGTCGCCGTACGCACTCCCCCCGAGCGAGTGCGTACAGCCACGCCCGCAGCCGGGCGGGGTCGGCGAGCTCGTGGATGCGGGCCTCCGCGGTGATCAACGTGTCGCGGAGCGCCACCTGAGTCCCGTCGGGGCCGCCGAGCATGAACCAGCAGTATTGGTAAAGGCCCGGGGCGTGGAAGTCGTACAGCGCGGCGAGAGCGCCGGGCTCGCGCCGGCGGAGGGCTTCGACCAGAACACCGTTGTCCATGTGACAGACGGTAAATGATTGGTAACTTAAAGTTCTACCGATTCTTGCACGTTGACGGCCGTTGTCAGCGTTCCGTCTGCGAGGCGGGCAGACGGTTCCCTCGGCACCGGGGTGGATCTCTTTGGCTTATGGGGGTTCACGGTGATCCGCCGGATCCGTGGCGCGGCCGGGCCCCGGTCACCGAGGCCGGATCCGGACGGTCGGGACCGGGCCGGGACCGGACGGTCAGGGGCGGGCGTCGGCGGTGAGCGTGGCGGGCCTGCCCCGGTCCTTGGCGAAGGGCGCCGTGGTCGGCTTGGCCGTGTTGACCGGGGCGATGCCACCGAGGGCCAGTGCCTCGTACGGGCGGCTGGTCGATCCCCAGGTGCCCGCGTGCACCTCGGCGCGGTCGATCTTCCCCGTGTCCGGGACGCTCTGGATGTTCAGGATGAACCTGCGTCTGGCGTTCGCCCGGACGTCGTCCACGAACGTGCTGCCCCCGCCGAGCAGCCTGCCGTTCCGGTCACGCAGGAGCGCGGTGACCACCAGGTTCCCGGCCGGAAGGTGGTACGGCGAGCCGACGTACCCGGTGACGAGGTAGCCGTGGCCCTGCCGGGCCGTCAGGACGCCCGTGACGGGAAAGCGCTCGAACGCCGAGGCGATCCGGGCGGCCGGGTGCCACTGGGCGGAGCTGTAGGTGACGCTGACCTGTGAGGGCTTGCGCGCGGCGGTCGTCTGGCCGCTGAAGGGGAGCGTCCCGCCCGGCGGCACCGCGTCGAGTTGCTGCTCGGTCCGCACGACCTCCCGGCCCAGGGCGTCCTTGGCGACCACCGTGGCCACCACGTGCTCCCCGAAATGCCAGGGGTTGGCGTTGGAGAGCACGCCGGCCCAGTTCACGACGTAGCCGTCGTCGCCCTTGACGACGGAGGAGACCTGCTCCCTGACCGTGAGCGGCCGCAGAGGGGCCGCCTGCCGCTTCTCCGTGCCGGAGGAGCATCCGGCCAGGAGCAGCAGGGCTATAACGCCGACGATTCGGGTGCTGTGCGTCACCCCATGGTGATAACCCGTATTCGGGACGCACTCCCAGGGGACACGCGGGGAACGGCGGCATTCTTTACCCCGCCCCGGCGGCCCCTACCTCGCGCGGACCACCCGGCTCTCGTCCCAGACCGGCTCGGGGGCCTCGTAGACCTTGCCATCGGAGCCGAACACCAGGTAGCGGTCGAAGTCGTCGGCGAACCAGCGGTCGTGGGTGACCGCGACCACGGTGCCGTCGAAGGCGTCGAGCCCCTCCTGCAGCGCCTCGGCGCTGGCGAGGTCGAGGTTGTCGGTCGGCTCGTCGAGCAGCAGCAGCGTCGTGCCGGACAGCTCCAGCAGCAGGATCTGCAGCCGCGCCTGCTGACCGCCCGACAGCGTCTCGAACCGCTGTTCGGCGACGTCCCCGGCCAGCTCGTAGCGGGCCAGCGCCTTCATCGCCTCGTTCTTCAGCCGGGCATGCTCGGTCATCACGATCTCGCACGGCGTCCGGCCGGTCAGCTCGGGACGGGCGTGGGTCTGGGCGAAGTGGCCGGGAACGACCCGGGCCCCGAGCCTGGCCACGCCGGTGTGCCGGACGTCCTCACCGGCCATCAGGCGCAGGAAGTGGGACTTGCCGGAGCCGTTGGAGCCGAGGACGGCGACCCGCTCGCCGTACCAGATCTCCAGGTCGAACGGCTTCATCAGGCCGGTGAGCTCCAGGCCCTCGCAGATGACGGCCCGTTTGGCGGTCCGGCCGCCTTTGAGGCGCATGCTGATGAACTGCTCCTTGGGCGCGGCCTCGGGCGGCCCGGCCTCCTCGAACCTGCGCAGCCGGGTCTGCGCGGAGTGGTAGGCGGCGGCCATGGTGTCCATGTACTTCGCCTTGTTCTTCAGCGTGTTGACCAGCTGCTTGAGCTTGGCGTGCTCCTCGTCCCAGCGCCTCTTCAGCTCGTCGAGGCGCTCGTTGCGCTCCCGGCGCGCCTGGGCGTAGGTGCGGAAGCCCCCGCCGTGCACCCAGATGTTGCCCGACTCGACGGTGATGATCCGGTCGGCGGCGTTGGCCAGCAGCTCGCGGTCGTGGCTGACCAGCACCACGGTCTTGGGCGTCTCGCGCAGCGCCTGCTCCAGCCAGAGCTTCCCCGGCACGTCGAGGTAGTTGTCCGGCTCGTCCAGCAGCAGCGTCTGGTCGGGCCCGCGCAGCAGCGCCTCCAGCACCAGCCGTTTCTGCTCGCCGCCCGACAGCGTGTTGACCTCGCGGTACTTGCACCGGTCGTACGGCACGCCGAGCGCGGCCATCGTGCAGGTGTCCCAGAGCACCTCGATGTCGTAGCCGCCCGCGTCGGTGTAGTCGGTGATGGCCTGCGCGTAGCGCATCTGGGCCTTCTCGTCCTCGCGCTCCATCATCACGAGCTCGGCGGCCTCCAGGCGCTCGGCGGCCTCCCGTACGCGTTCGGGGGCGACGCTGAGGAGCAGGTCGTGGACGGTCCGCCCGTCGCGGATGCCGCCGATGAACTGCCGCATGATCCCGAGCCCGCCGGAGCTCGCCACGCTTCCGTCGACCGGCTGGAGGTCGCCCGCGATCAGCCGCATGAGCGTGGTCTTCCCGGCGCCGTTGGGGCCGACGAGCGCGGCCTTGACCCCGTCGCCGATCCGGAACGACACGTCGTTCAGCAACGGCCGCCCGTCCGGCAGCACATACGTCAGATGCCCGACCTCGACGTGTCCCACGGCGTCTTCCCTCTCTCAAGTCCCCGGGAAGGGTACCCGCCGCCTTCGGCCGTCGGCATCCTGGTTTCCGTTCCGGTACGGCACAGCCCGGCGTCGTGGCTCGAACCGCCCGTCGCTGATCCGTCCTGCCGCCGGGGAGTTCACGCGGGGCTTCCATCCGAACGTCGATGCTCGACCGTTCGTATGGAATTCGTATGGAAGAGGAGCGAGAACGCTTCGATCGCCACCGTTACGGCACCGCGCGTTCACACCGGGCGAAAGGCCGCAGCCGATGAGACGTCAAGATCCGCGATCACTCCAGCTCCGGCTCCGGCTCCGCGACCATCCGGCGACCAGACGAGGTCGGACCCCTCCCAATCCTCGGAGCAGTTCGGTCTTCACCATGCCTTCGACCGCGTGGCAGAGCTTGGCGTCCGTCGTGAGAAGGGGGACTCCACGAAACCCCTTCTTCGCAGCACTCCGGCCACCTCGATCCGGGCGAAGTCCGCTGTCTCCAATTCGACGAGATCGTCTAGAACGCCTCCTGGACCTCGCGGGCATGCTCGAATCCGGGCTGATCGACGAACCAGCGAAGGAAGACGCCGGTGTCGACGATGTGGGCGTCAGCCACGCGACTCGTCCCGGAGCCGGTCCAGCTCCTCATCCACCCCGGTCACTCCTTGCATCCGATCACGGATGGATTCCAGAGCCATCGCGGCCTTCTCCCGCCGACGAGACGACGACACGTTCTCTCTGACGAGCGCGAGCACCGGCAACACCCGGCTCTCCGGCAACTCGTCCACCAGTAGGTGGAGTTCCTCACGCATCGCGCTCATAACCGCAGTGTACGACCCTGTTCCGGTCGAAAGCAGGGTTACCGTCAGCTCTGCTCCGAAGAGACTTGTAGGGTCGGCGGAATGAGGATCACCGTCCTTGGAGCGTGCGGGGCGTGGCCGGAGACGGGGTCGGCGTGCAGCGGATATCTCGTCGAGCACGACGGGTTCCGTCTGGTCATGGACCTGGGCTACGCCACGTTCCCCCGTCTGCTGGAGCACGTGGCGGCCGAGGAGGTGGACGCGGTGTGGATCAGTCACGGGCACCCCGACCACTGCGTTGACCTCAACCCCCTGCTCCGCGCCCGTGCCCTGGGGGACGAGCCGGTTCCCGCGCTGCCGGTGTTCGCGCCGCCCGGGGCGCTGGACGCCGTACTCGCACTGGACAAGCCGGGGATGCTGGCCGCCTCCTACGCCCTCCACGAGGTCGTCCCCGGCGACGCGTTCGAGATCGGGCCCTTCAGAGCCGGCACCCGCCTGCTGCCCCACCACGTTCCCAACGCGGGCATCCGGCTGGAGGCGGACGGCGCCGTCCTGGCCTACACCGGCGACACCGGGCCGAGCCCGGAGGTGGTCGAGCTGGCGCGCGGCGCCGACCTGCTGGTGGCGGAGGCCACCTACGTCGACGAGGTGCCCGGCGGGGACGCGCCCTACCTCACCAGCGCCCGGCAGGCCGGCGCGCAGGCGGCCCGTGCCGGCGCGGGCCGCCTGCTGCTGACCCACCTGTGGCCGGGAACCGGCCGCGAGGCCGCCCGGCGGGCGGCGGAGGCGCGGTTCGACGGCGAGACCGGCGTCGCCGAATCCGGACAGGTCATCGACCTCGGCCGCTGATCCGGCGTGACGCGGCCGTTCCCCGCCCGGGTCCCCGGATTTCCCGCTTGAGTCTCCAGCGGCTGGAATTCGTAGCGTCCACCCGACGAACCGATCAGGACCGAGGGGTGGAGCATGCCGCCGAGAAACACGTTGTTCGAGACCACGATCCATCTCGACGCGGGCAACGCGGCCGTGGCCGAGCTGGGCAAGGCGCTCGGCCCGACCGGGGTGAACCTCGTCGCGGTCAAACGCGAGTACGACGAGAACACCGCGACACGGCGGGGCGAGGTCGTACCGGTCGTGATCACCGTGCTGGAGGACCGGTCGTTCCGGCTGCGGTACAAGACGCCGCCGACGGCGTTCCTGATCCGGCAGGCGCTGGGGACGAAGGGCTCGGCCCGGCCCGGCCACGACCGGGCCGGCACGCTGACCGTCGAGCAGCTCAGGGCCATAGCCGTACGGAAGCTTCCCGATCTGAACACCACGGACATCGAAGCCGCCATGCGCATCATCGCCGGTACGGCACGCTCGATGGGCGTGGCGGTCGAAGCGGGATAGCGGCCGTGCCCAGGAGGCCCCGGCCACCCGTGCTGCCGCCGTTCCGTGAACTGGACCCGGAGCTGGAGCGGGCCGAGCGGCTGCTGGAGGCCGGCGCCCTCGGCCGGGGCGGGCTGGCGTCCGTGCTGGCCGCGCTGCCCGACGAGGACGCCGCCGCCGGCGAGCTGAACGAGACTCTGGCGCGCTACGGCGCGGTGCCGAGGCTGCGGCGGGAGGGCGGACGATGGCGGCTGGTGGTCCTCACCGAGCGGTCGCCGTCCGGGGAGACGGCCGCGGCAGCTGGCGTGACCGGCCGCCCATCCCACGGCCGTCCCGGTCCACGCTCCGGCTCACCGGCGCCGGGAACCGGCCGCGAGGCGGCGGAAGGATCAGGGACGTTTGGCGACGGACAGCAGGGCCGCCGCGTCCTCCAGCGCCGTCACACTGTGCCGGGCCTGCGGGACGATGATCAGGTCGCCGGCGCTTCCCTCCCAGGAGGTCTCGCCGCTGTCCAGCCGCAGCCGTCCGCGCAGCACGAGCAGCGTCGCCTCGCCGGGGTTGTCGTGCTCTGCCAGGGTGGTGCCCTCGGTCAGGGCGAGGACGGTCTGCCGCAGGACGTGTTCGTGCCCGCCGTACACGGTCGCGGCGCTGCGGCCGGTGGCGGCGGTCGCGGCGCGTTCGAGGTGTTCCCGGGCCAGGGCGTCCAGCGAGAGCTTCTGCATGGTCATCAGTCTGCCACCGGGGGGTGACGCGGCCGGGGACACGGCTCGCCGCGTCCGTGACCGGCCCGGCCTCCCGGCGCCTTCGCCGGGCCGGCCGCACCCCGTGGTCACGACGGCTCCAGAGGCGGATGATGGCGAAGTGCCGGAAACCCCCCGCTTCGCCCGCGTGCCCGTCGTCGTGACCGCCCTGGCCGTCTCCGCCGTGCTGCTGGCCGTGAGCCCCCGCTACGGCTACCACCGGGACGAGCTGTACTTCCGTCTGCTGGGCGAGCACCCGGCACTCGGGTACTTCGACACCCCGCCGCTGACCCCGATGATCGCCCGCGTCTCGATCGGGCTGTTCGGGGACGGCGTGACCTCGCTGCGCGTCCTCCCGGCCCTGGTCGCGGCCCTCGTGGTGGTCCTGACGGCCCTGCTGTCCAGGGAGCTGGGCGGGGGACGGACCGCTCAGGTCCTCGCCGCGGCGGGCGTCGCCACCGCGACCATGGTCCTGGTCGCCGGGCACACCCTGCTCACCCTGAGCATCGACCTGCCGCTGTGGGTCGCGGCGGCCCTGTTCTGTGTCCGGGCACTGCGGGGTGACGGGCGCTGGTGGCTCGCGGTGGGGGCCGTCGCGGGCGTCGCGACCTACAACCGGCAGCTCGTCGTGCTGCTCCTGGCCGCCGTGGGCGTGGGCGTGCTGGCCGCCGGCCCGCGCGACGTGCTGCGGGACCGCCGGATCTGGTTCGGCGCGCTGCTGGCTCTGGCGCTCGCCGCGCCCAACCTGGTCTACCAGGCGACGCACGGCTGGCCGCAGGTACAGATGGCCGCGGCGCTGGAAGCCGACGACGGCGCGGAGAACCGGGTCATGTTCGTGCCGCTGCAGGCCCTGCTGCTGGGACCGGTTCAGGCGGTGCTCCAGGTGGCCGGCGCCGTACGGCTGTGGCGGGAGCCCCGCCTGCGGTGCCTCGTCCTGGCCTACGCGGTGGCTTGCGCGCTGATGCTGTACTCGGGAGGGCGCGCCGACTACGTCGTGGGCATGCTCGTGCTGCTCTTCGCGGCGGGCTGCGGCCCCGCCGAGCGGTGGATGTCCGGCGCGGGGCGTACGGCGGAGCATCCGGCGCGGCGGCCGTCGGAGCGGACGGCGGGGCGGGCGCGGCGACCGTCGGAGCGGGCGGCGGGGCAGACGGCGGGGCAGGCGGGGCGACCGTCGGGGCGGGCGGGGCGGCGCGCGTTGCTCGGCGGGTTCCTGGCCGCCGGCGCGCTCGTTTCGGCCGTCGTCGCGCTGCCGGTCGTCCCGCCCGCGTCGCTGGAGGGGAGCCCGGTCGCCGCGATGAACGAGGTGGCGCGTGAGTCGGTCGGCTGGCCGGAGTTCGCCGCGCGGGTCGCCGCCGTGGTCCGGGATCTGCCGCCGGCGGACCGCGCGCGGGCCGTGCTCCTCACCGAGAACTATGGCGAGGCCGGGGTGCTGGCCCGCTATGCCCGGCAGTACGGCCTGCCCGCCGTCTACAGCGGCCACAACGAGCTGTACCGGTACGGCCCGCCGCCCGCCTCGGCGCGGGTCGCGGTGGTCGTGACCGACGCCCCGGTCCGTTACGGGCGGTCGTTCGCCTCGTGCGAGCGGCGCGGCCGGATCGACAACGGCGTCGGACTGTCCAACGAGGAGCAGCACCTGCCGATCCTCGTCTGCCACGACCCGGCGGCGCCGTGGGACCGGCTGTGGCCGCGGTTCCGCCACTACAGCTGACCCCGGTCCACGACCGCTCCGGGCCCGTGGCAGGGCCGCCCGTCCACCGCGTGACCGTCCCGGGCGACCGGTCCGCGTGACCGTCCCTGGAGACCGGTCCGCGTGACCGTTCCGGGTGACCGGTACCGGCGACCGGCTCGGAAGCGGCCGGCCGGCGCGGCGGTCCGGCCGGTCCCGGCGGCGTGGGGACGGCGGTCAGGCCGGGCCGGTCGAGGCGCGGACGTGGAGCTGGGCGGGGACGACCACCGGCCCGACGGCCGGCTCGCCGGACAGGCGGGCGATGAGCAGTTCGACGGCCGCCCGGCCGGTCTCCTCCGGCGCGAGGTCGAGCGCGGTGATCGCGGGAGAGGCGATGCGGGTCTGCTGCGCGTCCGACCCGGCCGTCACGAGCAGGTCGTCCGGCACGGCCACCCCGAGCAGCCGGGCCTCGGCGAGCAGGCCCGCCGCGTGGCGGCCCGTCTGGCAGTGGACGGCGTCGGGCCGCTCCCCCGTGCCGGTGAGCAGCCGCCGGGCGGCGTCGCGCCCGCCGTCCTCGCCGGCCGCCTCGGGGACGCGCAGCACCCGCGCCGCCATGGCGTGGCGGGCGGCCCACTTCCGGTAGGCGTCCTCGGAGTCGACGTTCCAGGCGTTGTCGTCCGTACCGGCCAGGAAGGTGACGCGCCGGGCGCCGCGCGAGCGCAGCAGGTCGAGCATGCGCTCGGTCTCGTCGGCGTCGTCGGTGCCGACCCAGTCGGTGAAGTCCGGCCGCCCGGGGTCGCGGCCCACCGTGACGACCGGCATGGACGCGTCGAGGAGCCGGGTGAGGACCGGGTCGTCGCGCGTCGGGTCGCCGATGACGTAGCCGTCCACGCCGAGGGCGGCCCGGGAGACGTCCGAGCGCGTCAGGTCGGGCACCAGCATGAGCCCGAGGCCGTGGTCGAGCGCGGTGACCGCCGCCGCGCCGGCGAACCGGACGAAGTAGTCGACGCCCTCGGGGATGTAGGAGCCGATGGAGTCGAGGGGGCGCATGTCGAGGCCGAGCACGCCGGTGCGCCCGCGGCGCAGGCCCCGCGCCATGGGGTGGGCGCGGTAGGCCAGCCGCTCGGCGACGGCGAGCACCTTGCGGCGGGTCTCCTCCGAGGCCGTTCCCTTGCCGTTCAGCGCGTGGGAGACCGTGGTGACCGAGACTCCGGCCTCGCGGGCGACGTCTCTGATCGTCGCGCGCACGGCGGGGAGCGCCTCCTTCGACATAGGTAAAGAGTAGGACACAAAACCTTTTACTAGGGGTTTTTCTCCGATACGGTCCAGTTCCCAAAACGTTTTGTGCGTGGTGCCGCCGCCGATCGCGTCGCAGGGGCCACCCACCGTCTCGAGGCGCGGACGGTCACCCGCCGTCCCGCCGCGGGACCGACCCCCTTTGAAGTGTTCGGAGGACAAGGATGCGTATACGTGCGACGGCGGCCCTCGCCGTCACGCTCGGCCTGGGCCTGACCGCGTGCGGCGGCGGAGGATCCGGCGGCCCGGCCGCCCCCACCGGTCCGGCGGCCGCGCAGAAGACCGGCGACCTGATCGTCACCACCCCCGCGGCGAAGGGCGAACTGGACAGGGCCACGTGGAACCTGCCGTTCGGCGAGCCCGCGTCGCTCGACCCGATCAAGGCGTTCAACTACCCCGAGAACACGGTCGTGGCCAACCTCTGCGAGGGCCTGATGCGGCTCGACCCCGACTACTCGGTGAAGCCCAACCTCGCCGAGAAGGTCGCCACCCCCGACCCGAAGACCTGGGTCTACACCCTGCGCGAGGGCGTGACCTTCTGGGACGGCGAGCCCATGACCGCCGACGACGTGGTGTTCAGCCTCCGCCGCCACCTCGACCCCGACGAGGGCAGCTACTGGGCGTCCGACCAGATCACCGGGAACATCGACTCGATCGGCAAGACCGGCGAGCACGAGGTCACGATCCGGCTGAAGAAGCCCGACGCAACGCTCAACTCCTACATGGCCACGCCCGTCGGCGTGGTCGTCGAGAAGGCCCAGCGGGAGAAGGCGGGCTCCAAGTACGGCACGCCCGAGGGATCGGTCATGTGCACCGGCCCGTTCAAGGCCGCCTCCTGGGAGAAGGGCTCCAAGATCACACTGGAGCGCAACGACGCCTACTGGGACGCGGCCCGCAAGGCCAGGACGAAGCAGCTCGACCTGCGGTTCATCGTCGACCCGGGTGCGATCGCGAACGCGCTCGACACCGGCGCCATCGACGGGTCATACGACGTGCCCGTCGGCGCGCTGGACCGGCTGTCGGCGTCGCAGAACGGCAAGCTCTACCTCGGGAGGTCGCTGCAGACGGTCGCCGTCATCAGCACCGGCAACGGCCTCCTCGGCGACCCCGCGGTACGGCGCGCGCTGGCGATGGCCACCGACCGCGAGGCGATCGCCCAGACCGTGTTCGCCGGGACCGCCCAGGCGTCGCGCTCGCTGGTGCCGCGCGGCGGCTGGTCCTACGGCGACGAGGTGTTCGGGCCCGCCTACGACGCCCTGCCGGACACGAAGAAGAACGTCGAGGAGGCGAAGAAGCTCGTCGCGGGCAAGACCGGCGGCGCGCCGATCACGATCGCCTACCCCAGCGAGCGCCAGTTCTACGCCGACATCCTGTCGGAGGTGGCCAACGCCGGCCGCGAGCTCGGCCTCACCATCCAGCCCAAGGGCGTGCCGAGCGCGCAGTACGGCGCCTTCTTCTCCGACGCCAAGGCGCGCGCCGGATACGACGGGTTCATGACGACGAACTACATGGACATCCCCGACCCGCTCGCCTTCCTGCGCACGATCGCCGCCAAGGGCGGGTCGCAGAACTTCAACGGCTACGAGGACCCGCAGGTGCAGGACCTCATCGGGAAGGCGGCGGCCACCGCCGACGACACCGAACGCGCGAAGATCACGACGGAGATCCAGGCGAAGGTCATGGAGCAGACGCCCTGGATCCCGATCGCGGCCCCGGCCGTGCAGCTGTTCCTCAACAAGCGGGTGACCGGGGTCCCGGCCTCGTTCGTCTACCTCTACCACCCCTGGGCGGCGAGCCTGGGGGCGGCCTGACCACGACCGGCCCGGGGCGCGGCGGCGCGCCCCGGACCCCCGTAACGGAGTCCTCGTGCAACGCTTCGTGATCCGGAGGCTCGGTGCGCTGGCCGTCACCCTCCTGTTCTCCAGTTTCGTCATCTACGGTGCGATGTACCTCGCGCCCGGCACCCCCGAGAGCTTCCTCGTCCAGGGCCGGACGGTCAGCCCCGAGGTCCTCGCCTCCATCCGCGCCCAGTACGGCCTGGACGACCCCTTCCTGCTGCGCTACTGGCACTGGCTGACCGGCGTGTTCACCGGCGACCTCGGCGAGTCCCTCACCACCCGCCAGGACGTCGCCTCGCTGCTGGCCTCCCGCATCCCCACGACCGCCTGGCTCACCGCCTACGCCGCCCTGCTGATCGTGGTGTTCGGCGTCGTGGCCGGGGTGGTGGCGGGCCTGCGCGGCGGCCTCGCCGACACGGCCGTGCTGCTGGGCTCCAGCGTGGGCTTCGCGGTCCCCACCTTCTTCGCGGCGCTGCTGCTGATGAGCGTCTTCTCCGTGACGCTGGGCTGGTTCCCGGTCTTCGGGGCCGGCTCCGGCCTCTCCGACCGGGTGCTGCACCTGACGCTGCCCGCGGTGGCGCTCGCGCTGCCCGCGGCGGCGGTGGTCGCCAGGATCACCCGCACCGCCGTGGTGGAGGAGCGCGACACCGAACACGTCTCCGTCGCGCTGTCCCGCGGCGTCCCCTGGCGTACGGTGGCCCGCCGGCACATCGTCCGCAACGCCATGCTGCCGGTGACGACGATCGTCGGGGTGAACATCGCCGCGCTCGTCGCGGGCGCGACGGTCGTCGAGCACGCCTTCACCCTCGACGGCGTCGGCGCGCTGCTCATCAACGCCGTGCAGCAGAAGGACTTCGCCGTCGTCCAGGCCGTCGCCCTGGTCCTGGTCGCGGTGTTCGGCGTGGTCAACCTCGTGATCGACGTCCTCTACGCGGTGATCGACCCGCGCGTCCAGCTCGGAGGTGAGAGCGCGTGAGCGCCGTGTCCCCCGTACCGGGTCCGTACGACGGAGGTGAGGCCGCGTGAGGACCACGACCCTCGCCCCACCCACCCGGCGGCCCGGCGGCCCGGTCGGCAGGCGGCTCGGCGGTCCGGCCGGGCGGCTCGGCCCGCTCGGCGTCGCCGCGGTCGCGGTCGCCGCGCTGCTCGTGCTGGCCGCGCTGCTCGCGCCGGTGCTCGCGCCGTACGACCCCGACATCGGCAGCATCGTCCAGCGTTACCTCCCGCCCGGTCCCGATCACCTGCTCGGCACCGACCAGTCGGGCCGCGACCTGCTGTCCCGGCTGCTGTACGGCGCGCGGACCAGCCTGCTCGGCGCGGCCGCCGTCGTGGTGATCGCCGGGGTCGGCGGCACCCTGCTGGCGCTCGTCGCCACCTGGTTCGGCGGGCGCGTGGACGCCCTCGTCGGCCGGGTGCTGGACCTGCTGTTCGCCTTCCCCAACCTGCTGCTGGCGATCATCGTCGTCGCGGTGTTCGGCACCGGCATGGCGCAGGCCACGGTCGCGCTCGCCATGGCGTACGTGCCCTACACCGCCCGGGTGCTGCGCAGCGTCGCGCTGCGGGAACGGCGGCTCCCCTACGTCCAGGCGGCCGAGTTGCAGGGTCTGTCCGGGGTCACGGTGAGCGGGCGGCACCTGCTGCCCAACATCGCGCCGCAGATCCTCACCGGCGCCGCCATCAACTTCGGCTACGCGATGATCGACCTGGCCGCGCTGTCGTTCCTCGGCCTCGGCGTCCAGGCGCCGACCGCCGACTGGGGGCTGATGGTCTCCCAGGGGCAGGACTCCCTGCTGCAGGGACATCCGCAGCAGAGCCTGCTCGCGGGCACGTGCATCGTCGTCGCGGTGGCCGCGTTCAGCGTCATCGGCGAACGGCTCGGCGGCCGCGCCGCGGGAGGCAGGGCATGAGCGTTCTCGAACCCGGCACGGCGGAGCGCGGCACGCGCGTTCCCGCACCCGGCGCCCCGGGAGGTGCGGCATGAGCCTTCTCGAACTCGATGACGTCCGTCTCGCCGTACCGCACCCCTCCGGGGACCGGACGCTGCTGCGCGGCGTCTCGCTGTCGGTGGCGCCCGGTGAGGCGCTCGGCCTGGTCGGCGAGTCCGGCTCGGGCAAGTCGATGACGCTGCGGACCGTGCTGCGGACCGAGCCGCGCGGCGCCCGCGTCACCGGCCGGGTGCTGCTGGACGGCCGGGACGTGCGCGGCCTCGGCCCGGCCGACCTGCGCCGGGTGCGCGCCGAGTCCATGGCGATGATCAGCCAGGACCCCCGGGCCGCGCTGAACCCGCTGCTGCGGGTCTCGCGGTTCCTCGTCGAGGGACTGTGCGACGCGCGGGGGCAGGACGAGCGGACGGCCACCCGCCTGGCCCGCGACCTGCTCGCGCAGGTCGGGATCACCGACGTGGACCGCTGCATGAACTCCTACCCCCACCAGCTGTCCGGGGGCATGCTCCAGCGGGTCGTCATCGCCGCCGCCGTGGCGGGCTCGCCGCGGCTGCTGCTCGCCGACGAGCCGACGACCGCGCTCGACGTGACCACGCAGTCGGAGGTCATGGCGATCCTCGACGAGCAGCGGCGCGAGCACGGCATGTCGATGGTCTTCGTGACCCACGATCTGGAGCTGGCCTCGGCGGTGTGCGACCGGATCGCCGTGATGTACGCCGGGGAGATCGTCGAGGTCTCGACCCCGGAACGGCTCCACGCGGCGCCGCGGCACCCGTACACGCGCCTGCTGCTCGACTCGCGGCCCAGCCTCACCGCGCGGGCCCCGGTGCTCCCGGTCATCCCGGGACGGCCGGTCGCCGCGTACGAGGCAGGCGAGGGCTGCGCGTTCGCCGGCCGCTGCCCCTGGTCGGAACCCGGGTGCACCGGCGGTGAGATCCCGCTCGTCCGGGACGGTGACCGCGCCGTACGGTGCGCGCGCGAGGAGGAACTGGCGGGCGAGCTGGCCCACGCGACGGGGACGGAGGCGACGGCGTGAGCGCTTCGGACGGGAACGTCATCGAGATCAGCGGGTTGCGCAAGCGGTTCGCCACCGGCCGGGGCGCGGGACGCCGTACGGTCGACGCCCTCGACGACGTCAGCCTCACCGTGGCCGGCGGAAGCTGCCTGGCGGTGGTCGGCGAGTCGGGGTCGGGCAAGACGACCCTGGCCCGGATCCTCGTCGGGCTGGAGGCGGCGGACGAGGGAGAGGTCGTCCTCGCCGGACGCCCGGTGGCCCGGCGGCCGCGCCGGGCGGAACGGCGGGCCCGCGCCCGGGACGTCCAGATGGTGTTCCAGGACCCCAACGGGTCGTTGAACCGCCGCCGCACCGCCGGATCGGCGATCGCCGAGGTGCTGACGGCCCACCACCGGGTCACCGGCGCCGAGGCGCGCCGCCGCGTCGAGGAGCTGCTGGAGCAGGTCGGCCTGCGCCCCGCGCACGCCCGGTCGCTGCCCGGCGAGCTGAGCGGCGGCCAGCGGCAGCGGGTGGCGATCGCGCGGGCGCTGGCCGCCGAGCCCCGCGTCCTCGTGCTCGACGAGGCGGTCGCCGCGCTCGACGTGTCGGTGCAGGCCCAGGTCCTGAACCTCCTGTCGGAGCTCCGGCGGGACCGCCGGCTCACCTATCTGTTCATCACCCATGACCTGTCCGTCGTACGGCAGGTGAGCGAGGAGGTCGTCGTCATGCGACAGGGCCGCATCGTGGAACGCGGGAGCACGGCCCAGGTGCTGGACGACCCGCGGCACCCCTACACCAGGCTGCTGCGCGACAGCGCTCCCCGGCCGGGATGGCGGCCGGTCCGCGCCGCAGGCCTCGACGCCGCGGACGGACGCGACGCCACGGAGGGGCGTGACGCCACGGAGGTCGAGGCGTGAACCACCGCCCGCATCCGCTGCTGGAGGAGACCGGCCCCCGTGCCCGCGGCCGGGAGCGGGGACGCCGGACCGCCGCCGGGATGGCCCGGACGTGGCGGACGTACGCCGACCTCTTCGACGCGACCGCCGCGACCGGCGGCAGGTCGCTCGACGTCCCCGCGCTCGCGCTGGCGAGCGTCGCGGCCACCCGCGCGTGGGCGCCGGACCTCGCCGAGGAGATGGAGGGCGTGGCCGAGGGCGCGGGTGTGCCGCTGTGGGTCGTCGCCGCGCTCAACGCCCGGACCGAGATCCTGTCCGAGGCCGCCGCGGTCCGCGCGGGCGAGTGCTCCACGCTGGTCCATGTGGGGACCTCCCGCACCGTGGGCGGGCAGAGCTGGGACTGGCACGAGGAGCTGGCCGGCGGCTGGCATCCGCAGTCGGTCCGCGGCGCGGCGGGCGACCCGGCGGACGGCGGCACGCTGGCGTTCACCGGCATCACCGAGTACGGCATCCTGGGGAAGATCGGGCTCAACGAGGCCGGGGTGGGCGTGCTGTTCAACATCCTCGGCCACACCGGCGACGGCGCGGGCGGCGTGCCCGTCCACCTCGTCGCCCGCAGGGTGCTCGGCTCCGCGACGTCGTTCGACGACGCGATCGACGTCATCACCGGCGTTCCCGTCTCCGCCTCCACCGTGATGACGGTCGTGACCGCCGACCGGGTCGCGTCGGTCGAGGTCAGCCCGGCGGGCGCCGCGGTGGTCCGTCCGGACGCCGGGGGCTGGCTGGTCCGCACCAACCACTTCCAGGACCCGGTGCTGGCCGCCGGGGAGCACCGGGGACGGCTGGAGCCGGAGACCTACGACCGGCTGCGCGTGCTGGGCGAGCGGGTCCGCGGACGCGACGGGATCGGCGGCCCCGGGGACCTCGCCGCGCTGCTCACCGTCCACCCCGGCGACGGGGCCGAGGTCTGCTGTCACGCCCCGGCCGGCGGACGGCTCGGCACCCGGTGGGCGACCCTCGCCACGGTGCTGGTGGAGCCGGCCGCCGGTCTGTTCCAGGTGCACGACGGCGGCCCCTGCACGGCGGGACCCGGAACGTGGGAGACGCTCGCCGTCCCCGCGCGGTGATCCGGCCGGCCGTCCCGAGGTGATCGGCACGCCGGATCACGCCGGACGAGCCACCGTCCCGAGATGATCGGCACCGCGGATCACGCCGGACGAGCCGTACCGATCCGGCGGGAGCAGGCGGGCGGGGGCGGGACGAGCGGGAACGCGGTCGCCTGGAATCCCCCGGGGCGCGGTCAGGGGTTTCCCGGACGGACCAGGCCGCTGCGGTAGGCGATGACGACGAGCTGGGCGCGGTCGCGGGCGTCCAGTTTGGTCAGCAGCCGGCTCACGTAGGTACGGGCCGTGGCCGGACTGATGAAGAGCGCCTCCGCGATCTCGGCGTTGGAGCGGCCCAGCGCGATCTCGGCGAGCACCTCGCGCTCCCGCTCGGTCAGCCCCGCGACCAGGCCCGGATCGAGCCGCCCCGACGCCTCGGCCACCGCGTTCAGGACCCGCTGCGTCACCGCCGGGGACAGGAGCGCGTCACCGGACGCGACGGTGCGCACGGCCTCGCGCAGTTCCTCGGGGCCGGTGTCCTTCAGCAGGAACCCCACCGCGCCCGCCCGGATCGCCGCGAACAGGTACTCGTCGGTGTCGAAGGTGGTGAGCACGACCACCCGGACCGGGCGCAGCCGGTCGTCCGCGACGATCCGCCTGGTCGCCTCGATCCCGTCCACACCGGGCATGCGCACGTCCATCAGCACGAGGTCGGGCCGTAACGCCCGCGCCGTCGCCACGCCGGACGCGCCGTCGTCCGCCTCCCCCACGACCGTGATGTCCGGCGCCCGCTCCAGCAGTGCCCTCAGACCGGTGCGGACGAGGTACTGGTCGTCGACGAGCACGACCCGGATGACCTGCCCGCCACCGGTCTGCCCACCACCGGCCCGCCCATCACCGACCTGCCCGCCGCCGGCCCGATCGGCGATCATCGGGCGGCCCCGGCGGCGTCCGCGCCGATCCGTCCCCGTGGCGCGAGCGGAAGCGTGACGGCCACCCGGAACCCTCCGTCCGGGCCGTTCCCGGTGCGCAGGGCGCCGCCGAGCACCGCCACCCGCTCCGCCATGCCGAGCAGCCCGCGGCCCTCCCCGGGCCTACTCCCGTGCCCGATGGCGCCCCGGCCGTCGTCGGTGACGGTTATCTCCAGCTCGGCGCCGTAGCGGACCAGCACCTCGGCGGAGGCTGCGCCCGCGTGGCGCAGCACGTTGGTCAGCGCCTCCTGTACGACACGGTAGGCCGCCGTGTCGATGACGCGCGGCAGGTCCACCGGCTCGCCCGCGATCCGCAGCCGTACGGGCAGGCCGCTGTCGCCGGCCGTACGGACCAGCCGGTCGAGCTGGGCCAGCCCGCCGACCGGCGCGAGGACGCCGTTCCCGTCCGTCCCGCCGTCCCGGCCGTCTCCGGAGTCGCCGCGCAGCAGCCCGAGCGTCGCGCGCAGTTCCCTCATCGCCTCCCCGCCGGCCTCCCGGATCACCCCCAGGGCTGTGGCCGCCGCGGGCGGGTCGTCCTCCAGCGCCTCGGCCGCGACCGCGGCCTGAACCGAGATGACCGTGACGGTGTGGGCGAGGACGTCGTGCAGCTCGCGGGCGATCCGCAGCCGTTCCTCCTCCGCCCGCAGCGCCGCCGCGCGCTCCCGTTCCGCGGCGGCCCGCGTCTCCCGGTCGCGGATCTCGGCGCGCAGCAGCCGGCGCGCCCTGATGCCGTCGCCGAGAGCGATCATCGCGACCATCAGCGCCACGGTCGAGGCCAGTTCCAGCCCGAACAGGTAGGCGGGGTCGTCTCCCTCGCGGAACCGGAAGAAGGTGGACAGCGCGGTCACCGCCGCGGCCGTCCCGGCCGCCCACCTCCACCGGCCGTCCTCGGCAGCGGAGTACAGGGCGCCCGCCAGCGGCAGCGCCAGGCCGACCGGGGGGAACCGCAGGACGTAGTAGGCCACCAGCCCGGCGGCGGTGACCAGCAGGACCGCCACCGGGAACCGCCGGCGCGCGAACATCAGCGCGCCGAACGCCACCGCGAAGAGGTAGGCGGTCACGGGCGGTGCCGTCTCGCCGCCGACGTCGGCGCTGATCGCGACGGCGTTCACCGCGGCGACGGCCGCCCCGACACCGGCGTCGACGGCGACCGCGCGTATCCGGGATCTCCCCATGCGTGCAGTTTATGGAGGTCACTCCGGGTGCCGCCGCCGTCCGGAGGCGTATTCCGGCACCGGCCGCATACGCCGGGAGGCGACATCGGACGGCGATCGGAGCCGCCCGGAGGCGACATCGGACGGCGCTCCGAGCCGCCCGGAGGCGACACCGGGCGGCGCTCCGAGCCGTCCGGGTGCGACACCGGCTGTCGCACCCGGCCCGCTCGAACACGACATCCGATGACGTTCCGATCCGTCCGGAGGCGACACCCGATGACGCTCCGAGCCGCCCGGGCACGACACCCGATGACGCTCCGAGCCGGACGACCGCGAGCCCCGTGGCGCCTAGGTTCTGTTCCGTGGGCCATCCCGCCTGACCAGCCGTGACAGACGGGACGGGCCGGACGGCCCACGGACCCGGAACCGGCGTCCTCCCGCGCCGGAGACGCAGGCGAACACCACGAACGGAGCTCCCGATGACCCGCCTCTTCGACCTCCTGTCACGCGTCCCCCCGCGTGTCACGACGGTGATCCTGCTCGTCCTCGTATGGACGTCGCTGATCTCGTGGGGAGGCATCCTCGGCGAGACGGTGATGCTCTACCCGAACATCTTCCGCGACCCGCCCGCCTCTCTCGACCTCGCCCGCGAGTTCATCGTCGCCGGCGGGCCGTCCGACTTCTTCCCCCCGCTCGGGATGGTCTTCATCCTCGGCGCCGTGGTGACGTCGCTGCTCACCTGGCGGACGCCGGCGGTGCGCTGGTGGATCATCGGCGCCACCGTGGCGTTCGTGTGCGCCGAGTTCGTCTTCTCCGCCGTCTTCTTCTGGCCGCGCAACACGATCATGTTCGTGGACCCGGTCGGCACCCACCCCGCCGGCTACCTCCGCACCGTCGCCGCCGAGTTCGTCGCCGGGCACTGGGTGCGGGTCGCGGGCGGCGCGGTGACCTCGGCGCTGACGTTCACAGGGTTCCTGCGCTGGTACCGGAACCGGGTGACCGCGCCCGCCGGAGGGACCGCCCGGGACCGGCGCGGAGCCCCCGCCGGGTGATCCGCGGGGGACCGGGGCAGGGTCGCCGCCCGGACTCGGCGTGAAGCCGTCGGCAGGAATCGGGGCGGAGCCGCCACCGGGACTCGGCGCGGGGCCGCCGGCAGGACGCGGCCCGAGGTTTCACGTGAAACCTCGGGCCGTCCTCAGTCCTCCGCCTTCCTGCCGTTCACGCCGACGGCGTACCATTCGTCGCCGAAGCTCTCCACATCGTGACCGGTGACGTCACCCGGCCTCTGGTCCCTGACGTAGCGGTAGAGCGGGTGACCTCCGTAGGTCACCTGCCGCGTGCCGTCCGTCCGCCGGACGGCGCCGAGCAGCGACGCCCTGGCTCCGCTTCCGGCCCGCGGCCGATCCCCGGTGAGATACGGCGGCCACACCGTGGCGCAGTCGCCGTAGCAGGCCGACCTGCCCCTCCGGTCCTTCTCGAAGAGGTACAGGGTGCGGCCCCCGGAATCCGTCAGCACCTTCCCGAGCCTCGTGTCGCCCAAGCCGACCAGGGACCGGGTCGCCGGCGAGACGGGCGGCCCGCCGTAGGTGGGTGACGCCCCGGCCCGTACCGCGGCGTCCGGCCCGGTCGCCCCGGCCTCGCCCGCGCCGCAGCCGGTCGCGAGAAGTCCGAGCGCGAGCACGCCGATGGGGAGTGTTCTCTTCATCTCCGGCCTCCAGGAGAGTGTGGTAGACACTCCCGCCAGGACACAGGTGATCATCCGTCTCCGGAGCCGCGACACGAACCGCTTGGCGATGCCTTTGCCCGGCCCCGCCACCGCTCCCCCCGCGGATACGGCAATCGGCAAGCAACCCACGCGGCCTGCGCATCTACCCTGAATGCATGATCTCCAAGGCTGAGTTGTTCGCCGGTACCGCCGCCTACTACGCGCGACACCGTACGGACTACGGGCCGGAGGTCATCGACCACATCGCCGCCGCGTTACCCCTGGACGCCGCGTCACGGGTGCTGGATCTGGGCTGCGGACCCGGCACCCTGGCCATCCCCCTCGCGGCCAGGGCCGGCGAGGTCGTGGCCGTCGATCCCAGCGAGGAGATGCTCGCCGAGGGCGCCCGGCACGGCGTCCCCGGGATCCGCTGGGTGCGAGGCGACTCCTCGATGCTCGGCGGGCTGCCGCTCGGCCGGATCGACCATGTCGTCATGGGCCGCTCCTTCCACTGGATGGACCGCGAACGGGTGCTCGACGACCTCGACCGGCTCCTGCCCCCGCACGGCGCGGTCGTCGTCGTCGGTCCCGTCCACGATCCGGAGGAGCCCTCCTGGGAACCGGTGGCGCGGGCCGTACGGCGGGACTTCGGGCTGGAGTGGCGGGCGAACAGCGAGTCGTACGAGCAGACCGGGCGGCACCACGACGACGTGCTGCGCGGGTCGCCGTTCCGCCGGGTGGAGTCCCGGTGCTTCACCCGCGTGATCCGCCGTTCCACCGAGGACGTCGTGGGCCTGCAGCTGTCGTTCTCCTACTCCTCGCCCGCCCTCCTCGGCGACCGGCTGCCCGCGTTCACCGAGGCGCTGCGTGAGGCGCTGGCCGCGGCGAACCCGGGCGGCGCGGACTGGGAGGATGAGGACATCACCAACGTCCTCATCGCCCGCAGGCCCTGACGCGTCCCGCGGTCCCCGGCCGCCACGGTCCCTGCCGGGGACCCGGGGGATCAGCCGCCGAGGAGCGGAAGGTCGAGCCGGTTCAGGCGGTCGGGGTCGGACAGCACGTCGATGGCGGCGACGCGCCCGCCGGTGACGGTGAACGCCATCACGGCCAGCGGCCGCCCGTTCGCGGCGACGACCACCCCGGCGGCCCCGTTGACCAGTGCCGGCCGTACGAACGGGGAGAACCGCCCGAAGGTGACCGCCTGCCCGGCCACGTTCCGCGCGCCGCGGAACGTGACGGTGTGGCGGGTGCGTGCCGTGCCGCCGTCGGACCGCAGCACGACCTCCGGGTCCAGCACGGCGACGAGCGCGTCGAAGTCGCCGTCGCGGGCGGCCGCGAAGAACGCGTCGACCACGTCGCGTTGCCGGGTGAGGTCGGGGTCGGGCGCCGGGGCCTGCCCGCGCACCCGGCGGCGGGCCCGGCTCGCGAGCTGCCGCGCCGCGGCCGGAGACCGCTCGATCACCGGGGCGATCTCCTCGAACGGCACGGCGAACATGTCGTGCAGCACGAACGCGAGCCGCTCGGCCGGTGACAGCGTCTCCAGCACGACCAGCAGCGCCAGCCCGACCGAGTCGGCGAGCACCGCCTCGCGTTCGGGATCGGTCCCGGACTCCGGGCAGACGATCGGGTCGGGCATGTGCGTCTCGAAGGGGTCCTCGCGCCGCTGCCCGCGTGAGCGCAGCACGTTCAGGCACACCCGCGCCACCACCGTGGTCAGCCACGCGCCGAAGTTCTCCACGCCGTCGGCGCCGTCGCGGTCGAGGCGCATCCACGCCTCCTGCACCGCGTCGTCGGCCTCGCTCACCGAGCCGAGCATCCGGTAGGCGACCCCGCGCAACCTGGGCCGATGCTCCTCGAAACGCTCGGCCAGCAGATCGCGCCCGTCCAACGTGTCACATTCCTTCCTCGCGGCGTGTCACCACAGTAAACCCGCGGAAGCGGGCCGAAACGCCCGGAAGATCACCTTCCGGACCGGACGAACGTGGAGAGATCATGACGTCACCCATCCTGGTCACCGGCGGCACCGGCACGCTCGGACGCCTCGTCGTGCCGCTCCTGCGCGACGCGGGCCGCGACGTGCGGGTGCTGACCCGCCGCGACCGCGGGCCCGCTGACGGCGTCGAGTACGTGACCGGCGACGTGAGCACCGGCGAGGGGCTCGACGCGGCGGTGAAGGGGGCCGGGATCATCGTGCACTGCGCCGGGAGCGCCAAGGGCGACGAGGTCAAGGCCCGGAACCTGGCGCGGGCGGCGGCCTCGGCCGGCGTCGGGCACCTGGTGTACATCTCGGTCGTCGGCGCCGACCGGGTCCCGGTCGTCAGCGGCGTCGACCGCGCCATGTTCGGCTACTTCGCCGCCAAGCGGGAGGCCGAGCGCGTCGTGGCCGGATCCGGCGTGCCGTGGACCACGCTGCGCGCCACCCAGTTCCACGACTGGATCCTGATGACGCTGGGGCAGATGGCCAAGCTGCCGGTGATGCCGCTCTGGGCCGGTGCCCGGTTCCAGCCGGTCGACGCGGGCGAGGTGGCGGCCCGGCTGGTGGAACTGGCGCTGGGCCGGCCCTCCGGTCTCGTGCCCGACATCGCCGGCCCCCGCGTGTACGGCATGGCCGAGCTGGCCCGCGACTACCTGCGGGCCAGCGGCAAGCGCCGGTTGATCATGGAGGTCAGGACCCCCGGGAAGGCCGCGGCCGCCTACCGGGAGGGCGCCAACCTCGCCCCCGACCGGGCCGTCGGCCGCCGCACCTGGGAGGACTTCCTTGCGGAGCGGGTCGGATAGGTCCGGCGGCGCCCGGTCGCCGGACCGTTCATCCGCTGCCCGGCCGCTCCGCCGCTGCCGGGCCGTTCAACCGCTGCCGGGCCGCTCCGCCGCTGCCCGGTCGTTCATCCGCTGCCGGGCCGCTCCGACGTCAGGTAGGCGCGTACCGCGTGGTCGTAGCGGGCCCGGTCGACGTTCCACGCCTCGGTGTGCTCGCCCCGCGAGAACTCCTCGAAGGTGATGTCCCAGTTCAGCCGGCGGCCCGTGGCCACCAGGCCCCGGGCCTCCTCGATCGGGTGATCGGTGTCAGGGGTGGTGTGGATCAGCAGCAGCGGCGGCCTGACCTTCGGCGGGTGGCGGATGAGGCTGAGCCGGTCCACCTCCACACCGGTCCTCCACCGGGTGACCTGGTTCGACAGCGGGACGACGAACGTGGGCAGGTGGTAGTTCTTCGCGCCCTGCTCGGCGGTCATCCGCACATCGATCATCGGCGCGTCCATGATCACCTTGTTGACCAGGCCGGCCAGTCCCGACCTGGCCAGGAACTGTCCGATGATCTGTCCGCCCATCGACGTTCCGTACAGCACGAACCGCCTGGCCCCCAGCTGCCGCGCCCTGCGCAGCGCGGCCTCCAGGTCGCGCCACTCCGAGTCACCGAGGTGGAGGAGCCCGTCGGGGGAGGACGGCGCGCCCTCGTCGTTGCGGTAGCTGATGTCCAGGAAGGGTAGTCCGAGGTCGTGCACGACGGGAAGGACCTTCAGCTCGGCCTTGCGCCGCCCGTTCTGCCCGTGCACGGCGACGAACCAGGTGGTCCCCCTGCCGGGCACGTACCAGGCGGGGGCGGGGCCCAGCTCGGTCGGGATCATGATCTCGGAGAAGCCGATGCCCCAGGCCACTTCGGGATCGCCCGGTGGGACGTTGCCGAAGTATCCCGGCGTACCCAGGGAGGGCACGGGTCCGCGCAGCACCCGGCGCGTGACCTTCCCGGGTGATCGCGCCACGATGTCGCCCAGCATCGTGTGCGCGCCCGTCCACTCCAGCCAGTAGGTGCCGGGTTTGGTCGTCTGATGCGTCTCGGTCAGCGTGACCGTCC
Organism: Streptosporangium sp. NPDC048047; assembly: GCF_040653115.1. Lineage (NCBI taxonomy): Bacteria > Bacillati > Actinomycetota > Actinomycetes > Streptosporangiales > Streptosporangiaceae > Streptosporangium > Streptosporangium sp. NPDC048047. Next base: position 2,821 of record NZ_JBEZNH010000012.1, on the reverse strand, counting down.
CGCCCCCCACGGTTCCGTCCCCCACGGCGAGAACGCTGGTGTTGCTCTCGCCGTAGTGGACGACCTTCACGCCGGCCTCGCTGCCGAACCAGGCGCCGGACGCGACCGCGCCTGCCACCAGGACCAGCACGACGACCAGGGCCCCCCTGAACACCAGGGCCTTCCTAGACGCTGAGGCCATTGAGGATCCTCCGTATGTTCCGCTCGCACAGGTCTTGCGAAGGCGGGCTCGTCCGGTCCGATGCGCCCCCTGAGGTAGAGCCGGACCAGCCCCTGGGTGGCCGAGGCCGATGCCAGGGCGGCCTCCAGCGGAACATCCGTACGCCGGGTTCCGCCATGTATACAACGTACACCATATGGTTAACGACGTATACCTCCGAGGGATCGGACGGTCGGGATCATGCGCCGCCACGCCGGCGGCCCGCCCGCTCCCGCCGCCGGCGCCCCGGCCCCCGCCAGGGCCGGAACCGGCACCGATGGAGGCACGTCCACCCGAGGCCGTTCCGTCCGCCCGCCGGGGTCGGAACCCTCGGTTCTGTCGGTGTCGCCTGCGAGTATCTCTCCATGCCGACGACAGACCTCGCACCCATCGCCGCCTTCTGGGACACCGTGGCGGACGCCTTCGACGACGAGGCCGACCACGGTCTCCGGGATCGGCGGGTGCGTGACGCGTGGACCCGGCGGCTCGCCGAGTGGCTTCCCGACGGCCCCGCCGACATCCTCGACCTCGGCTGCGGGACCGGCTCGCTGACCCTGCTCCTCGCCGAGCTGGGGCACCGTCCCACCGGGGTCGACCTGTCACCCCGGATGATCGAGCAGGCCGGGCGCAAGCTGTCCGCGGCGGGCTTCGACGTGCCCTTCATGGTCGGTGACGCGGGCAACCCGCCCGTCGCCGCCTACGACACTTTCGACGCGATCCTCGTCCGGCACCTCGTCTGGACGCTCCCCGACCCGAGGGAGGCCCTCGACCGCTGGCTCGGCCTGCTCGCCCCTGAGGGGCGGCTCATCCTCGTGGAGGGCCGCTGGAACGCCTCGGGCGGCGACGCCCCCTACGCGTCCGACTCCCCGCCGCTGCCCTGGCTCGGCGGCGTCCCCGCCTCACGGCTGGTCGAGACGCTGGAGCCTCGGGCCCGGGTCGTCCACGTCGAGCAGCTCACCGATCCGGCGCTGTGGGGCAAGCCGATCGACGACGAGAGGTACGTCGTGATCGCTCACCCGGAGCCCGCCGCATGAACCGGCCGGCGGGAGGGCGGAAAAGGACTCCGCCGCGTGGGTTCCGGCCCTCATCCCCTCACCCGCGCAGAGCCGCACGATGACCTTCATCCGCGTACAGGCACCAGGCGCCCATGAGACCGAATTCTCGTTTGGGTAAAGGATCAGGTTCTGCCATGTTGGGGACGGCACACCGAACCCACCGTTCCACGATCGGGAGGCCCTCATGAGTCCCAGTCCGCGCGAGGTCTTCCTCCGTCTCGTCCACGGTGTGGCCGAAGGCCGCTCCGATGAACTGCCGGACCTGTATGCGGATGTCACCGACGTCCGGCACCCGATGGCGACGCCTGAGTCCGAGCCGTTGACGAGCCGGAGTGCGCTCCGGGAACACTTCACCATCCCGGCCGGGGTGTCGCTCCCCGAGAGGCGGGTCGTCGACGTCGTCGTTCACGAGACCGCGGACCCCGAGGTGATCGTCGCCGAGTTCGCCTACGAGTTCCCGAAGGCCGACGGCTCGGCGACCAAGGTCCCCTGCGTCTTCGTCGTGCGCGTCCGGAACGGTGAGATCATCGAGTCACGCGACTACATCGACCCGATCCGATCCGCCCGGGCGCGCGGTCGCGTCGACGCCCTGGCGGCGGCACTCCGTACGGACACGCCCGCGTAGCGGACGGCCGCCGGCCACCGCCCCGGCCCGCCGCTCATCGCAGCGGTCCGCGTGACCGCCGCGATGAGCGGCGGGTCATCCCATGAGGCGTCGTGGACGACCAGGGCCAGCTGGACGCGGTTGTCCAGGCCCGACTTGGTGAGGATGCGGGAGATGTAGCCCTTGACCGTGCCCACGCTCATGTGCAGCTCACCGGCGATGACGGCGTTGGTCTTGCCCTGCCCGACCGCGAGCGCCACCTCCCGCTCGCGGTCGCTGAGCGTCGCCAGCACCCGCCGGGCGTCGGCCCGCCGGTGGTCGTCCTCCTCGGGCAGCAGACGGTCGATCAGCCGCCGGGTGACGCTCGGCGACAGGCTGGGCTCGCCCGCGACCACACGCCGGATCGCCTCGACGATCCCCTCGGGCGGCGTGTCCTTCAGCAGGAACCCACCGGCTCCCGCGCGCAGCGCCCGGAAAACGTGCTCGTCGACGTCGAACGTGGTCAGGATGATGACCTCCGGCGCGTCCTGACGGGCGCGCAACCTGCGGGTCGCGTCGATGCCGTCGACGCCGGCCATCCGGATATCCATCAGCACCACGTCGGGAGAGTGCTCGCCGACCGCGGCCTGGACCTGCGCGCCGTCGGCCACCGCGCCCACCACCCGGAGGGAGGGCGCGCGTCACCCGATCGGGTCGGCAAGGCCTCATGTCACGAGTTCTCAGCACACATGCTCGGTCATGGTTGTGTCCCAGCGCATACCGGCGGCCATGTGCTCCAGGTAGCCCGCGTCGCTGACCGTCACCGCGATCTCTGCGTAAGGACGTTCAGCGAAGGAGCGGTTCCTCAGAAGCTCCCATGGGCCATAATCGTCCAGATCGGCAGGGCCGTCCGGCTCCTCCGGGTCCCAGGTACTACATCTGTAGATCGTTAACCGATTCGCCTGCGTGACTGTGGGTAGATGG
>NZ_JBEZNH010000011.1:0-197897 GCF_040653115.1 Streptosporangium sp. NPDC048047 | reverse complement strand
CGGAGCTGTGCGGCGTCTACGGCGCCCACGTCTCCCGGATGGACGAGCCGGTACGCGACCGTGGCCGCCCGGGACGCGCCGTGCGCGACCACGACGGTGCCGGTGAGGCCGAGCAGCGCGGCGCCGCCGTGGGTCTCGGGGTCGTAGAGGCGGGCCACCTCGCGCAGCGCCTCGGGTGCCGCGGCGCCGGTCCGCGCCACCAGGGCGAGCGTGGCGCGGACGGAGCCCTCGACGTTCTTGAGCACGACGTTGCCGGTGAAGCCGTCGGTGACGACCACGTCGACCGTCCCGGCCAGCACGTCGTGACCCTCGACGTTGCCGTGGAAGCGCAGCGGCAGGGCCGGCAGCAGCTCCCCCGCCCGGCGGGTCAGCCGGTTGCCCTTGCCCGGTTCGGAGCCGATCGACAGCAGGCCCACGGACGGGTCGGCCACGCCGAGCACGAGCCGTGCGTAGGAGGCGCCGAGCAGCGCGAACTGGGCGACCATCTCGGGCGTGGGGTCGGAGGTCGCGCCGGCGTCGATCAGCACGGTCGCGCCGCCGGACGTCGTGGGCAGGGCGATCGCCAGGGCCGGGCGCAGCACGTTCGGGGCGCGGCCCATGCCCCGGATGGCGCACGAGACGACCGCGCCGGTGGAGCCGGCCGACACCAGCGCCGAGGCCGTGCCCTGCCGTACGAGCTGGCAGGCCACGCCGAGGCTGGAGGTGGCGGAGACCTCGGAGGCGGCGGTGCTGACGGCTCCGGCGCCCCGTTCGGCCATGGGGACGACGTCCTCGGCGTGCACCACGCCGATCTCGCCGGCGGCGCCGTGGCGTGCCAGCTCGCGGCGGATCTCCCCGGCGCGGCCGACGAGCACGACGGGGACGCCGTACTCGCGCGTGGCCGTGACGGCCCCGCCGACCGTCTCGGCCGGTCCGTGGTCTCCGCCCATGGCGTCGACGGCGACAGGCTGGGGCATCACGTTCTCCTCCGCGGGGGTGTCATGTCGTTGTCCGGCTCGGCGGCCGGGCGATGGCGCCGGGCCCGGAGCCGGCCCGCTCCGCCGGCGTCACCACCCGGGTCGAGGTGCCCGCCCGGCCCGGGACGGCCACCCGGTTCAGGGCATTCGTACGGTGACCCGGCGTTCGGCCCGGTCCGCGGCGGACGCCGCGAGCAGGTGCCGGGTGAAGATCGCCACCCTGCGGCGGCGGGGCACGGCCACGCGGGCGCGCAGCACGTCGTGGCCGGCCGCCTCGATCCGGCCGAGGATGCCGCCGTACAGCTCGTAGGCCGCGCGGATGCACGGCCTCGACGAGGGGACGAGCAGGTCGATCCCCTCCAGCGCGAGGCGGTAGTGGGCGTGCGCCCGGTCCGCCTCGAAGGCCAGCAGCTCGCGCAGGGCGGGAGTGGGGGCGGGCCGCCGCAGGTCGTCGACGGAGACGCCGAACCTGTCGAGGTCCTCCAGCGGCAGGTAGACCCGGCCGCGGGCGATGTCCTCGGCGACGTCGCGCAGGAAGTTGGTCAGCTGGAAGGCGAGGCCGAGCTGGCGGGCGGGCTCGCGGGCCTTCTCGGCGGCGCCGGGCAGGGCCTCCAGGACGGGCAGCATCATCGTGCCGATGGCCGCGGCCGAGCCCTCCATGTAGTCGAGCAGGTCGGTGTAGGTGGCGTAGCGGGTGACGGTCAGGTCGGCGCGCATCGACCGCAGGAAGGCGTGGACGTCGGCGTGGTCGACGCCGAACGAGCGGACGGTCTGGGCGAACGCCGGCAGTATCGGGTCGTCCACCGGCTCTCCGGCCAGCGCGGCGGAGGTCCGGTCGGTGAGGGCGTCCAGCGCGGCGGCCCGGTCACCGGTCATCGTGAAGGAGTCGACGATCTCGTCGGCGTAGCGGGCGAAGCCGTACAGGGCGTGGACGTGGGGGCGTTTCCAGGCGGGCAGCAGCAAGGTCGCCAGGTAGTAGGAGCGGCCGTGCCGGGCGTTGAGCCTGCGGCACAGCTCGTAGCTGCGGGTGAGGGTCATCGGGGGCTCTCCAGGATGCGTTCGGCGGCCAGCCGGCCGGAGATCAGCACCGGCGGCACCCCGACGCCCGGCGCGGTGTGCATGCCGGCGAAGTGCAGGCCGGGGACCCGCCTGGCGGCTCCGGCCGGACGGAACCAGGCGGTCTGGGAGAAGCGGTGGTCCAGGGCGAAGGGGGTGCCGGCCGAGTGGCCGAGCCGGGCCCAGGCGGGTGGGTCGAAGCGGAGGCGGGGACGGCCGGACAGGTCGCCGTAGCCGAGGTCTGCCATCCTGCCCAGCAGGCGGTCCTCCAGTTGCGGGGTGAGGCGGTCCCAGTCGGCTCCGCCGTCCAGGTTGGGCGCCGGTTCCAGCACGGTCAGCGTGGCGTGGCCGGCGGGCGCGGCGGCGGTGTCGGTCGCGGGGTAGGTGACCAGCAGGCTGGGGTCGGGCTGCGGACGTCCGGCGGCGAGGGCGGAGAACGTCGAGCGCCACCCGCGGCCGAAGTGCAGGGTGTGGTGGGCCTGGTCGTCCAGCCGCCGGTCGAGGCCGACGTGCAGCACGAGGCAGGAGGGCGAGTAGCGGGGACGGCGCAGCCGCCAGTCGCCCGCCGTCTTCGGCAGCAGGCCGTCGTGGGCGGCGGGCAGGTCGCAGGCGACGACGACGTGCCGGGCGGGGAGGCTCTCGCCGGTGTCGAGCCGGACCGCGGAGACGCCGTACGGGTCCGTCTCGACCTTCAGCGCCCGCGTGCCGTACCTGATCTGGGCTCCGGCCTTCTCCGCGGCGGCGGCCATGGCCTGCGGGATGGCGTGCATGCCGCCGTGCCGGGGGAAGAAGACGCCGCCGACGGTGTCCATGTGGGCGATGACGGCGTAGATCCCGAGGGCCTGCTGCGGGGACAGCCCGACGTAGAGTGCCTGGAAGGTGTGCGCCCTGACGAGGCGGTCGTCTGTGAGGTGGGAGCGCACCAGGCCGTCGAGCCGCCGGAAGCCGCCGAGCGCGGCCAGCCGGGCCAGGACCAGCGGCCGGACGAGGTGGCGCAGCCGGGTCATGTCGCGGTCGATGAAGGCGGGCCACTCGGCGGCGAACAGCTCGCCGAGACGGGCTCGGAACCGCCGGTAGCGGTCGGCCTCGGCCGCCCCGCACAGCGCGCGGACCTGCTCGATCATGGCGTCCTCGCCGGGGACCACGTCGAGGCGGGTGCCGTCGTGGTAGCGCATCCGGTAGTACGGGTCCAGCCTGCGCAGCGGCAGGCGGCTCTCCATGTCCTCGCCGGCCGCGGCGAAGGCGTCGGCCAGCACCTCCGGCATGGTCAGCACCGACGGCCCGGTGTCGAAGCGGTAGCCGTCCAGGCTCGCGGTCCCGCAGCAGCCGCCCGGCACGTCGCGGGCCTCCACGACCGTGACGTCACGCCCGGCGCCGGCCAGCCGCATCGCCGCGGCGAGGCCGCCGAGCCCCGCGCCGATCACCACGGTCCCGCCCGCCCCGCTCATCGGGCGCCCCCGGCCGTTCCCGGCGGGGCGCCGGTGCGGTGGTCGGTCTCGCGGGTGCCGGTGGCCATGGGCATCGCTCCTCTGCGTCGGTGAAGATGACTTCGGGAACGGGAGCGTGTCCGGATGCGCATTCGCGGCGAAGATTCGAAACCTTCATCCGCCGCCGGCGAGGCCGTCCGGCCTGACGGCGTCCGGCCCCACAGCGTCCGGACCGGCGGTCTCCGCTCTGGCGGCGCGCTCCTCCAGGAACGCCCTGCCCTCCTCCAGCAGGCCGCGCCGCACGTCGGAGTCCAGCCAGGCGTTCAGCTGGCCGGGGCTGGAGAAACGGAACACCACCATCCACGTGTTCTGCTCGCCGGAGCCGGGCGGATACGTCTCCGTGCGCTCGAACCCGGGAAAACGGCGAGCGGCCTCGTTCGTCCTCTCCTGCCATCGGCGGTATTCCTCTTCACATCCCTTACGGACCCGCGAGGAGATCATGACAATGGCGCCTTCGCCGTTTTTCCTGCCACTCACGCTCGGTTCCACCCCGACAACTCTATGCAGGTCACCACGGAGAAGGAGGAGTGCGACACACAGGGTGACGTGATCACCCGGGGCGGATTCCGTCAATTCTTCTTTACGGGCCCCGGATCCACCGGGACGCCCGGTCCTTCTCCGGAAAGGGGAACCGGCGTTTCCGGAGAAGGACCGCACGCGAAACGAGCCGCGGGCCGGACGGGCCGGGCCGTCAGCCGGCCTGGTCGCCCGGCGGCAGGTAGGGGCTCTCCTTCTCGGCCGTCTTCTGCGGTGCGACGCCGGTGGCGTCCTCCGGTTCGGAGGCTCCGTACGGCCTGCCGGTCCGCTCGTCGACGCCGGCCTCCCGGCGGCCCTGCTCGCGCTCCCGGGCCGCGAGCTCCTCGGGGCCGCGGGTCTCGCTGACGCCGACGCCCATCGGCCCCACGGGGGCGGGCTCGGTAGAGGAGATCCCCTCGCGCTCCGCCCGCGACGCCTCCCGTTCCGGTCCCAGGCCCTCCGGCGGGGGTCCCCAGGCGCGGTCGCCCGCCTGGACCACCTCTTCGCTCGCCCGGCCCACGGCCGGTGAGAAGCCGTGCCGGACGGCGCCACCGGGGGCTGGGCCGGAGGGGCCGCCGTCCCGTGCCGTGTCCTGTCGCTTCTCGCGGTGTCTTCCCATGTCCGCCACCCCCGTGGGTCTCGGTCGATCAGCAGGTTCTCGATGGGTTCCGGCCCCCCGGCCCCTGCACTCCGGGGCCCTGGGATCCGTGGTCCCGGGCTTCCGGCGGGGTCGTCAGCAGATCCTCGGGAGCGGGTCGCCGACCAGCAGGTCGACGATGCGGGTGCCGCCGAAGGACGTCCGCAGCAGCACCAGCCCCGGCGGGTCGTCGGCGATCCGCCCGATGACCGCCGCGCCGGAGCCGAGCGGGTCGGAGCGCAGCGCGGCGAGGGCCGCGTCCGCGGCCTCCCCGTCGACCACGACGACCATCCGGCCCTCGCACGCCACATACAGCGGGTCGAGGCCCAGCAGCTCACACGCCCCGCGTACGGCGGGCCGCACCGGGATCGCGTCCTCGTCGAGCACGACCGCGACCTCGGAGGCTCCGGCGATCTCGTTGACGACGGTCGCCACCCCGCCGCGGGTGGCGTCGCGCAGGCAGCGCACCCGGCCGTCGCCGCAGGCGTCCAGCAGCCGCCCGGTCAGCCCGTTGAGGGGCGCGGTGTCGGAGGCGAGGTCGGCCTGGATGTCCAGCTCGCCGCGGGCGATCATGACGGTGACGCCGTGCTCGCCGATCGGGCCGGACACGATGACCGCGTCCCCGGGCCGGGCCGCGGCGGCGCTGAGCCGTACCGGGCGGTCCATCGTCCCCACCCCGGCGGTGGTGATGTAGCAGCCGTCGGCCTTGCCCCGCTGGACGACCTTGGTGTCGCCGGTGACGATCCACACGCCCGCCGCCCGCGCCGCCGCCGCCATCGAGGCGGTCACCCGCCGCAGGTCGGAGACGGGGAAGCCCTCCTCGACGACGAAGGCCGCCGACAGGTAGCGGGGGCGGGCCCCGCACATCGCCAGGTCGTTCACGGTGCCGTTGACGGCCAGGTCGCCGATGTCGCCACCCGGGAAGAACAGCGGCGTCACCACGAACGCGTCGGTGGTGAGGGCGAGGCCGTCGAAGACCGCGCCGTCCTCCAGGGGTTCCAGCAGCGGGTTGCGGAACTCCTCCAGGAACACCGCCTCGACGAGGGTGTGCGTCGCCTTGCCGCCCGCGCCGTGCGCGAGGGTGACGCGGTCCTCCCGGACGCGGGCGGGGCGGCGGCGCGCCCGCTCGATGCGCTCCAGCACCAGCGCCTCGCGGTCCCGCTCCGCCCTCTCCCCCGGCCCCCCGGAGACCCCCGGTCCCGGGGAACCTCCCGGCTTCTCGAAGATCTCAGGTCCCGGGGAACCTCCCGGCTTCCCGGAGGCCTCAGGTCCCCGGGAACCTGCCGGCTTCCCGGAACCCGGAGCCGGGGAGTCCGCCCGGTGGCCGGGACGCGCCGCCTCGCCGGCTCCGGTGGTCATGTCGGTGTTCACGCGCGGGTCGCCTCCCTGACCCGGTCCCGGGAGAACCGGCCGAAGTTGTAGTAGGCCGCGCAGGCGCCCTCCGACGACACCATGCAGGTGCCGATCGGCGTCTCGGGCGTGCACGCCGTGCCGAACACCTTGCACTCCCAGGGCTTGAGCACGCCCTTGAGCACCTCGCCGCACTGGCACGCCTTGGGGTCGGCCACCCGCACGCCGGGAAGGTCGAAGATCCGCTCGGCGTCGAAGTCGGCGTGGCGTTCGCGTATCGCGAGCGCCGAGGAGGAGATGAACCCCAGGCCCCGCCACTCGAAGTACGGCCTCGGCTCCATCACCTCGTTGATGACGTCGAGGGCTCTGGCGTTGCCGTCCCAGGGCACCACCCGGGCGTACTGGTTCTCCACCTCGGCCCGCCCGGCGGCGAGCTGCTCCAGCAGCCGCAGGACCGTCTGCAGCACGTCCAGCGGCTCGAACCCGGCGACCACCAGCGGCTTGCCGTAGTCGCGGGCGATGAACCCGTACGGCCTGCACCCGATGACGGCCGAGACGTGGCCGGGCCCGATGAACCCGTCCAGCCGCAGGTCGGGCGAGTCGAGGATCGCCTTGATCGCCGGGATGATCATGACGTGGTTGCAGAGGACCGAGAAGTTGGCGATCCCCTCGGCCCGCGCGCGCAGGACGGTCATCGCGGTGGAGGGCGCGGTGGTCTCGAACCCGATGCCCATGAACACCACCCGCTTGCCGGGGTTGTCCCGGGCGATCCGCAGGGCGTCCAGCGGGGAGTAGACCATGCGGATGTCGGCGCCGCGCGCCTTGGCGTCCAGGAAGGAGCCGTCGCCCCCGGGTACCCGCATCATGTCGCCGAACGACGTCATGATCACGTCCGGCTGCATGGCGACGTGGATCGCGTCGTCCACCCGTCCCATCGGGATCACGCAGACCGGGCAGCCGGGGCCGTGCACGAGCGTGACGGCCTCGGGCAGGTGGTCCTCCAGCCCGTGCTTGTAGATGGTGTGGGTGTGGCCTCCGCACACCTCCATGAACTTGTAGCGGCGGCCGGGTTCGCACAGCCCGGCGATCCGCGCGGCCAGGGCCCGTGCCCGGCCGGCGTCACGGTACTCGTCGACGAAACGCACCGGTCCTCACCCCTGCTCGATCATGGATTCTCGGAGGGCCGCGATCTCCTCGTCATAGGCCTCGCCGATGCTTTCGAGGAAGTCCAGCGCGGCGCGGGCCTCGGTCTCGTCGATCTTCGACAGCGCGAAGCCGACGTGGATGAGGATCCAGTCGCCGGCCGCTAGGGGCTCGCCCTCCAGCAAGCCGATGTTGATCGCGCGCCGTACGCCGCTGACGTCGACCATGGCCAGGTCAGGCCGGTCGGTCAGGATTTCCGCGATCTCCCCCGGGATTCCCAGGCACATGGGTGGCCTCCGCCATCTGGATGGATTCGAGGACGAGGTCGTCGCCGCCCTCCACGTCGAGGTCGACGCCGCCGCACTCCGGACAGGTGGCGTAGGGGTCGAGCGACGCGGCCGTCTGACCGCAGGAGCGGCAGATCAGCTGCACGGGCACGACGACCAGGTCGACGTGGGCTCCCTCTGCGGCCGACCCTCCGGCGATCATGGCGAACGCCTGGTTGATCATCGGTTCGGTGACCCGGAGCATGGCGCCCGCCTGCACCCGCGCCCGTTCCACCCTGCGGCCCCTGGCGCGTTTCTCCACCGCGTCGAGGATCGCCTCGGCGATCCCGAATTCGTGCATGTCCGCCTCACTGGTATTTCCGGTCCCACTGCTCTTCTGCTCTTCACCGCTTCTCGCCGGGCGTCACATCCTGCGGATCCGCAGGTAGCGCTTGAGGTCGGGGATCGACTGGTAGACCAGCACGCCGATCCCCACCAGGACGGCTCCGACGAACAGGCGTCTCAACACGGTCTCTCCTCCCTGTGGGCGGCTACGGCGAGCGGGCGCTCGCGGGCGCCGCGGTCATCTCCTGACGGACCAGGTCGGCGACCAGGTCCGCGGCCGCGCCGACGGCCGCGGCCACCGGCGGGCTCAGCTCCATGCCGGGCGACAGGTCGGCGGGCTCGCACCCGACGAGCAGCACCCGTGCCGTCCCGCCGCCGAGCGCGCCGGCCAGGGCCAGCACGGTCTCCGGGGTCATGTCGTGGGCGTCGAGGACCGGTCCGGACACCTCGCCGGGCGTGGGCTCCAGGACGTACAGCGTGCCGGGCGGGCCGCCGCGGGCCACGGCGTCGACGAGGATCGCGGTGTCGTGTCCGCCGCCGGTGAGCTCGTAGGCCAGGTGGACGCCGCGGATGCCGAAGTCGGCCACCGAGACGCCGGCGGGCAGGTCGCGTTCCGCGAGGCGCCCGGCCACCGCGACGCCGAACCCGTCGTCGCCGAGGAAGACGTTCCCGACGCCCGCGACGAGGATGCCGCTCATGGGGCCTCCCGCCCCTCAGGCGTGTCCCGCGCGTCCGTCCCGGTGCCGCCGTCGTCCGTTTGGCCGGGCCGGTCCGGCGTCCGTCCGGGGAGGCCGGGGAGGCCGGGGAGGCCGGTGCCCGCCGTACCGTCCGCCGGGCCGGGGGCGTCGAGTGGCTCGACCTCGTCGGGGGCGAAGTAGAGGAAGCGGCCGTGGGAGCGGTGCAGGTCGGCGCCGGGGTCCTCGTCCAGGGTCACCGCCAGGTGGCGCGCCCCGTCGAGGTCGGTGAGCACGGCCTCCACCCGGGCGGTCCGGCCGGCCAGGAACATGTCGTGGGCGTCGGCGCGCCGCCTGCCGGGTGCCAGCCGTACCCGGCTGCCCCTGGCTACCTCCACCCCGGCGACGGACACGGCGTCGGTGTCCGGCGAGGAGCCGGGCCCGTTCGCGAGGTCGCTCCAGAAGTCGGCGCCGGGATCGCCCCACGGCGCGGCGCCGGGCGTGAGGTCCGACGCGAGGTCTGCGGCGAGGTCCGGTGCGGAATCCGGCGTGAGGCCCGGCACGGGATCCGGCGCGGGGCCCGCGGGTGGACCGGCCGGGGACGCGTCGTCCCACGGGACCGCGCCGGGACCGGCCGCCGAGCCCCAGCGGGGCGCGGCGGCGTCGCGGGCGGGGGTCTCCAGGTGGCGGATCGCGCCGTGCAGCCGTTCGGCCAGCTCCGGCGGCAGGGTCGCCACCATGTCGAGGAGACGGGCCACCCGGGGGTCGGTCGCGCGGGCCTGCCGCTGCTCCTCCTCGGTGAGGGTGAGCGTCCGCAGGTGCAGCATCTCGTCGATCTCGGTGGCGTCGAACATGTCACCCGGGCTCTCCGGGGCGGTGTCCGGGTAGTCGTAGAGGATGATCGGCGACGACAGCAGCACGTCGCGGTGACCGGGCTCGCCGACGAGGACGGGCCAGGTGCGCTCGTTGCGGCAGGTCTCGGCGGCGGGCCGGGCCCATTCGGGCGGGTCGAGCAGGGAGACGAACGCGCCGCCGGTCACCTCGATGATCAGGTGGGCCGAGATCAGCGAGCGGCGCAGCGCCTGCTCGCGGGTGGCGTCCGGGTCGTCCCAGCCGGTGACGTTCTCCACCCGCACGCGCAGCCGGACGAGGTCGTACGGCCCCGCCACCCGCTCGGCGCGGGCCCGAACGACGGCGTGCAGCGGCAGGTGCTCGCGGACCACGCGGCCCCGGGCCCGGCCGGACGGCCCGGTGATCGTCTCGACGGACCGGTCCCCGGGCAGGCGCACGTCGGCTGCGCGCTCGCCGTCGAGCAGGCCGGCGACGGGGAAGGTCACCTCCGTCTCGCGTTCGGTGGCCTCCTCGAAGGACAGGTAGGTCACCGCGTCGCCCGCTTCCCCGGAGCCCGCCGTTCCAAAGTCCGTCTCCCGGTCCGGGAATCCCTCCGGGGCCCCGCCCGCCGTCCCCGGCCCGTCGCCCGCTTCCCCGGAGCCCGCCGTCCCGAGGTCCGTCTCCCGGCCCGGGAACCCGCCCGCCGTACCGGTTGCCGGAGCGGCCGGTCCGGCCGTCTCGACGGTCAGCTCGGGGACGGGCCGGTGGCCGTCGTCCCCGGCCCGTTCGACGACGCGGGTCCTGACGTGCAGGAAGCGCAGCCGCAGCCGTACCTCGGCGTCGTCGGCGCGTTCCAGCAGGCACTCGGTCACGCTGGAGGGGTGCTCGCAGGTGGCGTCGAACCCCGGCGGCACGAGCACCCCGAACTGCCAGCGCACCCGGTTCTTGGCGGCCGACGCCCGGTAGGGGTAGAGCAGGTAGCCCTCGTACAGCACCGCGTCGGCGACCCGGCGGGCGATCTCCATGGGAGCGGTCATCGCCGGCTCTCCTCCAGCAGTAGTTCCACGGCCTCGTCCCAGGTGGCCAGGGCGCGTTCGGCCTTGAGGCGGCGCAGGGCGCGCAGCGTGCCGCGGTTCAGCCGCAGCCATCCGCTGTCCGGGAAGTAGCGGTCCATCAGCTCCCGCCACACCCCGACCGGCAGCCGGTGCCGGGCCTCCCGGTGCCAGGGGATCTGCGTCACCGAGAAACCCCTCTCGGCGCGGGCGAAGACCGTGCCGCCGAACAGCAGGATCAGCGGGATCTCGCCGTCGTCCAGCGCGGCGAAGTACTTGCCCGCGGCCACCTCCAGGTCGTAGCTGCAGGACACGGGCAGGTCGATCTCGGTCGTGCCGTGGAAGGCGGGGACGGTGGCCGAGACGGTCGCGAAGTGCATCGGCCTGAGCGTGTCGCCCCATCGGGACGGGTCGCCGAACAGGTCGCCGAGCAGATCCGCCTCGGCGGGGCCGTACCGCCGCAGGTGCGGCTCCACCCGGATCTGGCACCGCAGCAGTACGGCGTGCACCCCGGCGGGCGACGGCTCGGTGACGCGCAGCCGGAAGAGGAGCGTCGGGAAGGCCGCGTACGGCTCGGCCCGCGCGCCCACGCAGGTGAAGGCGATCTCATCCACGGCCGCCCCCGCGTGACTCCGGGGCGCCGTGACCGTCCCCGCCGTGCTCCGGGGCGCCGCGGCCGTCCGGCCACGGCACCCGGCGGCCGCGACGGCGCAGGTCGGCGAAGAAACCGTCGATGGCCCGCCAGACCTCGGGGCCGCCGTCGAAGCCCTTCCAGTGCAGCCGTACCAGGCCCACCAGGCGGTAGCAGGCGTCGATCGGCGCGAGGTGGCAGGCGAAGCCCCCTTGGGGACGGCGGTCCACCAGCAGCGCCTCGACGTCGGGCAGCACCCCGGCCATCTCCGGGACGGCGGTCAGGACCCGTTCCCAGACGTCGTGCGGCAGCAGGGACTCGGTGGCCCCGGCGGGGCTGGGGTAGCAGGCGACGATCCGGCCGAGCGCGGAGTTGCGGAAGAAGAACGCGGTGCGCACCGGGATCCGCATCTCCTCCCAGTCGGCCTCGGTCAGAGGGAACGAGGGCGCGTGCAGGTGGCGGCGCGGCACCCCCCGGTAGCGCCGTCGCGAGCCGCCGTCGCGGGCGCCGCCCTGATCACCGCCGCCCTGATCACCGCCGTCGTGATCATGGCCGCCGTCGCGGTCGCGGTCATCGTGGTCGCCGTCGTGGGAGAACAGCAGGTGGCAGCAGGCGCAGGCGCACAGCAGCGCCCGGGTCTCCAGGTTCACCACGTGCCCGTGGTCCTCCCCGGCCGGCTCGCCGCACAGCTCGCACCGGGTCGCGGCCCCGGCGTCCGGCGTCCGGAAGCGGCGCAGCCCGGTGGCCGCCGTCACGGCGCTCCCCCGCCCGCGACGGCCGGGCGGCGGCCGATCTGCAGCAGGGGCGACCGGCCCGCCGCCGGCCCCGCGGCCTCGGTGATCTCGACGCGCGCCGCCTCCGGCGCGGCCCCCGTCACGGCGTCCTCGACGGCGCGCAGCAGGGCGCGCCGGGAGGAGGGGCAGCCGTGACCGGCGCCCGTGAGGCGGAGCCGTACGACGCCCGCCTCGTCCACGCCGAGCAGTTCGCCCCTCTCCTCGCGGCCGGCCAGGACCTCGTCCAGGGCGGCGGCGACGCGTTCGGCGGTGCCGAGCGGGTGCAGGTCGTGCAGGATGAGCAGGCCGGAGACGAGGTCGTCACCGGTCAGGCGGTGCAGCACGCCGACGGCTTCGGCCTCGACGACGGCCTCGACGACGCGTTCCAGGCCGGCGCCGTACAGCTCGACGAGGGCGCGGACGAGCTCCTCGGCCCTGGCGCGCGTCGCGGGGTCGGCGTGCTCGCCGAGGTCGGCGAGCAGCGCCTCGACGCGCTCGCCCACCGCGCGGACGTCGCGCCCCCGGGATCCGCCCGCCCGGACGGCGCGGGCGGTACGGACGGCGCGGGCGTCGTGCCCGTCGTGCCCGTCGTGCCCGTCGGTGAGCGAGTCGGTGAGCGGCCCCTCCCCGGGTGGCTCCCCGGAGGCCGCCGGGCCGGTCATGCCGGGCCGAAGGCGTGCGGGCTGTGCAGTTTGCGCAGCTCCTTGCCACCGCCGAGGTACATGTGGACCCCGCACGGCAGGCACGGGTCGAAGCTGCGTACGGCGCGCATGATGTCGATGCCCTTGAAGTCCTCCGGCGGGTTCTCCTCGAAGATCGGGGTGTTCTGCACCGCGTCCTCGTACGGGCCGGGCGTGCCGTACGGGTCGCGGACGCTGGCGTTCCACGGGGTGGGCGGGTACGGGTGGTAGTTGGCGATCTTTCCGTCCTTGATCACCATGTGGTGCGACAGCACGCCCCGGACCGCCTCGGTGAACCCGCAGCCGATCGCGTCCTCCGGCACCTCGAACGGCGCCCAGGTCCGGGTGCGCCCGGCGCGGACCTCGGCCAGGCCCTGCTCGGCGAAGTGCAGCGCGCAGGCCGCCGCGTACGCCTGGAAGTAGGAGCGGGCCCGGTTGCGCTCCAGCGCGTTGGACAGCGGCTGGCCGTCGTGGGTGGGGATGGTCCACTCCAGCGTCTTCTCCGGGCGGGTGGCGGTCTTCGGCAGGTTGATCTGCACGCTGTGGCCGGTGGCCTTGACGTAGCCGATGTCCACCCGCCCGGACAGGGCGGTGGACCACAGGCGGGCGATGGGGCCGCCGCCGGTGTCCAGCGGGAGCATGTCGGCGCCGTCGAACCAGCGCGGCGACATCACCCAGCTGTACTTGCCGGTGAAGTCGCGTTTCTGCGGGTGGGGGATGGTGTGCTGGTTCCACGGATGCCGGATGTCGACGGGGTTGCCCAGCGGGTCGTGGGTGACGAACGGCTCCTGCCCGGCCCAGTCGTCGTAGTAGGAGCTGCCCAGCAGGATGCGGATGCCGAGGTTGATGTCGACGAGGTCGTTCGTGACGAGACGGCCGTCCACGATCACGCCGGGGGTGACGAACATCCGCCGGCCCCAGTCGCTCATGGTGCGGTAGTCGAAGTCGCAGTGCTCGGGGTCGTTGAAGCTGCCCCAACAGCCGAGCAGCACCCGGCGGCGGCCGACCTCCTCGTAGCCGGGCAGGGCCTGGTAGAAGAAGTCGAACAGGTCGTCGTGCATGGGCACGACCCGTTTGACGAACTCGACGTAGCGCATCAGCCGGGTGAGGTAGTCGGTGAACAGCTGCACGGTGGCGACCGTGCCGACCCCGCCGGGATACAGGGTGGAGGGGTGCACGTGCCTGCCCTCCATCAGGCAGAACATCTCCCGGGTGACCCGGCTCATGGCCAGGGCCTCGCGGTAGAACTCCCCCTCCAGCGGGTTGAGGGAGCGCATGATGTCGGCGATGGTGCGGAAGCCGTGGTCGGCGGCGTGCGGGGCCTCGGTGGTCTCGGCCAGCGCGAGCACTCCGGGGTTGGTCTCGCGGACCATCTTCTCGCAGTAGTCGACCCCCACCAGGTTCTCCTGGTAGATGTTGTGGTCGAACATGTACTCGGCCGCCTCGCCGCAGTTGACGATCCACTCCCCCAGCGCCGGGGGGCGGGCGCCGTAGGCCATGTTCTGGGCGTAGACCGAGCAGGTGGCGTGGTTGTCGCCGCAGATGCCGCAGATCCGGCTGGTGATGAAGTGCGCGTCGCGAGGGTCCTTGCCCTTCATGAAGATGCTGTAGCCGCGGAAGATCGACGAGGTGCTGTAGCACTCGGCGACCTCCCGGTTGGCGAAGTCGATCTTGCAGTAGATGCCGAGGCTGCCCACGATCCGCGTGATCGGGTCCCACGACATCTCCACCAGCTCCCGGCCGCCGGGCGGCGGGGTCTCCTCCGTCTTCTCAGGTGAGGTCTTCATACTCAGCTCCAGGGCGCCTTGTAACCGGTGAGCAGGGCGCGGCCCTTGGTGCGCCACTTCGGTTCCTTGTCGACCGTCTTGAGGGTGATGCCGCGCAGGCCGCGCACGACGCCGCCGTAGGCGCCGCTGACCGTGGACGACAGCCGCGCTCCGGGCGGTTCGTCCATGAACGGCATGAACTTGTCGGGGAAGCCGGGCATCGTGCAGGCGATGCAGATCCCGCCCACGTTGGGGCAGCCGCCGATGCCGTTCATCCAGCCGCGCTTGGGCACGTTGCACCGTACGACCGGCCCCCAGCAGCCGATCTTCACCAGGCACTTCGGCGAGCCGTACTCGGCGGTGAACTGGCCCTGCTCGTAGTAGCCGGCCCGATCGCAGCCCTCGTGCACGGTCTGGCCGAACAGCCACGTCGGCCGCAGCGCCTCGTCCAGCGGGATCATCGGCGCCTGCCCGGTGAGCTGGTAGAGCAGGTACAGGATCGTCTCCGACAGGTTGTCCGGCTGGACCGGGCAGCCCGGCACGTTGACGATCGGCAGGCCGGCCTTGGAGCGCCAGTCCCAGCCGAGGTAGTCGGCGACGCCCATCGCGCCGGTCGGGTTGCCCGCCATGGCGTGGATGCCGCCGTAGGTGGCGCAGGTTCCGGCCGCCAGTACGGCGGTGGCCTTCGGCGCGAGGATGTCCAGCCACTCGCTGGTGGTCCGGGGCTGCCCGGTGGCCGGGTCGTTGCCGAACCCGCACCAGTAGCCCTCCTGCTTGATCGACTCGTTCGGGATGGATCCCTCCACGACCAGCACGAACGGTTCCAGCTCGTCGCGCGCGGCCCGGAAGAACCACTCGATGAACACGTCGGAGCCCTGCATCGGCCCGGACTCGAAGTCGATCAGCGGCCAGTGCACGGCCACCCTCGGCAGGCCGGGAAGCGCCCCCAGGGCGATCTCCTCGATGCTGGGCTGCGTCGCCGCGGTCAGCGAGACCGAGTCGCCGTCGCAGCTCAGCCCGGCGTTGATCCAGAGGATGTGGACGAGCGGCTCCTCCTCCGGCGGCCCGGCCGCGCCCCGGCTCTCCTGCCGCTGTTCCTCCTGCGGCTCCGCCGCGCCCTGGCTCTCCCGCCGTTTCTCCCGCCGTTTCTCCTGCCGCGCCCGGCCCGCCGGTGCCGTCATGCCGTCCTGCCTTCCCGGGGCTCCCCGCTCCTCGATGCCGGTGGTCGATGGTGGTGGGGGAGGTCTCGTGCGGTGCGGATCATGACGCGTCTCCTCGGGTTCCTCGGGCTCCTCGCGTTCTCGTGCTCTCGTGTTCTCGCGGCGGGTCCGGCCCCGGGTCCGTCAGCCGACGTTGTGGACCGGCGGGGCCGGGACGGCGCCGAGGGCGTGCTGGGTCAGCTCCCACAGCACGTGGTAGACCGTCGTCTGCGCCTCCTGGATCCGGTGCACCGAGGAGGAGGGGATGACGAACAGGTAGTCCAGCAGCTCCAGCTCGGACAGCCTGCCGCCCCGGTCCCCGGCCAGGCCGATGGTGAGCATGCCCAGCCGGGCCGCCTCCTCGAAGGCGCGGACGACGTTGGCGGAGCCGCCGCTGGTGGTCAGGCCGAAGGCCATGTCGCCGCGCCGCCCGAGGGCGGCGAGCTGGCGGGCGAAGACGACGTCGAAGCCCACGTCGTTCGACAGGGCGGTCACCACGGCGACGTCGCTGGTCAGCGACAGCGCGGGCAGGGAGAGCCCGTAGCCGGGATGCAGGAACGCCGTCGCCACCTCCTGGGCGTCGGTGCTGCTGCCGCCGTTGCCGAAGGCGAACAGCCGCCCGCCGGCGGCGAACCGGATGGCCATCTCCCCGGCGCACTCGATGAGCTCGTCCGCCATCGACTCTGCCAGTTCCCGGCGCAGCCGGACGATCTCGGTGGCCTTCTCGCCGGTGGAGCGCAGCGCCTCGGTCAGCACCGCGTCGAGGTCGCCGGGGCCCGGGTAGAGAAAGGGGTAGAGCCCGCCCATCCCCTCGGGGGGCCGCTCACCGGTGCTCATCGCCGTTTCCTCTCCTGGTCACCACGTTTCCCGATGTCTGCCGATCGCGGCGCCTTGGACCGCCGCGTCCCTGATCGCCGTCTCTCCGGTCGCCGTGTCTCCGGGCACCGTTTCCCCGGGCACCGCGCCTCCGGGCACCGTTTCCCCGGGCACCGCGCCTCCGGGCGCCGCCTCCTCCGGCGCGCGCCGGTGCCTGCCGACGACCGCGATGGCCTCCCCCGCGTGGACGAGGACCGTGTCGCCCTCGGCGGCGTCCACCAGGGCCACGCTCACCTCGGTGGTGACCGGGCCCGCGCCGGCGACGGCCAGCCCGCCGTACCTGATGCTGATCACCCGCATCGGCACGGCCTCGTCGGCGCACGTGACGCACGGCCCGGTGTCGCAGCAGCCGTCCTCGTCGCTCATCGTGTCTCCTCTCCACCGAGCAGGCCGGGTCTGTCGTGGAAGACGTGAACCAGCTCCCACAGCACGTGATAGACGGTGACGTGGATCTCCTTGACCACCGCCGGGTCGTCGGATGCGGCGATCAGGATGTGCTCGGCCGCCCGCTCGCGCACCACGGCGCCGCCGTCCCCCCCGACGAGGGCGAGCGTGAACAGGCCCAGCGCCCCGGCCTCCTGCAGGCCGCGCAGGACACCCGGGCAGTCGCCGTCGCGGGAGATCCCGAGCGCCATGTCCGCCGGGTCGGCCCAGCGGCGCAGCTGGTGGGCGAACGACTCGGCGGGCCCCTCCCGGGCGCTCACCCCGCTGACGGTGGCGGCGTCGTTGCTGAGGGCCAGGGCGGGCAGCGCCTTCTTGCCCATGATGACCGGATGCATGAACTCGACCGCGATGTGGGCCGCGTCGGTGCCGCCCCCGCCGCTGCCGAACACGATCAGCTTCCCGCCGCGGTGGAACCGGTCCGCCATCTCCCGGCACGCGCGGGCGATGCGCAGGGAGTCCTCCGCGAGAGCGTGACCGGCGGAATCCCGGCGGGCGAAGGCCTCGCTGACGGCCAACTGCATGGTCGATGTCACTGGCATGTGAACACTCCGTCATTTACGGTAGTCGTCAGATTACGTTCCGTGTTCGGCGAATCGACACCTTCGACGCCACAAAGCGGGGTAAAGATCTGATCACTCGCCCGACCGGCCGCGGCGGTCGCCGGCGACGGGAATCCACCGGGATTCCCGCGTCCCGCGGGGTTCCCGCCCTTGGTGATGATCAACGTTCCCCGTTATCGTCTCGCAGTGGGGTCGTCTCGCGGCGGGGCACGGGCGGGACGGCGCGCCTCGGGCACCCCGGGCCGCCGCCGTACGGCGCGGGTCCGGCACGACGGCCGCCGTACGGCACGCGTCCCGCGGGGCCGCCGCCGTACGACGCGCGTCCAGCCGGGCCGCCGTACGGCACGCGTCCGGCACGACGGCCCGCCGACCGACCGAAGGAGAACGACCTTGACGGCAGCCGCCCGCTGGATCCGGCGCTTCCACCCCTCCCCCGGAAGCGACGTCCAGGTGGTCTGCTTCCCGCACGCCGGGGGCACCGCGAGTTACTACCACCCGCTGTCGGCGGCCCTGGCGCCCGCCGCCGAGATGCTCGCCGTGCAGTACCCGGGCCGGCAGGACCGGTTCGACGAGCCGCTGATCGACGATCTGTCCCTGCTCGCCGACCGGACGGCCGAGGCGCTCGGCGGCGGCGACCGGCCACGGGTGTTCTTCGGGCACAGCATGGGGGCCGTCATGGCCTTCGAGGTCGCCCGGCGGCTGGGCCGCGGCGGGCCGGTCGCGCTGTTCGTGTCCGGGCGGCGCGCCCCCTCCACGACCCGGCTGGAGACCGCGCACCTGCTCGGTGACGACGAGCTCGTGGCCCTGGCCGAGATGCTCGGCGGATCGGATCCGGAGGTGCTGCGGCACGAGGAGCTGCGCGGGCTGATCCTGCCGAGCCTGCGCGCCGACTACCGGGCGGTCTGCACCCACAGCCCCGACGGCGAGGCGCGGCTCGCCGTACCGATCACCGCGCTCACCGGCGACGCCGACCCGGTGACCAGTGTGGCCGAGGCCGAGGCGTGGGGCCGGCACACCACCTCCCGGTTCGAGCTGAAGGTGTTCCCCGGCGGCCACTTCTTCCTCGCCGGCCACGTACCGGAGATCGCCCGGATGATCCTCGGCTCAGTGAGGGCGGTCCACGCGTGACGGCGCTGCTGGCCGTCAGCGACCTGCATGTCGGCTACCAGGAGAACCGCCGGATCGTCGAGGAGATGCGGCCGTCGTCCGGGTCCGACTGGCTGCTGGTCGCCGGGGACGTCTCGGAGAAGGTCGCCGACATCGAGTGGGCGCTCGGCCTGCTGGCCGGACGTTTCGAGAAGGTCGTGTGGGTTCCGGGCAACCACGAGCTGTGGTCCCACTCCAGCGACCCGGTCCGGCTGCGCGGCGAGGAGCGCTACCGGCACCTGGTGAAGGTCTGCGGCGACCTCGGCGTGGTGACCCCGGAGGATCCCTACCCGGTGTGGGAGGGGCCGGGCGGGCCGGTCGTGATCGCCCCGCTGTTCGTGCTGTACGACTACACCTTCCGCATGCCGGGGGTCGCCACCGCCGAGGAGGCGCTGGCCCTGGCCTACGACAGGGGCGTGGTCTGCACCGACGAGGTGTTCCTGCACCCCGACCCCTATCCCTCCCGCGCGGCGTGGTGCGAGGCCAGGGTCGCCGAGACGGAACGGCGGCTGGCCGAACGCCCGGGTGGCCTGCCGACCGTGCTCGTCAACCACTATCCGCTGGTGCGCGAGCCGACCCGGGTCATGCACCACCAGGAGTTCACGATCTGGTGCGGCACCGAGCTCACCGCCGACTGGCACCTGCGGTTCGACGCCCGCGCGGTCGTCTACGGCCACCTGCACATCCCCCGCACCACCTGGTACGACGGCGTACGCTTCGAGGAGGTCTCGCTGGGCTACCCGCGCGAGTGGCGGCCCCGTCCCACCCAGCCGGGCCGGTTGCGCCGCATCCTGCCCGCTCCCCCGGCGGCGGCGCCGTGATCGAGGAGATCCTGCCGTCGTGGGTGGCGAGCGCCGAGGCGTTCGCCGACCCGCCCGACGCCGGGCTGTTCCCCGAGGAGGCGGCGGTCATCGCCCGCTCGGTGGAGCGGCGGCGGCGCGAGTTCACCACCGCCCGCCACTGCGCCCGCCGGGCGCTGGCCCGCCTGGGCGTGCCGCCCGCCCCGATCCTGCCCGGTGAGCTGGGCGCGCCCGTCTGGCCCGCCGGGGTACGGGGCGCCATCACCCACTGCGAGGGGTACCGCGCCGCCGCGGTCTCCCTCAAGGCCCTCACCGTCGGCATCGACGCCGAGCCGCACGAGCCGCTCCCCGAGGGGATCGCGGGCATCGTGGCCCTCCCCGAGGAACGGGCCGAGCTGGCGCGCCTCGCCGGCGGAACCCACTGGGACCGGCTGCTGTTCAGCGCCAAGGAGAGCGTCTACAAGGCGTGGTTCCCGCTGGCCCGGCGCTGGCTCGACTTCAACGAGGCCCACGTCACCTTCGATCCGGCCGGGACGTTCACCGCCCGGCTGCTGGTGGCCGGGCCCGTGGTGGAGGGCAGGGAGCTGACCGGCTTCACCGGCCGCTGGCTCGTCTCCGGCGGCCTGGTGCTCACCGCCATCGCCCTGCCGCAGGGGTGACGCCCGGCGGGGCCGTCCGCCGTCGGCGCGGCGAGGTGAACGCGGGCGAGCCCGGATCGTCGCCGTACGGCATGCCGTACGCCGCGAGGCTCCGGCTCAGACGGCGAAGGGGTAGGTCTCGGGGGCCTCACCCCGCTCCCAGCGGGCGGTCCGCTCCAGCGGCTCGACGGCCCGGGTCTCGTCGATGTGGACCACCGCGTCGAACTGCCCGGCCAGGCGGGCGTGCAGGTAGTGGCTCCGCCGTTCGGTCCGGGGGCGGTAGATCACGCCGATCGCCCGCTCCAGCAGGGGCGTGCCGAGTCCCCCCGCGGGATCACCGGCGCCGGGTCCCCCCGTGCCGCGCTCACCGCCACCCGGCTCGCCCGCGCCGTGCTCTCCAGAGGCGGGTCCCCCCGCAGCGGACTGCCCGGCGGCGCGCAGGTCGAGCAGGAAGTCGCCGCGGCCGGTGCGGTGGAAGAGCTCCTCGGCCGTTCCGGGGAAGGCGGGCCGTACCCGCATGCGGTCGGCGGGGGCGCCCCAGTCGCCGGCGGCCGTCACCGTGCCGGTGTAGGTGGTGAGGCCGATGAGACGGCACTCTCCGGGGAAGCACTCGCGGGCGAGCTGCCCGAGCGTGACCTCACCCTCCTCGCCGGCCTCGGTGGCCCGCGCGTCGCCGACGTGGGAGTTGTGCGCCCACACCACGATCCTGGCCGGCCGGCCGCGCTGCCGGGTGAGGTGGGCGGCGAGGGCGTGCAGCGTCTCGGCCATGTGGGTGTCGCGCAGGTTCCAGGAGGAGACCCGCCCGCCGAACATCGTGCGGTAGTACTCCTCGGCGGCCACGACGCCCTTGGCGTTCCGTTCGGCGTAGAAGACCTCGTCGCGGGCGAGCATCCCGTCCCTTCGGACGTGCTCCAGCGTGTGGGCGCGCAGGTCGGCCAGTTGCTCGACCACCTGTTCCTCGCACGACTCGGTCGCTCCGAACGCGGCGGCGAAGCCGTACGCCCGGCTGTCGTCGGCGCCGTGGTGGTCGAAGCAGGCGTAGCGCTCGCGGGCACGCACCGCGGCCTGCGGGTCCGTCCTGTCCAGGAAGGCGATGACCTCGTGGATCGACCGGTACATGCCGTACAGGTCGAGGCCGTAGAAGCCCGCCCTGGCGCGTTCGGCGCGGCCGGCCCGGTCGTTGTGGGCGCGCAGCCAGCCGACGAAGTCGAGCACCACCGCGTTGCGCCACATCCACGTGGGGAAGCGCTCGAAGCCGCGCAGCGCCTCCTCCGCGGTGAGATCGTCGCTGCGGCCGTGGACGTAGCGGTTCACCCTGTAGGCGTCGGGCCAGTCGGCCTCCGCCGCCACGGCGCAGAACCCCCGCTTCTCGATGAGCAGCCGCGTCATGTGGGCACGGGCCTCGTAGAACTCGTGGGTGCCGTGGGACGCCTCCCCGATCAGTACGAAGCGGGCGTCACCCACCAGATCCAGCAGGTCCTCCTCGCGGGGCGTCCCCTCCGCCGCGGGCAGCGCCCGGGAGGCGATCGCCGACGCTCCGGGATGGAGCGCGGTGCCGCCGTCCGAGGGGCGCGCGACGGCGCGGGGATTCGCGGGCAGCCGATCCGTCATCGCCACCAACTCCCAGGTCGGAGCGGGTCGCCGCCCCGCCGGGGCGGTGTTGACACCAGCTTAGACCGCCGTACGGCGCGCAGCCTCGCCTGCCGCCGCGGTTACGGCAGCGCCACCCCCGGGGCAGTTGCCGACGCCGTACGGCGGGCGGAGACTCAAGGCACCCCTCCGCCACGGTGAGCCTTCGTGCCCGGTCTGTAATGACTGGAATGTCCGGGACGTCCGGCGGCTCCACCGACCGGAAAACCGGTTGACGGCTGCCTTAGCCTAGGCGGGTTCTGTGCGCCGGTCGGCGATCAACCACCCCTAGACCGTGAGGAGAGTGCTGCCTGCTGATGCCCCCTGATACGGACCCCCTCGAACAGAAGGACTCCAACGACTCGACCGGAGACGACACCGCCGGGCCCGCGGAGGCCCCCCGCCCGGCCCCCGCTCCCCCGCCGCGCCGCCGCGGCCTGACCTCCCTGTGGCGGATGAGGTCCTACCTCCGCCCCCATGTCACCCGCCTGGTCTTCATCTGGCTGCCCGCCCTCGTGGCGACCGGGATCGCGATCGTCATCCCGATGGTCGCCCGGAAGATCATCGACGGTCCCGTCGCGGACAGGGACACCGGCGCCCTGGTCCCCCTCGCCCTGCTGGCCCTGGCGCTGGGCGTGCTGGAGGCGGGCCTCATCTTCGCCCGCAGGTGGCTGATGTCCGACGTCGTCCTGGACGTGGAGACCAGGCTCCGCGACGACGTCTACCGGCACCTGCAGCGGCTGCCGATGGGCTTCCACGGCTCCTGGCAGTCCGGCCAGCTGCTGTCGCGCGTGACCACGGACCTGTCGGTGATCCGGCGGTTCCTCGGCTTCGGCATCCTCTTCCTCGTCCTGATCACCGTGCAGATCGTGACGGTGACCGTACTGCTGCTGAACATGTACTGGCCGCTCGGCCTGCTGGTCGCCCTGTCCGCGGCGCCGGTGGTGATCACCTCGCTGCGCTTCGAACGGGGGTACATCGACGTCTCCCGGCGGGTCCAGGACGAGCAGGGCGACCTCGCCACCGTGATCGAGGAGTCCGCGGTCGGCATCCGGACGATCAAAGCGTTCGGCCGCGGACGGCACATCGCCGGCCTCTTCGGCGAGGGGGCGGACAAGGTCTACCGCTCCTCGATGGAGAAGGTGCGGCTGTCATCGAGGTTCTTCACCTTCCTGGAGGTGGTCCCGAACGTCACCCTCGCGCTGGTGCTGCTGCTGGGCGCGCTCGCGGTCGGCTCGGGCGCGCTGACGCTGGGCACGCTGGTCGCCTTCACCACGCTGATGCTGCAGCTCGTGTGGCCCATCTCGGCCCTGGGCTTCATCCTGGTGCAGGGCCAGGAGGCGATGACCGCGGCGGACCGCGTGCTGGAGGTGCTCGACACCGAGCCGGAGATCGTCGGCGGTTCCGGGGAGATCGAGCGGCCCCGGGGGCACCTGCGGTTCGAGGGTGTGGAGTTCCGCTTCCCCGGCGCGGCCGAGCCGGTGCTGCGTGACGTCTGGCTGGACGTGCGGCCCGGCGAGACGGTCGCGGTCGTCGGCGCGACGGGCTCGGGCAAGACCACGCTGACCTCCCTGGTGCCGCGGCTGCACGACGTCACCGCGGGCCGGGTCACGATCGACGGGCACGACGTGCGGGACCTGTCGCTGCCCGCACTGCGCTCGCTGGTCGCCACGGCCTTCGAGGAGCCGACGCTGTTCTCGATGAGCGTCCGGGAGAACCTGACGCTGGGCCGGCACGACGCCACCGAGGAGGAGATCGAGGCGGCGATCGAGACGGCCCAGGCCGGGTTCGTCCACCGGCTGCCGTGGGGGCTGGACACCAGGATCGGCGAGCAGGGGATGTCGCTGTCCGGCGGTCAGCGCCAGCGGCTGGCCCTGGCCCGCGCCGTGCTGAGCCGGCCGAGGATCCTCGTGCTGGACGACACGCTCTCGGCGCTGGACGTCGAGACGGAGATCCTCGTGGAGGAGGCGCTGCGGCACGTGCTGCGCGACGCGACCGGGATCGTCGTGGCGCACCGCGCCTCCACCGTACTGCTGGCGGACAAGGTGGCGCTGCTGCTGGACGGCACGATCGCGCACGTCGGCCGGCACCACGAGCTGCTGGCGAGCGTGCCGGAGTACCGCGCGCTGCTGTCGGCGGCCCTGGACGACGAGATCGGCCCGGACCCGGACCCGGACTCAGGCCCGGACGGGGAGGCCGGCCTGGGCGCCGGCATGGACCTGGACAGCGAGGGGGCGCTGCGATGAGCACGACGGACCACGCGAGACCGGCGGGCGCGGCCCGCCCGGACCGGCCGGAGCACGAGCAGGACGATCGGGACGAGCAGGACGAGCGGGCGTGGCGGGGGGTCGCCGCCGAGAAGGACGACGACCTGCCGCCGCAGGAGTCGCTGGCGCTGCGCTCGCAGTCCAGGCGGCTGCTCGGCGAGCTGCTGCGCCCCTACCGCAGGCAGATCGCGCTGCTCGTCGCGGTCATCGTCGTCTGCAACGCCGCCGCCCTGGCCATCCCCTTCCTGGTCAAGGTCGGCATCGACTCCGGCATCCCGCCGATGGCCGCCGGGCACGGGCCGGGGACGCTGGTGACCGTCGTTGTGGCGATCCTGGTCGCGGCGGCCGTGCAGGCGGTGAGCCGGCAGGTGTTCCTCAGGATGGCTGGCCGGATCGGCCAGAACATCCTGCTGGAGCTGCGGCGGCGGGTGTTCGGCCACTTCCAGCGGCTGTCGCTGTCGTTCCATGACGACTACACCTCCGGGCGGGTCGTCGCGCGGCTCACCTCCGACATCGAGGCCATCTCCGAGATGCTGCAGTCGGGCTTCGACGGGCTGGTCACCGCCGTGCTGACGCTGGTCGGCACCGCGGTCCTGCTGCTGGTCCTGGACGTCCCGCTGGCGCTGGTCGCCCTGCTGCCGCTGCCGGTCCTGCTGCTGTTCACCCGGTGGTTCCGGCGGCAGTCGA
Organism: Streptosporangium sp. NPDC048047; assembly: GCF_040653115.1. Classification (NCBI taxonomy): domain Bacteria; kingdom Bacillati; phylum Actinomycetota; class Actinomycetes; order Streptosporangiales; family Streptosporangiaceae; genus Streptosporangium; species Streptosporangium sp. NPDC048047. Next base: position 173,488 of record NZ_JBEZNH010000011.1, on the reverse strand, counting down.
GCCTCGCCTACCGCCGGACCCGGGAGACGGTCGCCCTGGTGATCGTCCACTTCGTGGAGTCGATGACCGGCATCCGGGCGGTCCAGGCGTTCCGCCGGGAGCCGCGCAACCAGGAGATCTTCTCCGAGCTCAACGTGGACTACCGGGACGCCAACCTCCGCAGCATGCGGCTGATCGCGATGTTCATGCCGGGGGTCAAGCTGATCGGCAACGTCACGATCGCAGCCGTCCTGCTGTACGGCGGCTGGCGGGCCATCGGCGGTGACGTCCAGGTGGGCGTGCTGGCGGCCTTCCTGCTCTACCTGCGGCAGTTCTACGAGCCGATGCAGGAGATCAGCCAGTTCTACAACACGTTCCAGTCGGCGGCGGCGGCGCTGGAGAAGCTCGCCGGCGTGCTGGACGAGCGGCCCGTGGTGGCCGAGCCGCGCGAGCCGGTGGCGCTGGAGCGGCCGCGCGGCGAGGTGCGGTTCGAGGGGGTGGAGTTCTCCTACCTCGACGGCACGCCGGTCCTGCCGGAGATGGACCTGGTGATCCCCGCCGGGCAGAACGTGGCGCTGGTCGGCACCACGGGGGCGGGCAAGACCACGCTGGCGAAGCTGGTCGCCAGGTTCTACGACCCCGTCGCCGGCCGGGTGCTGCTCGACGGCGTCGACCTGCGCGACCTCGCCGAGGAGACGCTGCGCGGCGCGGTGGTCATGGTGACGCAGGAGAACTTCCTGTTCACCGGTACGGTGGCCGACAACATCCGGTTCGGCCGTCCGGACGCGACCATGGACGAGGTCGTGGCGGCCGCCCGGTCGATCGGCGCCCACGACTTCATCTCGGCGCTCCCGGAGGGTTACGACACCCAGGTCGGCAAGCACGGCGGCCGGCTGTCGGCGGGCCAGCGGCAGCTGGTGGCCTTCGCCCGCGCCTTCCTCGCCGACCCGGCGGTGCTGATCCTCGACGAGGCCACCTCCAGCCTCGACGTGCCGGGTGAGCGGCTCGTGCAGCGGGCGATGCGCACGATCCTCGCCGACCGGACCGCGCTGATCATCGCCCACCGGCTGTCGACGGTCGAGACCGCCGAGCGGGTGCTGGTGATCGAGGGCGGCCGGATCGTGGAGGACGGCTCCCCGGACCGGCTCATCGCGGAGGGGGGCCGCTTCGCCGGTCTGCACCGGGCCTGGATGGACAGCGTGTCGGAGGGGTCCGGAGCCCCGGCCGGCCACGGGTGAGGCGTTCCGGCCGGACCGGGCAGGGCCCCGGTCCGGCCGGGAGGTTCAGGACCGCTGCGGCGCCGGGGCCTTCCTGCGGGCGGTCCGCACCGGCAGCGGGCAGGTCTCGCCGCGGGCGAGGTAGCGCACCCGGTCGGACAGGCCGCGCCGCTCGACCTCCTCGCGGAAGTCGTCGAGGCCGGAGGAGAACGCCTCGTAGTCGTCGTAGTGGATCGGCACGGCGTGCCTGGGGCCGATGAAGGAGAGCCACTCGGCGCCCTGCGCGCCGTCCATGGTCACCATCATCATGCCCAGGATCATGGTGCCGCCCAGGTGGACGACGCCCACGTCGATGTCGGGGTAACGCTCCGGGATGGGCGCGAGGAGCTCGCGGTCCATCAGCGTGTCGCCGCTGATGTACATGCGCAGGCCGACCCGGCCGTCCCGGCGGCCGAACTCCAGCATGCTGCCCATCACCGGCGGCAGCAGCACCTGGGCCGCCCCGGGCGCGTGCCGTCCGGGCAGCGCGGTGATCTTCAGCGTGCGGCCGTCGCGGCGGAGGATCCGCTCCTGCCAGGTGCTCAGGCCCGCGGCCTCGCCGAAGCCCTGGCGCCGCAGCCGCCGCGCCGCCTGCCGGGTGGTCACGATCGGCACGGACCGGTCGAGCCCGCGGCGGGCGACCCGGTCCCAGTGGTCGCCGTGCATGTGCGACAGCACGACGGCGTCGAGCGGGGGCAGGTCCTCCACCTGTATCGCCGGATCGGTGCGGCGCCTGCTGCTCAGGCCGTAGCCGAGGTAGGCGCGCCGGCCCCGGTGGAGGAAGTTCGGATCGGTGAGCAGGGTGAACCCGTCGTAGCGGATGAGCATCGTGGCGTTGCCGACGAAGAAGACGCCGGACTCGGGGAAGTCGACCATGACGGGCCTCCAGCTGGTGCGGAACCCGGGCCGCGACCCCGGTCACGCTTCGGGTGCTTCCTCGTTCTCAGCGAGCCATGCCCGTTTCGGGCGTTTTCTCACCGGGTTCTCGTTCTCTCACCGGGTTCTCACCGGGCTCGCCGTACCGCCGCTTCCCACCGGATCCTCACGGGCCCGCCGTATCGCCGCGCGCGGCCCCGGGCGGCGACACATGATGGGGATCATGGAAGCGAAGCGCATCTACCACGGCACCGGTCCCGGCCCCATCACCCCGGACGGCTGCGCCGTCGACTACTACGCGATGCTGACCCCGAACGGCGAGCCGGAGCTCGTGCACGGCGCCGTCCCGGCCGGCGCGAGCATCCTGGAGCTCGGCTCGGGGGCCGGAAGGGTCACCCACGGTCTCCTGGCCCTCGGCCACCCGGTGGTCGCCGTCGACGAGTCGCCGGAGATGCTCGCGCACATCGAAGGCGCCGAGACCGTCTGCTCCCCCATCCAGACGCTCGCCCTGGGCCGGACGTTCGACGTGGTCCTGCTCATGTCGTTCGTGATCGAGACGGCCGACGACGAGCTGCGCCGGGCGTTCCTGCGCACCTGCCGCGACCACGTCGCCGACGGCGGCCTGGTGATCCTCCAGCGCAAGCCCCCGGAGTGGTACGACACGGTCGGGCCCTCCGAGCGGGTGACCGACGACGGCCACGTCATGCGCATGACCGAGGTCAGCCGGCCGGAGCCCGGCATGCTGGCGGCCACCATGGAGTACACGGTCGGTGACCGGCGCTGGACCCACTTCTTCCTCAGCAGGCGCCTCGACGACGACTTCCTGGCGCGGGAGCTCGACGACGCCGGCCTGGCGATGGACGGCTTCGTCGACGGGGACCGCGGGTGGGTGCGGGCCGTACCGCGCTGACCCATCCGGCGGCGTGCTCTGTTCGGCCCTCCGGCCGAGGGCACGCCGCCGCCGGGCGGGGCGTGCCGGGGCGGCCGGGGGCGGCCGGAGCGCGACGGCGGGACGGGACGTCCGCGCAGGTCACGATGGGTGACGCGGGCCACACGGTTGGGGCGGAACCGATTCAGGCGGAGGGGAACGGGGCAGAAGACCGAGGTGGTCCCGGGCCGCGGGCGGGGTTCCGCGTGTCCGCAGCACGCCGGCGCGGGACGTACGTTGAAGGAGAAGGAGCGGGTGTTCGCCCTGCTCGGCTCACGAAGGGTGTGATCGCGGTGACGGCCCCGGTTGACAACGACACGCTGGTCCTGGCCGACGATGACGACGACTTCAGCGGCGTCTCGGCGTCCGCGACCTCCGACCCGGTCAAGGACTACCTCAAGCAGATCGGCAAGGTCCCCCTGCTCAACGCCGAGCAGGAGGTGGAGCTGGCCAAGCGCATCGAGGCCGGTCTGTTCGCCGAGGAGCAGCTCGCCACCGACGGCGACGGCCTGGCCCCCGACGTCCGCGCGGAGCTGGAGTGGATCGCCGAGGACGGCCGCCGGGCCAAGAACCACCTGCTGGAGGCCAACCTCCGGCTCGTGGTCTCGCTGGCCAAGCGTTACACCGGCCGCGGCATGCTGTTCCTGGACCTCATCCAGGAGGGCAACCTCGGCCTGATCCGCGCGGTGGAGAAGTTCGACTACACCAAGGGTTTCAAGTTCTCCACCTACGCCACCTGGTGGATCAAGCAGGCCGTGACCCGCGCCATGGCCGACCAGGCGCGGACCATCCGCATCCCGGTCCACATGGTCGAGGTGATCAACAAGCTGGCCCGCGTGCAGCGGCAGATGACGGCCGACCTGGGCCGCGACCCCACCCCGGAGGAGCTGGGCCGCGAGCTCGACATGCCGGCGGAGAGGATCGTCGAGGTCCAGAAGTACGGCCGCGAGCCGATCTCCCTGCACAGCCCGCTCGGCACCGAGGGTGACAGCGAGTTCGGCGACCTCATCGAGGACTCCGAGGCGCCCACCCCGGCCGACGCGGTCAGCTTCACGCTCCTGCAGGAGCAGCTGAGCTCGGTGCTCGACACGCTGTCGGAGCGCGAGGCGGGCGTGGTGTCCATGCGGTTCGGCCTGACCGACGGTCAGCCCAAGACGCTCGACGAGATCGGCAAGGTCTACGGCGTGACGCGCGAGCGCATCCGGCAGATCGAGTCCAAGACCATGTCGAAGCTGCGCCACCCGTCCCGGTCCCAGGCCCTGCGCGACTATCTGGCCTGAGGATCCGCTATCCGGCCTGAGGATCCGCGGGACCGTCCTCGGGGCCGTCCTCATCGTGGCCGGCCGGTCCGTGCGGGGGCCGGTCACGCGGGCCCGTGTGGAGCAGGTGCCGTACCGGGGAGTTGTCCAGCACGGCGGCGAACGCCTCGATCACCCCCTCGCCCAGCGGGCGGACCGCCTCCACCACGGCCTGGGTGCGGGCGCCGACCTCCTGGATGATCCCCTCGACGATCTGCGGCAGGGGCGGCGCCGGCAGGCCGAGCCGCTGCCGCGGCGGGGCTTTCTCTGGTGGCGCCCAGCGCATCGAGTCCTCGCTCATGGTGAGCCATTCGTCGACGACTCCGTCGATGGCGTCGAGCACGTGATCGGGATCGCTTGCCATAGCGGCCCCCCGGGTGGCTTATGTCCTATGACTCGACGGTACCGCGCCGGGTCCGGCGGGGCCACGGCGAGCCCGGGCCGATCCTCGGGGAGGCTCGCATAGCCGCAGGTGAAAGAGGGTAAAACGGGGGCCGGGCAGGCGGCGGCGCCCAGCCGCCGGGCGTCGCTCGGGGGAGATGGGTCGTGGCCGGACTGCGGACGGGAAAAGGCGTGCTGCGCCGCAAGCCCTTCGAACAGATCGAAGAGGCCGGGGGCGGCGGGACGGGGCAGCTCACCCGTGTGCTGGGGGTGTGGCAGCTCACCGCGATCGGGGTGGGCGGCATCATCGGCGCGGGCATCTTCACGCTCGCGGGCGCGGTGGCCAACGGCAAGGCCGGTCCCGCCGTCGTGCTGTCGTTCCTGGTCGCCGGGATCGCGAGCGCGGCGGCGGCGTTCTCCTACGCCGAGTTCGCCGGGCTCATCCCGAAGGCGGGGTCCGCCTACACCTACGGCTACGCGGTGCTCGGCGAGCTGCCGGGCTGGTTCATCGGCTGGGACCTGCTGCTGGAGTACACCGCGATCGTCGCGGTGGTCGCCATCGGCATCTCCGGCTACTTCTCCTTCCTGCTGGGCAGTCTCGGCGCCGATCTCCCGGCGTGGATGCTGGGCGCGCCGGGGACGGGCGGCGGGCACCGGGTGGACCTGTTCGCCGCGCTGCTGTGCCTGCTGATCGCCTGGCTGCTGAACCTCGGGATGCGCAACGCGGCCCGGTTCGAGATGGCCGTCGTCGGGCTGAAGGTCGCCGTGGTCATCCTGGTCATCGTGGTCGGCGCCTTCTACGTCAGGTCCTCGAACTACGTCCCCTTCTTCCCCTTCGGCGTCGGGGGCGTGTTCGCGGGCGCGGCCACGGTGTTCTTCGCGGTGTTCGGCTACGACGCGATGAGCACCGCCGCGGAGGAGTCCAAGGACGCCACGCGGCACATGCCGAGGGCGATCATGTACTCGCTCGCCATCGCGATGACGCTGTACGTGCTGGCCTGTCTGGTGCTGACCGGCATGCAGAAGTACACCGAGATCGATCGGGAGAGCGGCTTCTCCACGGCGTTCCAGTCGGTGGGCCTGACCCGGCTCGCGGACGTGATCGCGGTCGGGGCGATCATCGGCATCCTCACCGTGATGTTCACGTTCATGCTCGGGGTGACCCGGGTGTGGTTCGCGATGAGCCGCGACGGGCTGCTGCCGAAGTGGTTCGCCAAGACCCACCCGGTACGGCACGTGCCGTACCGGGTGACCTGGATCGTCGGCGTCCTCTCGGCGCTCATCGCCGGGTTCCTGCCCATCGTGGAGGCGGCGGAGCTGACCAACATCGGCATCCTGCTGGCGTTCGTGGTGGTGTGCGCCGCGGTGATCGTGCTGCGCTACCGGCGGCCCGACCTGCCGCGGACCTTCCGCGTCCCGGGCATGCCGGTCGTCCCGGCCGTCGGCATCGCCTTCTCGCTCTGGCTGATCACCTTCCTGGCGTGGCAGACCTGGGTGCGGTTCGCGGTGTGGTTCGTGATCGGCCTGGTGGTGTACTTCGCCTACTCCTAACGGCACTCGGAGCTGGCCGGGGCCCGGGACGGGGAGGGGACGCCGGAATAAACGCGGGCCGGGGCGGGTTCGCCGCTGACATGGCTCATGACATCTCCGGCGACGTCCCCGGTGACATCCGCGGCGCGGCGCGCGGCTCCGCCGAGGTCCCGCTGTCCATCCTCGACCTGGCGCCCGTCGGCAGGGGCTTCACCGCCACCCAGGCGCTGGCGGGCAGCACCGAGCTGGCCAGACGCGCCGAGGAGTGGGGCTACCACCGCATCTGGGTGGCCGAGCACCACGGGATGCCGTCGGTGGCCAGCTCCTCCCCTGCAGTGCTGATCGCCCACCTTGCCGCGGCGACCCGGACGATCAGGCTGGGCTCCGGCGGCGTGATGCTGCCCAACCACGCGCCGCTGATCATCGCCGAGCAGTTCGGCACCCTGCACGCCCTGCACCCCGGCCGCATCGACCTCGGTCTCGGTCGCGCCCCGGGCACCGACCCGGCCACCGCGCGGGCGCTGCGCCGCGGCGACCTGGGGCCCGACGACTTCCCCGAGCAGCTCGCCGAACTGACCGGCTTCCTCGACGCCTCGTTCCCGGCCGACGACCCCCTGCACCGGCTCTCGGCCGTCCCCCGCTCCCCGGAGTCGGGCCGCCCGCCGATCTGGCTGCTCGGCTCCAGCGGCTTCAGCGCCCAGCTCGCCGGCCTGCTGGGGCTGCCGTTCGCGTTCGCCCACCACTTCAGCTCCGCCAACACCGTCCCCGCTCTGGAGCTGTACCGGTCGGCGTTCCAGCCGTCGGAGGCGCTGGACCGGCCGTACGCGATGATCGGCGTCGCCGCCGTGGCGGCCGGGACCGCCGAGGAGGCGCTGCGCCTGGCCCGGCCGGGCGCGCTGGCCATGCTGCGCCTGCGCCGCGGCGCCCCGGAGCCGATCCCCACGCCCGAGGAGGCGGAGGCGTACCCCTACTCCGCGGCCGAGGCGGCCTTCGTCCACGACCACCTGTCGAACGTGGTGCTGGGCGACGCCGCCGCGGTGCGCGCGGGGCTGGAGGAGCTGCGCAAGCGCACCGAGGCCGACGAGCTGATGATCACCTCGCAGCTCGCCGACCCCGAGGCGCGGATCCGCTCCTACGGTCTGATCGCCGAAGCGTACGGCCTGCCCGGCGCCTGACCGTACGGCGCCCGGCCCGCGTGCCCGCGTGCCCGCGCGAGCGGCCCTGTGCCCGGCCGTACCCGGTGCCCGGCGTCTGACCGGGCGTCAGGGCGTGCAGCCGCCGAAGGCGACGGGCAGGTGGCGGGGGCCGCGCAGCACCGGGTTGCGCCGGTAGGGCGGCGGATCCTCCACCAGCCGGGGCTCGACGAGCCGGCGGGCCAGCTCGGTGAGCGCGACCTGTGCCTCCAGCCGGGCCAGCGGCGCGCCGAAGCAGTAGTGGATGCCGCCGCCGAACCCGAGGTGCTCGTTGCCGGTCCGGCCGGGGTCGAACCGGTCGGGGTCGGTGAAGCGTCTGGGGTCCCGGTTGCCGGAGGCCAGGACCAGCCAGACGGGCGCCCCCCGGGGGATGGTGACGCCGCCGACGTCGATGTCGGCGAGGGCGGTGCGCTGGGGCAGGAGCTGCACCGGCGGTTCGAAGCGCAGCAGCTCCTCCACCAGCGGCACGGCCAGGCCGGGCTCCTCCCGCAGCCTCCGCAGGGCGTCGGGGTGCCGCAGCAGGGTCAGCATGCCGTTGGTGATGAGGTTCACCGTGGTCTCGTGGCCAGCGATGAGCAGCAGGACCGCGGTGACGACCAGCTCCAGCGGCGACATGCGCTCCCGGTCGCCGTGCCCGGCGACCAGCGCGGACAGCATGTCGCCGCCGGGCGCGCGGCGGTGGTCCTCGATCAGTCCGGCCAGGTAGCGGCCCAGCTCCCCGCGGGCCCGCTGGGCGGCGCGCCGCCGTTCGACCGGGCCCTCCCCCTCCTCGCCGGGGTCGAGCCCGGCGACGATCGCCTCGGCCCAGACGTGGAAGCGCGCCTCGTCCTCGTGCGGCACCCCGAGGAGCTCGCAGATCACCATCACCGGGAAGGGGTAGGCGAAGTCCTCGACGAGGTCGGCCTCCTCCCGGTCGCGCAGGCCGTCGATCAGGCCGGAGACCATCCGGGCGAGGTCGCCGCGCATGTCGCTGATCCGCCGGGGGCTGTCCGGCGGCCCGAACGGCCGGTTCGCCAGCCGGCGCAGCCGGTCGTGCTCGGGCGGGTCGAGCCGCAGGAAGGCGGGCGGCAGCCCCTCCTGCTCCTCCTCCAGGAGGTCCTCCTCACCTGCGGTGGGGACCCGGTTGCGGGGGTCGGAGCTGAGGCGGGGGTCGTGCAGCAGGGCGGCGATCTCCCAGTACGTGCTCACCGCGTAGACGCCGTCCTCCTGCCGCGCCACCGGCGTCCTGCGCAGTTCGGCGTAGAGCGGGTAGGGGTCGGCGCGGCTGGCGTAGTCGGTGATCCGCCGCAGCAGGGTGGCTGAGGTCATGACGGGCTCCTCTCGGCGGACGGCCCTCGGAAGGCGGGTACGGTTCCCGGGGTCGGCGGGCGGTTCTCAGCGGTTCTCGGTGGTTCCGTGAAGCGGCGGACGGCTCTCGGATCGGCGGGCGGTCCCTAGAGTCCTCAGCGGTCCTCAGAGGCGGGCCGGGACGAACGTGACGCGCCGCTCGTCGGGCGCGTAGCCGCTCAGGGTGACGGTGGGGCCGTGGGTGGGCAGGGCGGGGTCGGGGAACTCCGCCGGGATCGCCCGCGCACCCCCGGGGGCGCGGTCCACCTGGGCGAAATCCGGCGGGAAGGGCGCGGCCGACTCGATGAGCCGGCCGTAGAACGGCAGCCACCTGCCGTGGTCGAAGGTGACGGCGGCGATGACGCGCCCCTGGTGGCCGTAGGCGGCGACGAACCGGCGCGTCGCCAGGGACCCCTGGACGACGGCCAGCTCGCGGCCCATGGGCGGGACGCCGACGGACTTGATGTTGACGCCGAACTGGGCGGACCAGAACGCCGGCAGCCACAGGTGCGGGCGGCGGTCCGGACCGGGGCTGACCATGTTGTGCGCGGCGACCTCGGCCTGGGCGACCGCGTTGCCCCAGTGCTCCAGCGACAGGAACTGGTAGCCGAACAGCGGGTGCGGGGACCGGGCGACGTCCCCGGCGACGAAGACGTCGTCGGTGACGATGCCGTGCACGTCGAAGGCCCGGCACCCGGCGTCGCAGGCGATTCCCCGCGGCCCGGCGGCCAGCCCGGATCCGGCGAGCCACTCGGTGTTGCGCACCGCGCCCAGCGCGACGACGGCCACGTCCGCCTCCAGCACGGTGCCGTCGGACAGGTGGGCGCACCGCAGCCGCCCGGCCTGGTCGCCCTCCAGCGCGGTGACCGTGATGCCGCAGCGCAGGTCCACGCCGTGCTCGCGGTGCAGCTCGGCCGCCACCGCGCCGACGACGCCGCCCAGCGCTCCGACGAGCGGTGCGGGGCCGCGCTCGGCGACCGTGACGTCGATCCCCCGCTCCCGGCAGGCCGAGGCGATCTCCGAGCCGGTGAACCCGGCGCCGATGACGAGCACCCGGTGGGGCCGCGCGTCCATCCGGCGGGCGAGACCGGCCGCGTCGTCGCTGGTGCGCAGGGTGAAGACGCCGTCCAGGGCGGCCTCGGCCTCCCTGATCCACGGGCGGGCGCGGGTGCCGGTCGCGATCAGCAGGCGATCGTAGCGCACCTCGTCCCCGCCGGCCAGCCGTACCAGCCGTCCGGACGGGTCGAGCCCGGTGGCGGCCTCCCCGAGCAGCCAGCGCGCCTCCAGCGCGCGGCGCCGCGGCAGGAGGGTGTCGCCGGCGCCGGTGAGGCCCAGCAGGACCTGCTTGGACAGCGGCGGCCGGTCGTAGGGCTCGTGCGGCTCGTCACCGATCATGGTCAGTGTCCCGGTGAAGCCCTTCTCGCGGAGCGTCTCGGCGGCCCGCAGGCCCGCCAGGGACGCGCCGACCACGACGGCGTGGCCGCGCCGCCGGAACTCCTCCGCCGCTCCGTCAGCCGCGGGCACCGGTCCCCGCCCCCTCCGGCGCGGCCGCCTCGCCGGGCCACTCGACGAGGATGGCCTGGACCGGGCAGGACGCGGCGGCCCGCATGACCTGCTCGCGCCGCTCGTCCCCGGGGCCGGGCTCGTACATCAGCGCCTCCTCGCCGTGCATGGCGAAGACGTCGGGTGCCTGGAAGACGCACTGCGCGTACGCCTCGCACCGGTTGAGGTCCACGACGATCCTCACGAGAGCTGCCCCCATTCGGCGGGTGCGGCGTCGGACGCTGCCAGCCTAGGGAGCGGACCTGGGGAAACATCATCCGGAAACCGGGGTGTTGCGGCTTTTGGCGGGGTCTTTGCCGCCGTCCGCCCCAACGGAGGGGAACGCCCGCGCCGCGGCCCGTCCGGCCTCGGCGGAGGCCGGCGCCCGGCCTTTCGAGGGACCGCTCCCCGGCCCCGTCGAGGGGCCCGCTCCCCGTCTCGCGGGTGAAACCAGGTCAAAGACGGGTAGAGCACCTGCGATGAAGGTAAACGACTGGTTCCTCACCCCCGAGGAACGGGGAAACCCGGCGACGTCCATCGACGGCCGGCACGATCCCGGTGTCGCCTGGTCGGACGGCAACACGGTCCGGCCCATCCCGCACGGCGCGCCGTACTTCGCCGAGCTGCTCGCCCGGGTCCGCGAACTGCGCGCCGGGGACCTGCTGCTGTTCACCGACTGGCGGGGCGACCCCTCCGAGCGGCTGGACGGCCCCGGCACGGAGGTCGCCCAGATCTTCGGGGAGGCGGCCAAGCGCGGCGTCGTGGTCAAGGGGCTGCTGTGGCGCTCGCACTGGGACGGACTCCGCTTCAGCGAGGCCGAGAACCGCCACCTGGGCGACGAGATCGAGGCCGCCGGCGGCGAGTGCCTGCGCGACATGCGGGTCCCGCCCGGCGGCTCCCACCACCAGAAGCTCGTGGTGCTGCGGCACCGGGACCGCCCGGAACGTGACATCGCCTACGTCGGCGGGATCGACCTGTGCTGGAGCCGCCGCGACGACGCCGCGCACGACGGCGACCCGCAGGCCGCGCCCATGTCCGGGGTGTACGGCGAGCGCCCGCCCTGGCACGACGTGCAGGCGGCGATCCAGGGTCCCGCCGTGGGCGACGTCGAGGCCGTCTTCCGGGAACGCTGGGAGGACCCCGGCCCGCTGACCCGCAACCCCGTGCACCGCCTGGCCGACCTGCTGCGCCGCGAGGACACCCGCCCCGACCCGCTGCCGCGGCAGTTCCCCGACCCGCCCGCCCGCGGGCCGCACGCCGTACAGCTCCTGCGGACCTACGCCCACCGGCTGACCCGCTACCCGTTCGCGCCGCGGGGCGAGCGGAGCATCGCCCGCGGCTACCTCAAGGCGCTGCGCCGCGCCCGCGCCCTGGTCTACATCGAGGACCAGTACCTGTGGTCGCCGCAGGTCGCCGAGTCGTTCGCCGACGCGCTGCGCGACAACCCGGACCTGCTGATGATCAGTGTCCTGCCGTTGCACTCCGACGAGGACGGCCTGCTGGGCGACGTCCCCCAGGTACTGGGCCGCAACCGGGCGCTGTCGGTGCTCCAGGAGGCCGGCGGCGAGCGCTTCGCGGTGTACGGGCTGGAGAACGGGAACGGCACCCCGGTCTACGTCCACGCCAAGGTCTGCGTCGTCGACGACGTGTGGGCGACCATCGGCTCCGACAACTTCAACCGCCGCTCCTGGACCTACGACTCCGAGCTGACCTGCGCGGTGCTCGACGAGACCCCGGACGGCCGCGCGCCGCTGGACCCCGCCGGCCACGGCGACGGAGCCCGCCGCCTCCCCCGGGACCTGCGGCTCACCCTCGCCCGCGAGCACCTCGAGCTGCCGGAGGACGACGACGGCGTCCTGCTGGACCCGCGGTCCTTCTTCGACGCGTTCGCCGCCTGCGCCGCCCGCCTCGACCACTGGCACGAGGAGGGACGGCGCGGCCCCCGGCCGCCCGGCCGGCTGCGTGCCTACCGGTCGCCGGGTCTCTCCCGGTGGACCGCCCTGTGGGCCGACCCGCTCTACCGGATCGTGCACGACCCCGACGGGCGGCCACGCGCCCTGCGCCGCGCCGGCTCCTACTGAACGGCGGAAACCGGACGGCGGAAAGTCCGCTCCGCGCCGGCCGCCGGGGCCTCCCCACCGCCGGGGCGTCCCGGAGGAGCGCGACGGTGCGCGCACCGGATCTCCACGGAATCTGCACCGGCGCCGGTTACGCTCCCACACCATGATCAGGTCAAGGGCGGTCGGTCTCCTGGTGTGGCTCGCGGTGCTGCCGGTCGCGGCGTGGGCGGTGGTCAGGACCGCCGGGTGGACCCCGGCCTGGCAGTGGGTCCCGCTGGTGGCGTTCACGCCGTACGTGGCGGCGCTCTCGGTGGTCACGCTGCTGCTCGCGGCGGTGTCGCGCCGCCGGGCGTCCGCCGCCGTGGCCCTCGCGGCGAGCGTGGCGCTCATCGCGGCCGTGCTCCCCCGGTACGTCGCCGACGGAGGCCCGGCCGCCGGGCCGTCGCGGCTGCGGGTGCTCGCGGCGAACCTGAGGGTGGGCTCGGGCGACACCGCGTCGCTCATGAGGCTGGTGCGCGACCTGAGGCCGGACGTGCTCGCCCTCCAGGAGCTCACCCCCGCCGCGCTCGGCCGCCTGGACGAGGCGGGCCTGCGGGGCCTGATGCCGTACGTCGTGGACCGCTCCCGGCCCGGCGTGTCCGGGTCGGGCATCTACTCCCGCCATCCGCTCACCGAGGCGCCGCTGATCGAGCTGGGCCGCTTCCGCCAGTCGCGGGCCGTCGTCGCGCTGCCGGGCGGCCGGGAGGTCGAGGTCGTCTCGGTGCACCCGTGCGCACCCAGCCAGACCGGCAAGGTGCCCTGCTGGGGCGCGGGCCTGGCGGCGCTGCCGCGGGCGGGCGGCCGTCCGCGGGTGCTGGCCGGCGACTTCAACGCCACCCTCGACCATCCGCCGGTGCGGGACCTGCTGGCGAGCGGCTACCGCGACGCGGCCGACGCCACCGGGCGGGGGCTGACGCCGACCTGGCCGCGGCTCGGGTGGAGGTCCCTGCCCGGCGTGACGATCGACCACGTGCTCGCCGACCGGCGGATGCCGGTGAGCGCGTTCAGCGTGCACTCCCTGCCCGGCAGCGACCACCGCCCGGTCTTCGCCGAACTCGGCCTCCCCTGACGGACCGGCCCCGCCGTACCCGTCACGGCCGCCCGACCAGGTCCGTCCCCGGGTCCCGCCGTGACCGGCGGGACCGCCCCGGCTCAGCCCGCCGTACCGGCCGTGACGGGTACGGCGGGGCCGGCGGGTTCCTGGTCGAACTGGGTCCGGTACAGCTGCTCGTAGCGGCCGCCCGCCGCCAGCAGCTCGGCGTGGGTGCCGCGCTCCACGACCCGCCCGTCCTCGATCACCAGGATGAGGTCGGCCGCGCGGACGGTGGACAGCCGGTGCGCGATCACCACCGCCGTCCGGCCGTCCAGGGCCTCCCCCAGCGCGGCCTGCACCGCGGCCTCGGAGGTGGAGTCCAGGTGCGCGGTGGCCTCATCCAGGATCACCACCCGGGACCGGGCCAGCAGGACCCTGGCGATGGTCAGCCGCTGCCGCTCGCCGCCGGAGAGCCGGTAGCCGCGCTCGCCCACGACGGTGTCCAGACCGTCGGGCAGCGCGTCGACGATCTCGGTCAGGCGGGCGCGGCGCAGCACGTCCAGCAGCTCCTCCTCCGTCGCCTCCGGCCGCGCCAGCAGCAGGTTCGCGCGGATCGTGTCGTGGAACAGGTGCCCGTCCTGGGTGACCATCCCGACGGCCCCGCGGACCGACTCGGCCGTCAGGTCGCGCACGTCCACCCCGGAGAGCCGTACGGCGCCCGCGTCGACGTCGTAGAGCCTCGGGATGAGCTGCGCGATCGTCGACTTCCCCGCCCCCGAGGAGCCGACCAGCGCCACCATGCGGCCCGGCTCGGCGCGGAAGGACACCCCGTGCAGCACCTCCACGCCGCCGCGCGTGTCGAGCCGGGCGACGTCCTCCAGGGAGGCGAGCGACACCTTGTCCGCCGACGGGTAGGCGAACCGGACGTCGTCGAACTCGACCGCCACCGGCCCGTCGGGCACCGCGCGGGCGCCGGGACGCTCGGCGACGAGCGGCTTGAGATCGAGGATTTCGAACACCCGCTCGAAGCTCACCAGCGCGCTCATCACCTCCACGCGGGCGCCGGCCAGGGAGGTCAGCGGCGCGTACAGGCGGGTGAGCAGCAGCGCGAGCGCGACCACGGCGCCCGGGTCGAGCAGCGACCGCAGCGCGTAGGCGCCTCCGACGCCGTAGACGAGGGCCAGGGCCAGGGCCGAGACCAGCGTCAGCGCGGTGACGAACACCGACTGCGTCATCGCCGTGCGCACCCCGATGTCCCGCACCCGGCGGGCGCGGGCGACGAACTCGGCCGACTCCTCGGCCGGGCGGCCGAAGAGCTTCACCAGCGTCGCCCCGGGTGCGGAGAAACGCTCGGTCATCTGCGTGCTCATCGTCGCGTTGTGCGCGGCCGCCTCACGCCTCAGCCGGGCCAGCCGGGAGCCCATCCGCCGGGCGGGCAGCACGAACACCGGCAGCAGGATCAGCGAGAGCAGGGTGATCTGCCAGGAGACGCCGATCATCACCACCAGCGTGAGCAGCAGCGTGACGAGGTTTCCGGCCACGCCGGAGAGGGTGTCGCTGAACGCCCGCTGCGCGCCGATCACGTCGTTGTTCAGCCTGCTGACCAGCGCGCCCGTGCGGGTCCGGGTGAAGAAGGCCACCGGCATGCGCTGCACGTGGTCGAAGACGGCGGCGCGCAGGTCGAGGATGAGCCCCTCGCCCAGGGTCGCCGACAGCCACCTCGTCGCCAGGCCGAGCCCGGCCTCCGCCAGCGCGATCACCGCGATCAGCGCCGAGAGACGGACCACGGCCTCCACCGGGGCGCGGTTGACGATCGCGTCGACGACCTGGCCCGCGAGCACCGGCGTGGCGACCGCCAGCACCGCCCCCACCACGCTGAGCAGCAGGAACAACACCAGCTTGCGGGTGTGCGGCCGGGCGAAGGCTCCGATCCGGCGCAGCGTGGCCATGGAGAACGGCCGTTTGTCCTCCTGCGCCTGCATCGTGGCGTACATCGAGTGCCACGCCGCCATTTCCATGTTCATCAGGACACCACCGGATTTCTTTTAGGATCGAGGGGTCGATCCTAAAACCTCAACTAAGGTCGAGGTCAAGGTGGCGTCCGGGACGGGTCAGCTCGGGCTCTCGCTCGGGCTCTCGCTCGCGCCCTCGCTCGGACCTTCGCTCGCGCGGGCCTCGCGCACCAGGCGCAGGTGCTCCCGGATGACCGGCAGGGCGTCCTGCGCCAGCTTCCTCACCGCCGAGGAGGAGCCGTTGGTCAGCTCCCGGTCGAGGCGCTTGAGCGTCATGCGGTGGTCGGCGGCCTGCGCGGCCAGCCACGCGCTGTCGAAGGCCGGGCCGCTGAGGTTCGACAGCTTCTCGATCTGCTCGCGCTGCATCCGGTTCGGCCGGTCCGGCAGCTGCACGTCCGCCTGCTCCGCCACCGGCCGCAGCTTGTCGTCCAGGGCCGTGTGGTCGGTGATGAGCTTCTGGGCGATGTCCTTGACGTCCTGGGAGTCCGACTTCCTCAGCGCGAGCCTGCTCGACCGGATCTCGGCCAGGTTGCCGCGGTGCGCCTGGACCAGGAACTTCCTGTCCTGCTCGTTGAGGTTCGGCTGGGCCACGGCGGCCTGTACGGCGCCGCCCATCACGACGAGCATGGCGGCCAGCAGGACGACGATCCTTCTGATCATTGGGTCCCCCGTTCGGTGTGCGACTGAACAACCACCTCCTGACGACGTGCTCAGTTATCCACATTTATAGCTATATGAGGCGATAAATGATCAGAAAAGCCTGGTGATGACCGATCAACCACCCCGTACACGCCGCCCGGGAGATATCCCCGCCCCGGCGGGACGCCCAGCGGCGGAAGGGCGACGCCGTACGGCGCCGCCCGGACTCCCGCGTGCCCGCGGCAGTCCCGGACGGCGCCCCGGTCAGCCCTTGGCGACCGAGCAGGAGTAGTCGGCCGTTCCCGAGCCTCCGTACGCCTCCACCTCCAGGTAGTAGGTCCCCGATGACGTCGCGGTGTGGGCGAGCGACTCGTCGGCCCCGGCGCCGGCGTTGACGGACCGGGTGAGGGTGTTCCCCGAGGAGTCGAGCAGGTACAGGTCGGCGTCGTAGGCGGCCGGGACGGCGCAGCCGGCCGTCACCCGCTGCCCGGCGGTCAGGGTGAGCCTGAAGTAGTCGCGGTCGGAGGAGCTCTTCATGTCGCCGGTGACCGTCACCGGGTAGGTCAGGCCGGAGATGTCGTTCGCCGCGGTGCGGGAGTCGTTGGACTCGGCCTCGGCGAAGCCCGAGCCGCCGGTGGGGGGCGGGGTGGTGCAGTCGGTGACCGGCGTCCCGGAGTAGAGGTTCGCGTCGGCCACGCCGTCGGTGACGCTTCTGAGGTAGTAGCCGCACGTCGGCCGATGGGCGAAGTCGTAGGTCTGACCGGGGGCGATCTTCCAGATCTTGAAGCCGGAGAAGGTCAGCGGCCTCCCGGAGACGGCCTGTTCGGGCTGGTGGTCGCCGAGGACGACGTAGGCGGCGGCCCCGGAGAGGGTGGCGAGGCCGTCGCGGCCGATGTAGAGGGAACCGCCCTCCTCGACGCCCACCCCCCAGGCCTTGCCGCCGCTCACCAGCCCGTCCTTGACCGACCGCGCCACGAAGGCCATCAGGCGGCCCATCCGGTCACGGGCCACGAAGTGCGAGTCGTTGATCGTGTTCTGGTAGTTCGGCCAGCGGAACATGCCGGTGGTGAAGGTCATGGACCGGCGGTAGGGGTCGGCCAGGGCCTCGGCGGAGGTGACGCTGCCACCGCAGGCGTCGTAGACGACGTCGCTGTTGACGTGGTGGCCGGCGCTGCCGCCTCCGCTGCCACCGCCCTTGGCGACCACGGACTCCACCGACGCCTCCAGCGCCGTCCCCTTCCAGGCGACGTAGCGGCACTGGTCTCCGCCGGCGAAGTAGACGAACTCGGCGTTGCGGATGTCGGTGTTGGCCTGGGCGTCATTGCCGTCGCCGGTGGCGGTCAGGACGAGGGTGGTGCAGGAGTTGACGCCGGCGAGGCCCATGATGACGTCGCACTCGGGGGTGCCGGTGCCGGATCCGGCGATGACCGTGACGTCCAGGATGCCGGTTCCGCCCCGGATCGCGTCGATGGCCTTGCTCATGGTGGCGGTCACCACGCCTCCGGATCCGTTCATCACGAAGGCCGGACCGGACCAGCCGCTCCGACTGACGTCGGCGGAGCTTCCCCGGCGGACCCGGGTGACGGAGCGCGCGCGGGCCGGCGCGGCGAGGGTTCCGGCCGCCTGCCGTACGGCGTGCGCCCCGGCGGTGGACGCCGTGACAGACGCGGTGCCGGGCACGGCGGCGGAGGCGGCGGGCACGGTGACGAGTGCCGTGACGGGTGCGGTGCTCGCCCCCGCGGGGGCCGGGCCGAGTGACAGGGGGAGAAGGAGGGCCGGCGCCATGACGGCGAGCAACCGGAACCGACCGGAGACGGCCCGGGGGGCGGAACGGAACGGGCGGGAGGCGGACCGGGAAAGGGAACGGAACACGCGGAACGGGCCGGGAGGCCCGAAGAGGCGGGACGGCTCGGACGGCCGGGCGGGAGGGGTCGCCGCGGGGGGCGGGAGGGGGGACATGGGACCTCCGGGGGGACGGCACGATGAAACGCACGTTACATCCACTCGAACTACAGATAAAGACGTAATTTTCAGTACATTTTCCGAGTTCGGCCGGCCACCCAGGAGCCGAGCCCGCCATCCCGGAGGCGACCGGGACTCGATCGTTATATTTGTTACATCTTGGCAGGAATGCAGGGTTTCTGTAATATCCAGGCCACCCCCGCCCCCGATCCCCCGAGGTGTGACGTGCGCAGACACCGCCTTCTGCTGACCGGCCTCTTCCTGCTCGGCGCCGCCGCGTGCGGCCAGACCACCTCCGGCGCGCCCGCGGACGCCGGCGGCGCCTCCGCCGCGGGGACCGCGCCGAAGCCCCAGACGGTCGCCGGTGTCTCCATCACCGCCGACCCGGCCCTCACCGCCCTGCTGCCCGACGCGATCAGGAGCGCCGGCAAGGTCCGCGTCGCCACCGACGCGCCGTACCCGCCGTTCGAGATGTTCGTCTCCGAGGGCGGCACCGAGCTGACCGGCATCGACTACGACCTCGGCCAGGCGCTCGGCGCCAGGCTGGGCGTGCGGTTCGAGTTCGGCCAGCAGAAGTTCGACGGCATCATCCCGGCCATCCAGGCCGGGCAGTACGACGCGGTCATGTCGGCGCTCACCGACAACAAGGAGCGCCAGCAGGTGCTCACCTTCGTCGACTACTCCGTCTCCGGCACCGGCATCCTCGTCAGGAAGGGCAACCCGGAGAAGATCACCGCCCACACCGACCTGTGCGGCAAGGCCGTCGCCGCGCAGGCCGCCACCAACCAGTCGAAGCTGATCGACAAGTGGCAGCCCGACTGCAAGGCCGCGGGCAGGCCGGAGATCTCCAAGAAGGAGTACCCCAAGGACACCGACGCCCAGCTCGCCATCAAGGCCGGCACGGTCGTCGCCAGCCTGCAGACCAAGCCCGCGGCCATCTACACCGCCAAGACCGCCGACGGCGGCGCCGCCTTCGAGGCCGTCGACGACCCGGCCGCCATGGGCGGCTACAACGCCTCCCCCAACGGCATCGGCGTGGCCAAGGCGAACCAGCCGCTCGCCCAGGCCGTCCAGAAGGCGCTGCAGTCCCTCATCGACGACGGCACATACGGGAAGATCCTGGCCGGGTACGGCGCCGAGTCGATCGCCGTGAAGACCGCCACGATCAACGCGGCCGTGGACTAGGCCGTGCAGGACACCTCATCCCGCCCCGCCGCCCCGAACGCGGCGGGCGACGCCGCCGACGTCAGGGCGGTCCCCGTCCGGCACTACGGCCGGTGGGTCGCCGCGGCGGCCGTGCTGTTCCTGCTCGCCGCGCTCGTCAGGTCACTGATCGCCAACCCCAACCTCGGCTGGCCGACGATCAGGTCCTACCTGTTCAAGGACGTGATCCTCCAGGGCCTGGTGACCACCGTCTGGCTCACCGCCGCCGCGATGGCCCTCGGCCTGCTCGGCGGCACCGTCATCGCCGTCATGCGGCTGTCCAGGAACCCGGTGCTGTCGATCACCTCCGGGGCGTTCGTCTGGCTGTTCCGCGGCACGCCACTGCTGGTGCAGATCCTGTTCTGGGGATTCTTCGGGATCTTTTACGCCGACATCCAGCTCGGCGTCCCCTTCACCGGCATCGTCTTCTGGTCGGCCCCCACCAACCAGGTGATCACCCCGATGGTCGCGGCCCTGCTGGCGCTGGGCCTGAACGAGATGGCCTACGCCGCCGAGATCATCAGGGCCGGCATCCAGTCGGTGGACCACGGCCAGACCGAGGCCGCCCACTCCCTGGGCATGTCGCCGCTGCTGACCATGCGCCGCGTGGTGCTGCCGCAGGCCATGCGGGTGATCGTGCCGCCGATGGGCAACGAGACGATCAACATGCTCAAGACCACCGCGCTGGTGTCGGTGATCTCCGCCGCCGAGATGATGACGCAGATCCAGCGGATCTACAGCCAGAACTACCAGACGATCCCGCTGCTCATCGTGGCGAGCGTCTGGTACCTCGTGCTGACCACCCTGCTGTCGGTCCCGCAGTCCTACCTTGAGCGGCGCTTCGGCCGGGGCGTCACCGGGAGCGGACCCGGCGTGTTCCAGCGCATGATCGGAGGAACCCGGTGACGATGGTCCTGGCCGAGAACGTGCGCAAGCGCTTCGGCAGGCTGGAGGTCCTCAAGGGCATCGACCTCGCGGTGGAGCAGGGCCAGGTCATGTGCCTGCTCGGGCCGAGCGGCTCGGGCAAGAGCACCTTCCTGCGCTGCGTCAACCACCTGGAGAAGATCGACGGCGGCCGGCTGTCGGTGGACGGCGAGCTGGTCGGCTACGCCGAACGCGGCGGCCGGCTGCACGAGCTGCGGGAGAAGGAGATCGCCCGCCGGCGCCGCGACATCGGCATGGTCTTCCAGCGGTTCAACCTCTTCCCCCACATGACCGCGCTGGAGAACATCGTCGAGGCCCCGATCCGGGTCCGCGGCGAGTCGAAGGCCGACGCCCTGCGGCACGGCCGCGAGCTGCTGGCCAGGGTCGGCCTCGCCGACAAGGAGCGCGGCTACCCCGGGCAGCTGTCCGGCGGCCAGCAGCAGCGGGTGGCGATCGCCCGCGCCCTGGCCATGCGGCCCAAGCTGATGCTCTTCGACGAGCCGACCTCCGCCCTCGACCCCGAGCTGGTGGGCGACGTGCTGGACGTCATGCGCGACCTCGCCCGCGACGGCATGACCATGATCGTGGTCACCCACGAGATCGGCTTCGCCCGCGAGGTCGCCGACACCGCCGTGTTCATGGACGGCGGCGTGGTGGTGGAGGCCGGCGACCCGCGTCAGGTCCTCGCCGAGCCCCGGCACGAGCGCACCCGCGCCTTCCTGTCCAAGGTCCTTTGACTACTCCCCGCCTTGAAGGACGGGGATTCCGGCCCTCGCAGGCCGGGGTTCCTGCTTCGCCGGCGACCGCACCCGGGAGGAACCGGAGTGTCTGACGTCGCCTCCACAGGCCGACACGGCAAGACCTGCCGCCAGAATGTTCTTCGCGGCGTTGACGTCCCGGTCGTGCCGGGTGCCGCAGTCCGGACACGTCCAGTGCCGGGTGGAAAGATTCAGTGTGGCGAGCAGATGCCCGCACGCCGAACAGGTCTTGCTGGACGGATGCCAGCGGTCGATCACGATCAGGTGGCGGCCGTGTTTGGAAGCCTTGTACTCCAGCAGGCGGCGGAAGGCGCCCCAGCCGCAGTCGGAGATGGCCTTGGCCAGGGACCGGTTGCGGATCATGTTCGCAACGGCGAGGTCTTCGATCACGTCGTGGTCGCGGACCAGCCGGGCCGAGGCGCGGTGCAGGAAGTCGGCGCGGGAGGCGCGGACCTTGCGGTGCGCGCGGGCGACCTTCGCCTTGGCCTTGGCCCGGTTGCTGGAGCCGCGCTGCTTGCGGGCCATGCGCCGCTGGTAGCGGGCCAGGTTGCGTTCCCGCTTGGCCAGGTGGCGCGGGTTGGCGATCTTCTCGCCGTCGGAGGTGACGGCGAAGGCGGTGATCCCGAGGTCCACGCCCACCATCCGGCCGGTCGCCGGGGCCTGCTCGGGGTCGTCGACGTCGACGGCGAAGGAGGCGTACCAGCGCCCGTCCGGGTCCCGCGAGACGGTCACCGTGGTCGGGTCGATCGTGGCCGGGTCGATGTCGGGCCAGGACCACACGAACGCCAGCGGGGCCTCCATCTTCGCCAGAAACAGGCGCCCGTCGCGGTAGCGGAAGGCCGAGCGGGTGTATTCGGCGCTCTGCCGTCCGGTGCGGGACTTGTAGCGCGGGTACCTGGCGCGCCCTGCGAAGAAGTTGCTGAAGGCGACCTGCTGGTGGCGGATGGCCTGCTGCAAGGGGACCGACGACACCTCGTTCAGCCACGCCAGCTCATCGGTGGCCTTCATCGCCGTGAGGTGGGCGCTGGCCTGGGTGAAGTTCGTCGTGACCCGCTCGCCGCGGTAGCGGGCGTGCCGCCAGGCCAGGGTGTGGTTCCACACCACGCGCACGCAGCCGAACGTACGGCTCAGCACCGCTGCCTGCTCGGGGGTGGGATAGGCCCGCACCTTGTAGGCCGTACGCATGTTCGAACCTTATGGGAAATCGCTGTATCCGGTAGGCCGTTTGGCGCTGTGCCGTGTTTCCTCCCGGCTCTGAAGGACCGGGTTTCCACGCTCAAGGAGTTTTGATGAACCTCGCCGACTACCTCAGCGACCTGGAGACCCTGGTCAACATCGACTCCGGCTCCTACGACGCGGCCGGCGTCGACAAGGTCGGCGACTTCGTGGCCGCGCGGCTGACCGCGCTCGGCTGCCGGGTCGAGCGCCGTGCGGTCTCCCCCGGTACGGGCGACATCGTGATCGGCCGCAGGCGCGGCGCGGGCGGCCCGCGCGTCCTGCTGCTCGCCCACATGGACACCGTCTTCGAGGCCGGCACCGCCGCCGCCCGCCCGTTCTCCACCGACGGCCGCCGCGCCTACGGGCCGGGCGTCTGCGACGACAAGGGCGGCCTGCTCGCCGGGCTGTACGCGCTGGAGACGGTGCTGCGGCGCGGGCGGGAGCCGTACGGCGAGCTGATCTTCTGCTGCTCCCCCGACGAGGAGGTCGGCGGCGCGGGCAGCCGCGCGGTCATCGAGGGCCTCGCCCGGGAGAGCGACCACGCGCTCTGCCTGGAGTGCGCCCGGGAGAACGGCGACCTGGTCAGGGCCCGCAAGGGCGTCGCGGACCTGACGATCACCGTCGAGGGCCGGGCCGCGCACGCCGGCATCGAGCCGGAGCGCGGCGCCGACGCAGCCCTGGCCGCCGCCCACCTGGTCATCGGCCTGCACGCGCTCAACGGCCTGGCCGACGGCGTGACCGTCAACGCCGGGGTCGTCCGGGCCGGCTCCCGGCCGAACATCGTCTGCCCCGAGGCGACGATCGAGGCCGAGATCCGGGCGGGCGCCCTGCGCGACCTGGACGCCGCGCTGCACGCCGTGGACCTGCTGGCCGCCGTACCGCAGGTGCCCGGCACCCGGGCCACCGTACGGCGCGGCACGGTCTGCCCGCCGATGGAGACCACGCCCGCGTCGCTGCGCATGCTCGACCTGGCCCGCGCCATCGCCCGCGACGCCGGTTTCACGCTGGAGGCGGCGGCCACCGGCGGCGTGGGCGACGCCAACCTCACCGCCGGGGCCGGCACCCCCACCCTCGACGGGCTCGGCCCGATCGGCGGCGCCGACCACTCCGAGGACGAGTGGCTCGACCTGTCCAGCGTCGAGCCCCGCGTCATGCTCTTGGCCGACCTCATCGAACGACTCGCGGAGGCATCATGATCACTGCTCTCATCAGGGGGGCCGCCGCCGTGCTCCTCGCCGGCGCGCTGGCCGCGACGGCCGCCGCCGCGCCCGCCGGGGCACAGGCGAAGGCGCAGGACCGGGAACGGGACGGCGGCGGCACGCTGGTGCTCGTCGGCGGCGGCCTGAAGGACGGCAACGCCGAGATCTACGGCGAGATCGTCCGCCGCGCGGGCGGCCCGGTCGCCCGGTTCGGGGTGATCACCGCCGCCTCGGTGCCGCCCAGCCAGGACCCCGACGCCGGCACGCCCGACGCGGCCAACAGCGAGGCCAACGGGGCGTTCTACGCCGGCCTGCTGACCCGGTACGGCGCGGGCTCGGCCGAGTGGCTGCCGATCGACCTCGACCACCCCGACGCCGCCGACTCCCCCGAGCTGGCCGCGAAGGTGCGGACGATGACCGGCTTCTTCTTCGGCGGCGGCGACCAGTACCGCTACGTGCGGACGATGATCCGCGACGGCCGCGACTCGCCCGTCCTCGCGGCCATCCGCGACCGGCTGGAGCACGGCGCGGTCGTCGCGGGCAGCAGCGCCGGCGCGCAGATCCAGGCCGGGCCCGACATGGTGACCGGCGGCGAGTCCTACGAGGGCCTGCGCGACGGCGCCCGCCCGGGATACTTCGACGATTCCACCGTCCTCGCCTACCACCCGGCCGGCGGCTTCGGGTTCTTCCGGCACGGCCTGCTCGACACCCACTTCTCGGTGTACGGCAGGCAGGGCCGGGCCGTCCGGCTGGCCGCCGACACCGGCCACGACCGGGTGTTCGGCCTGGACGAGAACACCGCGCTGCTGGTCACCGGCGTCGGCACCCGCCGCGAGGACGTCCGGGTGATCGGCGAACACGGGGTCTCGGTGCTCGACCTCTCCCGGGCCCGAGTCACCCGGAACCCGTGGTCGATCGACGGCGTGAGCTGGAGCCACCTGACCCGGGGCGACCGGTGGACGCCCCAGGGGGTGCGCACCGCCCCCGGCAAACGGCCCGACCGGCCCGAGGACCGGACCGCCCGCCCGGCGAGCCAGGACGTCTTCGACTCCCCCGCGGGCACCGGCGACGGCTACGAGCTGTTCGACGTCGCCCGGGACCTCGCCACCGCCGGGCGCTCGCGCTCGGTGACCGGCTACACCCTGGAGACCGGCCCGCGCTTCGCGGTCACGCTCACCGAGCCGCACGGGTTCCGCTCCCGCACCGACGGGTCCTTCACCGGGCTGCGCCTGGCCGTCGCACCGGCCTGACCGCGCCCGGCCGGCCGGTACCGCCACGGGCAGAGGGCGGGCCGACCGGTCCGGCGCGAGTGGACACCGGCGCCGGACGGCGAACATCATCTTCACGGCGGGGGCGTCGCGCCCCCGCCCCGTCACCCGGGGAAAGGAATCGCGGCATGGCGCGGATCAGCGACATGATCAGGGAGCGGCTGGGCGAGTGCAGCCCGGCCGAGCGCAAGGTCGCCCGCGCCCTGCTCGCCTCCTATCCCGCCGCCGGGCTTGAGACCGTCGCCCGGCTGGCCGAGCGCGCCGGGGTGAGCGCGCCGACCGTGCTCCGGTTCGCCGGGCGGCTCGGCTTCGGGGGCTTCCCCGAGTTGCAGGACGCCCTCCGCGCCGAACTGGGCGAACGCGACGCCTCACCGGCCACCCTGTACGAGGCCACCGGGTACGGCTCGCGCGACTCCTCCTCGGCCGAGCTGCTGCAGCGGGCGGGCCGGGCGTTCGGCGACTCCGTCGCCCAGACCTTCGCCGACATGCCGCCCGGCGACCTGCAGGCCGCGATCGATCTGCTGGCCGACCCCTCCCGCAGGATCCTCATCACCGGGGGCCGCTTCAGCGGGCTCCTCGGCCACTACCTCGCCCTGCACCTGATCCAGATGCGCGGCAACGTCTGCCCGCTGCCCGAGGCGAAGGTCGAACGCACGGCCGTCCTCGCCGGGACCGGGCGCAAGGACGTCCTGGTCGTCCTCGACTACCGCCGCTACGAGCCGGAGTCGCTGGAGCTGGCCCGCTACGTCCGCGACCGGGGGGCCCGGGTGGTGCTGCTCACCGACCCGTGGCTGTCGCCGATCGCCTCGATCGCCGACGTCGTGCTGCCGGGCCACGTCGGGGCGCCCTCGCCGTACGACAGCCTGGTCCCCACGCTGGCGGTGATCGAGACGGTCGTCGCGGGCGTCCTGACCGCCCTCGGCCCGGCCGGGCACGACCACCTGCGCCGCAACGAGGAGGTCGCCCGCGCCGCCGGCCTGTACGGCTGACCGGCGCCGCCGCGTCGGCCGGGAGCGGCGGGATCGGCGTTCACCCGCTGTCCTCCGCCGATACACCGCTAAGGTGGCCGATGATCCCTCACCCCCTCCGGGCGGGTGACGTCTTCCGCGCGCCGAGCGCCGAGCCATGTACAGGAGAACCGATGACCGGCCCGACGGCCACCGTCGACGTGGTGGTCCTCACCATGAACGACCGGCCCGCCGAGTTCCCCAGGGCGATGGAGTCCCTCCTCGCCCAGCGCGGAGTCGATCTGCGCGTGGTCATCGTGGGCAACGGGGTGGAGCCCGACCACGTGCCGGACGGCGTGCGCACCGTCGCCCTGCCCGCCAACGTGGGCATCCCCGGGGGCCGCAACGTCGGCGCCGACGCCCTCTCCGGCCCCGGCGCCGGCGAGTTCGTCTTCTTCTTCGACAACGACGCCGTCCTGCCCGCCCCGGACGTGCTGGCGCGGCTCGTCGCCGAGGCCCGCCGCCGTCCCGGGGCGGCCTACATCCAGCCGCGCATCGCCGATCCCGGCTCCGGGGTCACCCTGCGCCGCTGGGTGCCGCGGCTGCGGGCCGGTGAGGCGACCCGGCCGGGCGTCGTCACCGTCATGGCCGAGGGCGTCGTGCTCGTGCGCCGCGCCGACTACGAGGAGGCCGGGGGCTGGCCGGGCCGGTTCTTCCTCTTCCACGAGGGGGTGGACCTGGCCTGGCGGCTGTGGGACCTCGGCCGCACCGGCTGGTACGCGCCCGGCGTGGTCGTCCACCACCCCGCCACCGACCCCGCCCGGCACGCCGGCTACTACCGGCTCGTCGCCCGCAACCGGGTCTGGCTCGCCTACCGCCGCCTGCCCCTCCCCCTGATCCCCGTCTACCTGGTGGTCTGGACGCTGCTCAGCGTCGCCCGGATCCGGTCCCGCGCGCACCTCGCCGTATGGGCCGCCGGTCTGCGGGAGGGCCTGGCGGGCGGGCACGGGACGCGCCGTCCGATGTCCTGGACCACGGTGCTGCGTCTGCTCCGCGCCGGCCGCCCGCCGATCGTTTAGCGCCGGTTCCCGTACGGCGGGGCGGGCCGGCCGTACGGCGCGGCGGCGTCCGTTCCGCGGCTCACGCCTGGCGGGTGGGGTTCCGCGGTTCACGCCTGGCGGGTGGGCAGGACGACGATCTGGCGCAGGTTGACGTGGCGGGGGCGGCTGGTCACGTAGGCGACGAGGTCGGCGATCTCGCCGGCCGACAGCGAGCCGAGCGCGGCGGCCATCTCCTTGAGCAGGCCCTCCTCCCCCAGTTCGGGGTTGTCGACGTGCGAGCCCAGCTCGGTGTCGGTCAGGCCGGGCTCGATGTTGGTCACCCGCACGTCCCGCGGCCCGAGCTCGGTGCGCAGCGACGCCGACAGGTGGGTCAGCGCTGCCTTGGTCGCGGCGTAGACGGTGTAGCCGGGGAAGAGCGAGTGCGCGCCGATCGAGGAGATGTTCACCAGGTCGGCGACGTCCCCGCGGGCCGCGGCGGCGACGAGGTCGGCGGTGAACGCGCGGATGATCCGCAGGGCGCCGGTGACGTTGGTGTCGATCATCCGGGTCCACTCGTCGGCGCGGCCGTCGTCGATCGGGTTGGCCAGCATCACGCCGGCGGCGTTGACCACCAGGTCGGCCGCGCCCAGCTCGGCGTGGACACGGGCGGCTCCGGCGTCGACGGACGCCTGGTCGGTGACGTCCACGGCCACGGCGATCGCCCGGCCGCCGTCCCGCTCGATCTCGGCGGCGAGCTCCTTGAGACGGTCCTCGCGGCGGGCCAGCAGCGCCACGCGGGCACCGCGCGCGGCCAGCAGCCGGGCGGTCGCGGCGCCCATGCCGCTCGCGGCCCCGGTGACGACGGCGGTGCGGCCGGAAAGGGAGGTGTGGTCCACGATGTTCTCCAGGTTCTGCCAGGTTCTGCATGGTTCGGTGAAGTCCTGCGAGGTCCCCGCCCGGGTCTCCCTGGGGTTTTCCGGGGTCTCGCTCCGGGATGTCCTCCCGGTGTGAGATCACTGTGCCGCCGGCCGCGCCGTCTACCCAGAGCACCGGTTTTCCTGGGTCTGCGGTTACCACCTTCGCGGGCGGTGTCCCTCGGCAACGGGACGGCCACCCGGCCGCTCCCCTCCTCTGCGGCCCCGGTCCCGCCGCGCCACGGCGGGCCGCGACCCGGCCGCTCCCGCCCGTACCGTGGCGGACCATCGCGCCGGAACCGTACCGGGACCACCGCTAAGGTCGCGGGCATGGAGGGAACCAATCTGGACGAACTCGGCGGCTTCCTGCGGTCCCGCCGTGCCCGTATCCGGCCAGAGGAGGTGAACCTGCCGGACGCGGGTCGGCGGCGGCGGGTGCCCGGACTGCGCCGCGAGGAGGTCGCCCTGCTCGCCGGGGTGAGCGTCGACTACTACGTCCGGCTGGAGCAGGGACGCGGGCACAACGTCTCGGACGCCGTGCTCGACGCGGTCGCCCGCGTGCTGCGGCTCGACGCGACCGAGCGGGCGCACCTGTACGACCTGGCCCGGCCGCCGCGCGAGGCGGAGCCGCCGGCCCCGGCCGCCGTCCGGCCGCAGGTCCAGACGATGCTGGACGCCCTGCAGGCCCCCGCCTTCGTGCTGGGCCGGTACATGGACGTCCTGGCGTGGAACGCGCTGGGCGACGCCGTCGCCGGCTTCTCCGCGATGCCGCCCGGCGAGCGCAACATGGCCCGGCAGGCGTTCCTGGACCCCGCCGCCCGGACGATCTACCCGCGCTGGACGGAGGTCGCGACCGAGACCGCGGCGTACCTGCGGCTGGACGCGGCGCGCCACCCGGGCGACCCCCGGATGGCCGCCCTGGTCGCGGAGCTGTCCGCGGGCAACCCCGGGTTCCGGGACCTGTGGGAGGACCACACGGTCCGGGAGAAGGCGGGCGGCCGCAAGCTGATCCGCCATCCGGTCGCCGGCCTGCTCGACGTCGGCTACGAGACGCTGGCCCTGCCCGGCGACCCCGACCAGCTGATCGTCGTCTACGTGGTGGCCCCGGACTCGGCGGAGGCGGAGACGCTCGCGTCCCTCGCCGCCGCGGGCCGGAGCGGGCGCGGCTGACCCGCCGTGCGGAGGGCCGCCCGCGCCGCCCGGCCGTACGGCCGCGGCGCACCGGCGGGGTTCGACCTGCGGAGGGTGCGGGTCACGGCATCAGGACGATCTTCCCGGTCGCCCGGCCGCTCTCGCTGAGCTCGTGGGCCCTGGCCGCCTGCTCCAGCGGCAGGACCTCCTCGACGGCGACGCGTAGGGCCCCGCCGGTCACCAGTGCGGCGAGGTCCGCGAGGTCGGTACCCGAGGGGGTGAAGCCGAACTCGACGAACCGGAGGCCGCGCGCCCGTGCCAGCTCCCGTACGGCGGTGCGGTCCGGACCGCTGCCGCGGACGTCCACGAGCGTCCCGCCGGGCGTGAGGGTGTCCAGCGAGCGGGGCCCGTAGTCTCCGGCGATGGGATCGAACACGACGTCGACGTCCCGCACCGCCTCGGCGAAGTCGGTCCGGGTGTAGTCGACGAGTTCGTCGGCGCCCAGGTCGCGCAGGAACGCGTGCTTGGCCGCGCGGGCCGTGCCGATCACGTGGGCGCCACGTGCCTTGGCGATCTGGACGGCGAGATGGCCGACCCCGCCCGCCGCGGCGTGGACCAGCACGCGCCGCCCCGCGTCCACCGGGGCGGCCCGTGTCAGCGGCTGCCAGGCGGTGAGTCCTGCGGTCGGCAGCGCCGCGGCGTGGACGTGGTCGAGGCCGGGCGGCACGGCGGCCAGCCACTCCTGCGGCACGACCGTGTACTCGGCGTGGGAGCCCCGGGGTGGGAAGGCGTTGCCGAACACCGCGTCGCCGGGGCGGAACCGTGTCACCCCCGCACCCGTGGCCTCCACCGTCCCGGACAGGTCCAGACCCAGCGTGAGGGGCGGCTCGCCGAGTCTCCGCACGGTCCCTGAGCGGATCCGCCAGTCGGCGGGATTCACCCCGGCGGCGCGCACGCGGACCAGGACCTCCCCGGGCCCCGGCTCCCCCTTCCGGTCTCGACGATCTCCAGCACCTCCGGGCCGCCGTAGGTCCGCTGGCTCACGGCGCGCATCTGTGCGGGCATCTGCATCTCTCCCCATGGACGTGTGTCTGCGTGATCTCGGCGTCCATGCTGATGGGAGAAGGTATCTGTTGTGAAGAAGGCACCTTTCCGATATCTAGATACCTCATGGATACCGCCTCCGCCCCGCCCACCGAATGCTGGACCGCCGCCTACCGCCGCGACTGCCCCTCGCGCACCGTCGTCGAGGTGCTCGCCAACAAGTGGTCCCTGTACGTCCTCGCCGCGCTGCGGCGCCGGAACGGGCCGATGCGGTTCAACGAGCTGCGCCGGCTCCTCGACGGCATCACACAGAAGATGCTGACCCAGACGCTGCGCTCACTGGAGCGCGACGGCCTCGTCCGCCGCACCGTCTACCCCACCGTGCCGCCCCGGGTGGAGTACGCCCTGACCGGCCTGGGGGTCGAGGCCGGGCGGCTGACCGCCGCGATCGCCGAGTGGTCGACGGCGCACGCCCGGGAGATCGTCGCCGCCCGCGAGGTGTTCGACGCCCGCGCCGCCGTCCCGCCGGCACCCGTCCCGGCGGATCGCCTCTGAAAAGGATTCGGAACTCCGTGAGGCGCACCCTGACGCGGAGATCTCCTCGTGATCTGTCTCTAACCCAGAGGGCGCGTAGACGCCCACGAGGTGGGCGCTCACGCACCGGAGGACCGGCGAGCCGGGCGAGATCGCCATGGTCTACGACCGCCTCCGCTGAGTCGGCCGATCACCGTCGCCCACGGCCGGACCGGCCTCACGCCGGGTCACAGCAGCACGGCGGCCCACAGGGCGGTGTGCGCGTCGAGGTGGTCGGCGGTCGCCTTCCAGTAGGGGCCGTCCTCGGTCCAGATGCGGGCCCATGGCTCGCGGCCCCGGCGGGCGCCGTCGCGCAGCAGGTCGTACATGGCGCGGGCCCGGCGGCCCAGCATGGCGGCCAGGGCCGGTCGCGCCTCCCCGGCGAGGCCGTAGCCGTCGACGAGGGCGCGCAGCCGGGCGGCCGATTCCTCCGGCGGGCGGCGGTCGCCGAGGCCGCCCATGCTCTGGGCGGCGTAGGCCAGCTCCCACAGTCGCGAGGCCGGGGCGGCGGCGTCCCAGTCGATCAGCACCCAGCCCCGGGGTGCCCTGATGAGGTTCCACGGGGCGGCGTCGTTGTGGCAGACGAGCTCCTCGGCGTCCGGGAGGATGACCCGGTTCCACACCGCCGGCTCCGGCGGTGTGAAGCCGGCCGCGGCAGCGTGCAGGTCGGCCAGCAGGCTGCCGATCTCCGCCAGCTCGGTCATGGTGTAGGTACCGGTCACGTCGCCGGTCCGCCCGGGGACGTACTCCAGGACCTGGCGGCCCTTGTCGTCGCGGCCCAGCGGGCGGGGCGCGCCGGTGAAACCGGCGTTGTGGAGGTGGAGCAGGAAGGCGTCCACCGTGCCGGTCCACGGCCCGGCCGGACGGCGCACGGTGTCACCGATCCGCACGACATCGGTGGTGGCGTTGCCGGGCAGGGGCTCCTCGGTCTCCGTCATTCCGGGATCATATGCACCGGTCCGGGGGTCCTCGCCATGGCGAGGACCCCCGGGATCATCAGCCGCGGGCGGACTCCCCCGAACCCGGGGAACGGTCCACGCCGCCCGCGCCGAAACCGGGACCGGCGGCAGGGCCGGGGGCACCCGAGGGCAGGCCCAGGGCGGCCGAGAGCCTGCGGGCCGTCTCGGCGACGGCGGTTCCCATCTCCCTCAGCCGGGGCTCGGCGGTGGCGCGGGTGACCGACACGCTGATGGCGGCCACGATCAGCCCCCGGTGCTCCCGCACCGGCGCCGAGACCCCGGCGGCGCTGTCCTCCAGCTCGACGTCGGTCACCGCGTATCCGGCGGCCCGCACATGCTCGATGTCGGCCAGCCACTGCTCCTCGCCGCCGATCGAGGAGTCCAGGCCGCCGGGGAGTGCGGCTCGGAGCAGCCCGCGGATCTGCTCGTCCTCCCAGTCCGCGAGGAGTGACCGCCCCGCGGCCGCCATGACCACCGGGACGGAGACGCCCTCCCAGACCCGGTGGTAGGCCCGGGACGACGGCACCGATGACAGTGTGAGAACCGTCTCACCGCGCAGCACGCACAGGTGCGTGTCCTCGTCGAAGAGCGTGGCCAGATGCCGCAGGAAGGGCTCGGCCACCCGGACGAGCCTCGACTGCTGGGTCCGCGCCGCGAGTGAGAACAGCCGCCAGCCCAGGCGGTAGCGGCGCGTCACCGGGTCACGCTCCACCATGCCCTCGGCTTCGAGTGCGCGCAGCGCCCGTGAGACCTGGCTCTTCTCCCTGCCCAGGCGCTGGGCGATCCAGTTGACGCCGAATCCGTCGGCGTCCGGGCCGTCCCCGTGACCGGCGAGCACCTCGAGGATCTCCATGTCCCGGCGCAGCCCGGCCGAGGACACCGCCTTCTCGCTCATCCCCATCCGTTCATAACGAAAGCATTGCGTTATGTTGCGACAGCTGCAACTTATTTTGCGATGAATGCAACCAAACGCATACGTTTACAAGTCCTGCAAGCGTAAGCGAAGGTGGTTCCCCCATGAACTTTGGCGAGTACGTGGTCTCTCGCTGGGACACTCTCTCGCTGGCCGCCGCCGAACACGTCCTCGCCGTGGCGATCGCGATCGGCGTCGCCGCGCTCGTCGGGATCGGGACGGGCCTCCTCGTCCACGAGACGCCGAGGGCCCGGAACGCCTCGCTGACGCTCTCCGCGGCGGTCCTGACGGTCCCCTCCCTCGCCCTGCTCACCCTGCTGATCCCCCTCACCGGCCTCGGCTGGGGCTCCACGCTCGTCGCGCTGACCGCGTACGCGCTCCTGCCCATCATCCGCAACACGGTGACGGGGCTGAACGGCGTGGACGCCACCACGGTGGAGGCCGGGCGCGGGATGGGCATGAGCCGTACCCGCGTCCTGATGAAGGTGCGGCTCCCACTGGCCTGGCCGCTGATCCTGACCGGGGTGCGCGTCTCGACACAGATGATCATCGGCATCGCGGCGATCGCGGCCTACGTCGACGGGCCGGGCCTCGGCACGCAGATCTTCGAGGGGCTCTCCCGGCTCGGGTCGGTGAACGCTCTCAACGCCACGCTCGCGGGAACGCTCGGCATCGTGGTCATCGCCGTGCTGTTCGACCTGTTCTTCTACGCCGTTCGCCAACTGACCGTCCCCAGGGGGCTCCGTGTTCGACACTGAGACAGAGGGCGCGCGCATCGAACTGCGCGCGCTGACCAAGCACTATCCCGGGCAGTCGGCGCCCGCGGTCGACGGCATCGACCTCGACATCCCCGCCGGGGAGCTGGTGGTCTTCGTCGGCCCGTCCGGCTGCGGCAAGACGACCACCATGAAGATGATCAACCGCCTGGTCGAGCCCACGTCGGGCGAGATCCGCATCGGCGGCGAGGACGTCCTGAGCCTGCAGCCCGACGAACTCCGCCGGCACATCGGCTACGCCATCCAGCAGGTGGGCCTGTTCCCCCACCTGACGATCGGGCAGAACATCGGGCTGGTGCCCAAGCTGCTGGGCTGGCCGACGAAGCGGATCGCCGCGCGGGTGGAGGAGCTCCTCTCGCTGGTGAACCTGGAGCCGTCGCAGTTCCACGACCGCCACCCCCGCCAGCTGTCCGGCGGCCAGCAGCAGCGCGTGGGCGTCGCCCGGGCGCTGGCGGCCGACCCGCCCGTGATGCTGATGGACGAACCGTTCGGCGCGACCGACCCCATCACGCGCGAGCACCTGCAGAAGGAGTTCGTCCGGCTGCAGAAGCGCCTGCGTAAGACGATCATCTTCGTCACCCACGACTTCGAGGAGGCCATCAAGCTGGGCGACCGCATCGTCGTGCTCCGGGAGCGCTCGCACATCGCGCAGTACGCCACCCCGGCCGAGATCCTCGCCCACCCCGCCGACGACTACGTCGCCGGCTTCGTCGGCCAGGACGCCACGCTCAAGCGGCTCGCGCTGCTGCGCGTGGAGGACGTGACGCCGGCCGGGCCGCCCCAGCCGGTCGGGTTGCCGCAGGTCGCGGCCGGGACGAGCCTGCGCGAGGCCCTGGACGTCATGATCGCCCACGGCTCCGACCGCTGCAGCTCCCCCTCCGGCGTCCTCACCTACGCCGCGCTGTGCGGGGCCGTGGGAACCGGACGGCCTCCGTCCCCCGGGCGGGAGCCGGAGGCGGAGCCCTCCCTCCCCGCGCCGGAGAAGGCAGTGGCCGGTGGCCGCTGACACCCTCACCGCCGGCGTCCCCGACTCCGAAGCGGCACAGACCCTGAAGACCCCGGGCACCCCCGAAGCCCTCGACGCCACCGGCGCCCTCACCGCGGGCGCGGCGCGGCCGTCCCGGCGCGCCACGCGCCTGCGCCTCCTCCTCACCCCCGCCGCCGTGTGCGCCGTACTGGCCGTCCTGTACGCCTGGGTGAGCGCCCAGGATCTCGACTCCATCGAACGGCGCAGCCTCAACGGGCCGGTGATCCTGGCCAAGGCCGTGGAGCACCTGCAGATGACCCTCGCCGCGACCGCGCTCGTGGTGGTCATCGCGATCCCGCTGGGCATCGTCGCCTCCCGCTCCCGCAACCGGATCATCACGCCGGTCATCCTCACCGCGGCCAACCTCGGCCAGGCGGTGCCGTGCATCGGGCTCCTCGTCCTGTGCACCTTCCTGCTGGGGGTGGGCTTCCAGACCGCGCTGGTCGGGCTGGTGGCGTACTCCGTCCTGCCGGTCCTGCGCAACACGATGGTCGGGGTCCAGCAGGTGGACCCGGCGCTCGTCGAGGCCGCCCGCGGGATGGGCATGACCAGGGGCCAGGTGCTACGCCGGGTGGAGCTCAGGCTCGCCGTGCCCGCGATCCTCGCCGGGCTGCGCACCGCGCTCGTGCTGACCGTCGGCGTCGCCACGCTCGGCGCGTTCGTCGCCGCGGGCGGTTTCGGCGAACTGATCATCAACGGTCTCAAGCTGAACCGGATGCCCGTCACCGTGGTCGGCGGCGTGCTGACCGCGTGCATCGCCTTCCTGATCGACTGGCTCGGCGCGCTCGCCGAGGACGTGCTCAGACCCCGTGGCCTCTGACCCGCGACGGCCTGGCCCGGCCGGTCCCTGTCCCTTCCCCATACGAGAACGAAGAGGTGTCCTTTCCATGCGTTCCCATCCCCTCCGTGATACGGCCCCCCTCCGCAGGACGGCCGCCGCGCTCGCCGCCGCGGCGCTGACCCTCACCGCCGTGAGCGCCTGCGGCTCCGCCGAGGCCGTCGAGACCGCCGCCGCGGGCGACGAGCTCTCCGGGGCGAAGTTCGTCGTCGGCTCCAAGGACTTCACCGAGAACATCGTCCTCGGCAAGATCGCGGTGCAGGTGCTGAAGGCGCACGGGGCCGAGGTCGTCGACAAGACCAACCTCGGCGGCACCGTCCCCAACCGCAAGGCGCTGGAGTCCAAGGCGATCGACATGTACTGGGACTACTCCGGCACCGGGTGGATCGAGCACCTGAAGAACGCGAAGCCCATCCAGGACTCGGCCGAGCAGTTCAAGGCCACCGCCGCGGCCGACCTCGCCGAGAACGGGATCCACTGGATCGGCCCGACCCCGCTGAACAACACCTACGCCCTGGCGATCCGCTCGGAGAAGGCCCAGGAGCTGGGGGTCAAGACGCTCTCCGACGTGGCCGAGCTGGCGAAGACCAAGCCGGAGGAGGTCACGCTGTGCATCGAGACGGAGTTCTCCACCCGCGACGACGGCCTGCCGGGGCTGTCCAAGGCCTACGGCATGGACATCCCGAAGAACCGGGTCAGCCTGCTGGACACCGGCGTCGTCTACACCGAGACGGACAAGGGGAAGACCTGCAACTTCGGTGAGGTGTTCACGACCGACGGGCGCATCGCCTCCCTCGGCCTCACCGTGCTGGAGGACGACAAGAAGTTCTTCCCGGTCTACAACGCCGCCGTGACCCTGCGGGAGGACGTCTACAAGAAGTACCCGGCGCTGGAGAAGGTGCTCCAGCCGGTGATCGCCAAGCTGGACGACGCCACGATGCAGAAGCTCAACGCCGAGGTCGACGTCGAGGGCAGGGAGCCCGGCAAGGTCTCCGCCGACTGGCTCGACCAGCAGGGCTTCCTCGGCGGCAAGGCCTGACGGCACTGAGGCCGCTGAGGCCGCTGAGGCCGCTGAGGCCCCGGCGGCCTCGACGGCCTCGACGGTCCCGGCGGCGGCCCGCCGGCACGGCGTCGCGGGACGTCACGGTGCCGGCGGTACGGCCGGCCGCCCCGCCGTAGCGGCACGGACCGCCCTCAGCAGGGGTGGTGCCCCGAGACGGTGTCGCGCAGCGCGCGGATCGCGTCAGCCAGCCGTTCCGGGGCGCCCTCGGCGGCGGGCCCCGGCTCGGCGGGGACACGCCGCCGGCGGATGGACTCGGCGATCTCCTCCAGGGAGTCGGCCATCGTCCGCACCGCCTCCGGCGGCGGCGGGGGCGCGCCGTACTCGGCGCGCGCCACGGTGGCGGCCGTGGTGTCGGCCACCTTCTCCAGCGCGGTCATCGCGGGCATCCAGGTGGTGATCCGCCTGCTGACGGCGGGCGGCTCGGTCACCGCGCGCTGGAAGACCGCCCGCAGGTCCGCCATGGCCTCGTAGGCCCTGCGGCGGCGCACCGGCCGGTCGGGGCTGCCGGGGTCGAAGGCGTCGCGCAGGTAGCGCGCGGTGGCCGACACGGCGTCGGCGAAGGCCCCCCGGACCGGGGCGTGCCAGCTCCCCGGCCACGGCAGGTAGCCCAGCAGCAGCACGATCAGGCACCCGGCGAGGGTGTCCACCAGGCGGATCTCCGCCAGCCGCGGCCCGCCACGGGTCAGCAGGTCCACCAGGAACAGCACCAGCGGCGCCTGGAAGGTCGACATCAGCCCCCAGTTGCGCTGCAGGCCGTACGGGATGAGCGCGGCGAACACCGCGATCGGGACGAGGATCAGCGGGCCGTACGGGATCACCAGGAGCACCACGACGGCGACGAGGGTGCCTGCGAACGTGCCGAGGGCCCGCTGCAGGGCCCTCGCGAACACCGACCCGAAGTCGGGCTTGAGCACCAGCGCGACGGTCAGCACCATCCAGTAGGACCGCTCGAACAGGCCGAACCCGCTGACCGCGGCGGCCACGCCCATGCACAGGGCGAGCCGGACGGCGTACAGGCGGGTGAAGTGGCCGTACCACATCTTCGCCCAGGCCTTGCGGAACCGCTCGCCGTGGCCGACCGGCCGGTACGGCAGCTGCTCGGCCTCGACGTCGCCGCCGGAGGCCAGCTCGACGGCCCCGTCCACGGCGGAGTTCAGCGCCCGCAGCGCGGGCGAGTCGCCACCGGGGCGCGGCGGCCGGTGCGGCGGCCGGCCCTCGTCCAGCGCCGCGACGATCTCCTCGACGGCGGCGGCCGTCTCCCCCGGCGGGTCGAGCCCCTCCTGGCCGAGGGAGATCAGCGCGTTGCGGATCAGTGACGCCTGGTTCAGCAGCGCGATCAGCCGGGTCTGCGCGGGGTCCTGGCCCGCGGAGGCGGAGCGGGCGCCGAAGACGGCGTCATAGCCGCTCTCCAGCGCGGCGTCGAACGCGGCCAGGGCGTCGGCGTCGCGGTCGTCGATCAGCCGGCCGAGCGCCCGGTAGACCTGGACGGTCGCGGTCTCCTCCGGGTTCCGCGAGCGCAGCGGCCGGTCCGCCACGCCGAGCACGATCACCCAGGCCGTGCCGAGCAAAAACAGCGCGGCCCCGGAGAGGGGGCCGCCGGGCAGCGGGATGCCGCTGCCGATCACGGCCATCACCAGGAGCTGCAGGCCCGCCAGCGACCCCTTGGCCCCGACGGTGCTGATCAGCGCCGAGGCCACCGAGACCACCATGATCACCGGGACCGTCCACCAGCCGTGGCCGCGCACCGTCGCGCCGATGGCGTAGCCCGCCGCCCCGCCGAGACCGACCAGGCCGATCCGGGCGACCTTCTCCCGGTACGGCCCGCCCCGGTCGGCCAGGCCGGGGCCCATCGCCCCCATGGAGGGCAGCAGGCCCAGCGTGACGTTCCCGGCGGCGGCGCCCACGAGGAGCGGGGCGGTCACCGCGAGGGCCATGCGGATCATCGGCCACCAGGCGGGTTTCGCCGGGGCGGGCCGTACGGTCTCCACCAGCCAGCCCGGCGCCGCGTCGGCCAGCCGGTCGGCGGCGGAGCGGAACAGGCGGGGCATCGTCGGCGACCGTCGGCGGCCGGATCCGCGGCGCGCTCAGCGCACCAGTTTGTCGAGCCGGATCGGCAGGTCGCGGATCCGGACGCCGGTGGCGTGGTGGACGGCGTTGGCGACGGCGGCGGCGGTGCCGACGATGCCGATCTCCCCGATGCCCTTGACGCCCAGCGGGTTGAGGTGCGGGTCGTCCTCCTCGACCCAGTACGCCTGCACGTCGGGCAGGTCCATGGCGGTCGGGATGTGGTACTGGGCGAAGTCGTGGTTGAGGTAGTCGCCGAACTCGTGGTCCATGACGCTCTCCTCCAGCAGGGCCATCGACGCGCCCATGGTCATGCCGCCGACGAGCTGCGAGCGCGCGGTGACGGGGTTGACGATCCGGCCCGCGGCGAACACCCCGAGCAGCCGCAGCACCCGCGTCTCCCCGGTGTCGGGGTCCACGCCCACCTCGGCGAACTGGGCGCCGAAGGCGTGCCGGGCGTAGTCCCGCTGCCCGCCCACCTCCTCGGCGGTGTCGGCGGCCGCCTCCAGTCCCCCGGCGGGCACGCCGCCGCCGTGCCGGTCGAGCTCGTCCAGCAGGGCCTCGCAGGCCCGCACCACGGCCGTCCCCCAGGAGGCGGTGCCCATCGAGCCGCCTGCCAGCGGGGCGTCGGGCAGCTCGGTGTCACCGATCTCCACCCGGACCCGGTCCGGGGTGACGCGCAGCGCGTCGGCGGCGGCCTGGGTCAGGACCGTCCGGGCGCCGGTGCCGATGTCTGCGGCGGCGATCCGCACGGTGAACCGGCCGCCCGGCTCGCAGCGGGCGCTCGCCCGCGAGGGGCGCCGGTAGGCCGGGTAGGTGGACGCCGCCACGCCGGTGCCGACGAGCATCCGGCCGCGGAGCCGGGCCGCGGGCGCGGGGTCGCGGCCGGCCCAGCCGAACCGGCGGGCGCCCTCGCGCAGGCAGGCGACCAGGTTGCGGGAGCTGAACGGCAGGCCGCTCTCCGGATCGGCGGCGGGCTCGTTGCGGATCCGCAGCTCGACCGGGTCGATCCCGCAGGCGACGGCCAGCTCGTCCATGGCCGACTCCAGCGCGAACATGCCCGGGGCCTCGCCGGGGGCGCGCATCCAGGACGGGGTCGGCACGTCGAGCCGGACCAGGCGGTGCGTGGTGCGCCGGTCGGGCGCGGCGTACATCATCCGGGTCGGGGTGGTGGTCTGCTCGGCGAACTCGCGGAGCCGGGAGCTCTGCTCGAACGCCTCGTGCACGATCGCGGTCAGCCTTCCGTCGTCGTCCGCGCCGAGCCGTACCCGCTGGATCGTGGGGGTGCGGTAGCCGGTCACCGCGAACATCTGCTGCCGGGTCACCGCGAGCTTGACCGGACGGCCGGTGTGCTTGGCGGCGAGCGCGGCGAGCACCACGGGCGGCAGCGCGGCGCCCTTGGAGCCGAAGCCGCCGCCCACGTGCGGGGATATGACGCGGACGTTCTCCGGCGGCATGCCGAACAGCGGGGCGATCGTCCGGCGCAGCGCGGACACCCCCTGCGTGGAGTCGTGCAGGACGAGGCCGTCGTCGTGCCAGACGGCGACCGTGGCGTGCGGCTCCATCGGGTTGTTGTGCTCGGCCGGGGTGCGGTACGTCGCGTCGACGACGACCGGCGCCGCGGCGAGCGCCGCGTCCGGGTCGCCCAGCTCGCTGTCGGCGGGGTAGCCGGCGTTGACGCGGTCGGGCCGGTACATCTCCGGGTGGTCGGCGCGCAGCTCGACGTCGTGCGGTTCGGCGTCGTAGTCGATCCGCAGCAGCCGGGCGGCCTCCCGGGCGCACTGGAGCGTCTCGGCCACCACGACCGCGACGTACTGGCCGCGGTAGGCCACCCGGTCCGACTGCAGCACCGCCAGCTCGGCGTTGTCGGCCGGGGCCAGCCGGGGGGCGTTGCCGTGCCAGATGGCGGCGATCACTCCGGGAAGCCGCACGACGGCGTCGACGTCGGCCGCGCGGACCGTGCCGCGGGCGACGGTCGCCTGCACCGGCATGGCGTAGGCGAGGTCGGCCGGGAAGTTCTCGTAGGCGTAGCGGGCCCGGCCCGTCACCTTCTCGACGCCCTCGACGCGTTCCAGCGCCGCGCCGACGGACGGCCTGGCCTCGGTCTTCACGGCGCCTCCACGATGTCGGTGAGGGTACGGACCAGGACGTTGCGCAGCAGCGGCGCCTTGAAGGCGTTGTGCGGCAGCGGGCTGGAGCGGGCCAGCTCGGCGTCGGCCGCCCGGGCGAACTCCTCCGGTGTGGCCGCCGCGCCGCGCAGCGCCGCCTCGGCCGCCTCGGCCCGCCACGGCGCGTGGGCCACGCCGCCCAGCGCGATGCGGCAGTCGCGCACCACCCCGCCGGCCACGTCCAGCGCGGCCGCCACCGACACCACCGCGAACGCGAAGGACGCCCGGTCGCGCACCTTGCGGTAGCGCGAGCGCGCCGCGAACGGCAGGCGGGGCACCTCGACCGCGGTGATCAGCTCGCCGGGCGCGAGGACGGTGTCGCGGTCCGGCTCGTCGCCGGGCAGCCGGTGCAGGCCCGGCATCGGCACCGTACGGGCGCCGCCGGGCCCCTCCACGTGGACGAGGGCGTCCAGCGCGGCGAGCGCGACGGCCATGTCGGAGGGGTGGGTGGCCACGCAGTGCTCCGAGTGACCGAAGATCGCGAGATTGCGGTGGTCGCCCTGGCGGGCCGGGCACCCGGAGCCGGGCCGCCGCTTGTTGCAGGGCTTGGTCACGTCCTGGAAGTAGGGGCAGCGGGTGCGCTGCATCAGGTTGCCGGCGACCGTGGCCATGTTGCGGATCTGCCCGGAGGCGCCCTCCAGCACGGCGCGGGCGAGCAGCGGGTGGACCCGCCGGACGAGCGGGTCGGCGGCGAGGTCGCCGTTGCGGGCGCCCGCGCCGATCAGCAGACCGCCGTCCGTCTCCTCGATGGCGCGGGAGGAGATCCGGGTGACGTCCACCAGGGTCTGCGGCGTGGCGACGCCGAGCCGCATCAGGTCGACCAGGTTCGTGCCGCCGCCGAGGTAGGCGGTGTCCGGCCGTCCGGCCGCGGCGGCCACCGCGGCCCGCACGTCGACGGGCCGCTCGTAGGTGAAGGGTCTCATCGCGTCACCCGCGTCATCCGTGTCCCCTGGTCCGTGCCGTACGGCCGCACCGTCCGCGCCGCCGTGCCGTACGGCCGTGCCGTACGGGCCCTCATGGCGCCACCTGCGCGACGGCCGCGGCGATGCCGGGGTAGGCGCCGCACCGGCACAGGTTTCCGCTCATCCGCTCGCGGATCTCCGTCTCGTCCAGCCGGGGCTGGACCGACAGGTCGGGGGTGACGGCGCTCGGCCACCCGTCGGCGGCCTCGGCCAGCACGCCGGCGGCCGAGCAGAGCTGGCCGGGGGTGCAGTAGCCGCACTGGAGGGCGTCGTTCTCGATGAAGGCGGCCTGCAGCGGGTGCAGGGCGTCGCCGTCGGCGAGTCCCTCCACCGTGACGATCTCCACATCGTCCGCGGTCACGGTGAGCGTCAGGCACGACAGCGCGCGCCGGCCGTCCGTCAGCACCGTGCAGGCGCCGCACTGGCCGTGGTCGCAGCCCTTCTTCGCGCCGGTCAGCCCGAGCCGCTCGCGCAGCGTGTCCAGCAGCGTCTCGCGGGTGTCCACGGTGACCGGGCGGGGGACGCCGTTCACCGACAGGAGGAGGTCCGCCGTGACGGGTTCCGGGACCCCGTCGGCCGCCGTGATGTCTGTTTCGCCGTTCACGGGCGCTCCCCTACCCCGTCGGCCGTCCGTGTACCTCCCGGCCGGACGCTTGACGGTTCCTTGACCGGTCCCGTCCTTTCTCGGGGTCGTCGTGTCGTCCGCCCGGTTCACTGGGCGATCACCCGGGCGTCGCGTGGCGCGGGTATCCGCGTCGTTCACCGAACGAAGTATCGAAAACGCCTTTCCAGATCATTTTTCACCTTAAGGTTTTTACAACTGCTTTTCATTTTATTGCCGTCCTAATACTTTTTTTCACCCTATTTCCGGGGGGTACACGCTTAGCGTCGTCATCAGGGGGACCAATAAGTCGGTGATGTTTGGACAAATCTGGTCATTGCGTGTTCGGATGACGCTGCTGTCCAGTGTCGTCATGGCACTGCTGTGCGGGGGCATCTGCGCCCTGGTCCTGATCGGCGTGCGCGACCGCGCCGTCGCCGACCTGACCGACCGGCTTCTCCTGTCCGGCATGCAGGTGGTCCGCCTCATCGAGCACGGCCAGGTCCCCCCGGTGCTCCCCGTCCGGAAGTCCGCCCTCATCCAGGTGATCGGACCCGGCGGCCAGATCGTGGCGGCGAGCCCGTCACTGGCCGGCAGGCCCCGGCTGACCCGCCTCACGCCGCGGGACGAAGACTCGTCGGCGAACCGGGTGATCTGCGACGCCGCGGGGTTCCCCGGCACCTGCCTGCGCGTCGTGGCCATCCGGGTCCCCACCGGCAACGGCAGCTGGATCGTCTACGGCGCCGGCCTCTCCACCCCGTGGTACGTCAGCCGCTCGCTGCTGCTCGGCCTCCTGGCCGCGTCCGGCCTGCTGGTCGGGGCCACCGCGATCGGCGCCTACCGCACCGTCAGCAGGACCCTCGATCCGGTGGAGGACATCTGCGCCGAACTGGCCGAGATCACCTCCTCCGACCTGGGCCGCCGGGTGCCCGTGCCCCCGTACCGCGACGAGATCCGGAGGCTGGCGGAGACGGTGAACCAGACGCTGGACCGGCTGGAGGCCGCGGTCGAGCGGGAGAGGCGGTTCGCCTCCGACGCCTCGCACGACCTTCGCAGTCCCATCACCGCGATGCGCACCCAGGTGGAGGAGGCGCTGCTGCACCGGGAGGACAGCGACTGGCCCTCCGTGGCCGCGGCGGTGCTCGCCAGCCTCGGGCGGCTGCAGGCGATCGTCACGGACCTGCTGGTGCTCTCCCGTCTCGAAGCCGGCGCCGGCGGCCCGTGCGCCCGGGTCGACCTGGGAGAGCTGGCCGGCTCGGAGCTGGCGCGCCGCGTCCACCGGATGCCCGTCGTGATGCACATGGAGCCCGGCGTGATGGTCGACGCCGACCGCATGCAGCTCGTCCGGCTGCTCGCCAACCTCGTGGACAACGCCGACCGGCACGCCGAGTCGACGATCGTCGTGACGGTGCGGCCCGAGGACGGGCGGAGCGTGCTGGAGGTGCTCGACGACGGCCCCGGGATCCCGCCGGAACAGCGGGAGTACGTGTTCCAGCGCTTCGCCCGGCTCGACGCCGCGCGCAGCAAGGACAAGGGCGGGACCGGGCTCGGCCTGGCGATCTGCCGGGAGATCGTCGAACGGCACGGCGGGACGCTGACCATCCGCGACTCGGAGAAGGGCGCGCGGTTCGTGGTGAGCCTCCCCGCCGCCCCCGCGGGCGCCGCGGGCGACCGTACGGCGGATCCGGAGACGCTCGGCTGAGCGGGCCGGCGGAGTCCGGCGGGCCGCTGCGGGCCGGAAGGCGCGCCGGAGGATCCCTGGCGGGACGAGGAGGGCCCCGGCCGCCCCGCGCCGGTCAGTAGACCGAGATGTGGACGTGGTCGAAGTGGTTGGCGGTGACGCCGCCCCGGTCGGACATCCCGCGCCAGCTCCCGGTGCGGACGTGCCAGATGCGCTGGCGGTAGATGATGTACATGACGCCCAGCCGCCGGGAGTTCTTGATCGCCCAGGCGGCGATCTCGTCGCCGCGCCCGGCCTCGCCGGCCGACGGCATGGCGCCCCCGCCGCTGAGCATGAAGTCGCAGGCTCGGCCTAGGGGGTGCTCGCCGCCGCCCGCGATGCCGCCGTCGACCCGGAAGCATCCGATCCCGAAGTGCGGGCCGAACCGCTGGGCCACGAGCTGCCGGATCAGCCGCATCCGCGGGGTGATGTTGTCGGGGCCCGACGGAAGCTGGGGCACCCACGTGCCGTCGGCCCGGCGGACGCCCGGGGTGGGATAGAGCAGGTCGATCCGGTCCTTGATCTTCTCGATCAGCCTCTCCGCCCGGTCCTTCTCCTTGTCGAGCTTCGACATGCTCTTCTTCAGCTCGGCCTCGCGGGTCCTGGCCTCGTCCCGGGCCCGGCGGTGGTCGTCGCGGACCCGGACGAACACCCGGAGCCTGGCGTCCTGCTCGTCGAGGATCTGCTGGGTGAGCGCCATGCGGCTCAGCAGGGCTGCGGGGTCGCCCGCCCCCGTCAGCGCGGAGATCCCCTCCATCCCGCCGCTCCGGTACCGCGCGTCGGCCAGCAGGCGGACCTCCCGCGCGGCCAGGTCGAGCTCGCCCTGCGCCCGGCTCAGACGGTCCTTGGCCGCCTTCTCGGTCTTCTCGGCCTTCTGCAGCTCGACGCGGGAGTCGTAGTAGCGGGCGATCAGGGACTCGGACTGCTTCTGCATGTCCGCCAGCTCCTTGCGGAGCTGCTTGGTGGTCGGCTTCGGCTCGGCGAGGCCGGATCCGGCCGGGCCGAGGCACAGCGCCACGGCGGTGATCGACGCGGCAAGACCCCGGATCGCGCCCCGCCGCAGGACGTCGCGGGACACAGCCGCCACATCGCTCCCTTTCCCTGATCCCCGGGCAC
Organism: Streptosporangium sp. NPDC048047; assembly: GCF_040653115.1. Classification (NCBI taxonomy): domain Bacteria; kingdom Bacillati; phylum Actinomycetota; class Actinomycetes; order Streptosporangiales; family Streptosporangiaceae; genus Streptosporangium; species Streptosporangium sp. NPDC048047. Next base: position 129,008 of record NZ_JBEZNH010000011.1, on the reverse strand, counting down.
CGGCCCCGGCTCCACGGCCGGGCGGCGCCCCACGCCCGGCGGGCGATCGGAAAGGATGCTCCCGCAATTACGGCACTTGCGGCAAATCTTGCATTACGGTCGTCCGTTGCGGGACCGGGGGCGCCGGGTCGGGCAGGCGGGCCGCCGGAGCAGGCAGGGCGGCCGGGAGGACCGGGTCAGGAGGGGGCGGCGGCCCCCTCGTCCGGCGAGCCGTCCCCGGCAGGCCGGTTCTCGGGCGAGGGCACCACAACGACCGGGCAGCGGGCGTGGTGCAGCACCCCGTGGCCGACCGAGCCGAGCACCGCCGATCCCAGCCTCCCCAGCCCGCGCGAGCCGACCACCAGCAGGTCGGCGGTCTCCGACGCCTCCCGCAGGGCGACCACCGGATGCTCGCACACCACCGACCTGATCACCGGGACGTGCGGGTAGCGCTCCATCCACGGGGCGAGCGCCCTCTCGGCCGTCTTCTCCGCCGCGGTGGAGACCTCCTCCAGCATCGGCGTGTAGACCACCGTGTACGGTCCCATGACCGGCGCCTCCCAGGCGTGCACCGCGCGCACCCGGGCCCCGCGCCGCGCCGCCTCCTCGAAGGCGTGACCCAGCGCCGCCTCCGAGGACGGGGACCCGTCGAAGCCGACCGCGACCTCGCCGCTCCCGCGTTCCTCCTCGCCCTGGACGACCACGACCGGCACGGCCACGTGGCCCGCCAGCCGCTGCGGGACCGACCCCAGCAGCAGCTCGCGGAACCCGCCCCGCCCCCGGTGGCCGAGCACGAGCACCGCCGCGTCCCCGGACGCGCGGCGCAGCGCCTCGGCCGCGGGTCCGCTCTCCAGCCTCTCCTCCACCTCCAGCCCGGGAACGCGGCCCCGCGCCAGATCGGCCGCCTCCGCCAGCACCCGGCGGCACTGCTCCGACACCGCCGCGCCGTACTCCGGCTCCGAGAACACCGGGAGGTCGTAGTCCATGCCCTCACAGGCGTGCACGACCCGCAGGACGGCGCCGCGCCGCACCGCGTCACCGGCGGCCCACCCGACCGCCGCCAGGGACGGGGGCGAACCGTCGGCTCCCGCCACGACCACGTCCGTCGCCATGTCACCCTCCTCGCGACCGTTCCCACCTCGTCTTGTGCCCGCCCACCTTCACCCCGGTCAAAAGAGCGGGTCATCGATCATCTCCGGGACGGATTCCACCGCCCGCGGCGCGGGGACGGGTAGGACGCGGCGCGCGGATGCCCGCCGTACGGCTCTCCGGCCCGCGACGCGGGGAACGCCCGCGGGGAACGCCGGGGAGGACGCGAACGGAGGGCGCCATGACCGGGCACGTGACGGTTCCCGAGGAGATGGACGCCTGGGTGGTCGCCCGGCCAGGGCCGATCGCCTCGGGCCCCCTGGAGCGGGTCCGCCTGCCGGTCCCCCGGCCGGGTCCGGGCGAGGTGCTGGTCGAGGTGGAGGCGTGCGCCGTCTGCCGCACCGACCTGCACCTGGCCGAGGGCGACCTGCCACCGCGACGCCCGCGGACCGTCCCGGGTCACGAGGTGGTGGGCCGGGTGGCGGCCCGCGGCCCGGAGACCGTACGGCTCGCCGCCGGGGAACGGGTGGGCGTGGCCTGGCTCCGCTCGACCTGCGGGCGCTGCCCCTACTGCCTGCGCGGCGCGGAGAACCTGTGCCCGCGTTCCTCCTACACCGGCTGGGACGCCGACGGCGGCTACGCCCGCTACCTCACCGTCCCGGAGGACTACGCCTACCGGCTGCCCGAGGGCGGCGCGGCCGGGAAGCTGGCGCCGCTGCTGTGCGCCGGGATCATCGGCTACCGCGCCCTGCTCCGCAGCGAGCTGCCGCCCGGCGGGCGCCTGGGAATCTACGGCTTCGGCGCCTCGGCGCACCTGACCGCGCAGGTCGCCATCGCCCAGGGGGCCACCGTGCACGTGCTGACCCGCTCGGCCAGGGCCCGGGAGCTGGCCCTGGAGCTGGGGGCGGCCTCGGCGGGCGGCGCGGCGGACGCCCCGCCCGAGCCGCTGGACGCCGCGATCCTGTTCGCCCCGGCGGGCGAGCTGGTGCCCGTCGCCCTGGAGGCGCTGGACCGCGGCGGCACGCTGGCCGTGGCGGGCATCCACCTCAGTGACGTGCCGGTGCTCGACTACGGACGGCACCTGTTCCAGGAGCGGACGCTGCGCAGCGTCACCGCCAACACCCGGGCCGACGGCCGGGCGTTCCTGGAGGCCGCCGCGGCCCACCCGCCGAGGGTCACGACCGTGCCCTACCCGTTCGACGCGGCCGACCGGGCGCTGGCCGACCTGGCCGCCGACCGCGTCGAGGGCGCCGCCGTACTCCTCATCTGATCTGACCCTCCCCCGGGCTCGGGCTCCCGGCTGAGGTACGGCGGGCCGGCTCGGCTCGCCCTCAGGCGACGCGCGGGGCGGCCGACAGCTCGGTGAACAGGTTCTCCCATATCGGCATGATCGCCTCGGGAGCGTAGTCACGGGCTGTGCGGGCGGCGGCGGAACCCAGCCGCAGGCGCAGCTCGCGGTCGCCGATGACGCGGATCAGCGTCCCGGCCAGCTCGTCGACGTCCATGGGCGGGACCAGCAGGCCGTCCACCCCGTCGGTCAGCACGTCGCGCGGGCCGGTCGGGCAGTCGAACGCGACGACCGGCAGCGCGTGGGACATCGCCTCGATCATGACCATCGGCAGGCCCTCGAACCGGGAGCTGAGCGCGTACACCGAGGCCCGGGCCAGCTCCTCGTCCAGCCGGGGGGTACGGCCCATCAGCTTGACGCTGCCGTCGAGGCCCAGCTCGCCGACGAGGGCGCTCAGCTCGGTCTTCTTGGGGCCGGTGCCGTAGATGTGCAGCCGCCAGTCGGGGAAGCGCCGCACGACCTGGGCGAACGCCGGGATGAGCAGGTCGAGGCCCTTCTGCTTGACGAGCCTGCCCGCCGCGATCACGATCGCGTTCTCCTGCGCCGAGGGCCTCCGGCGCAGGGTGTGGACGGCGTTCGGGATACGGACGACCGGCGTGCCGGGCAGCAGGCGCCGGTACGTGTCGCGGTCGGTGCCGGTGAGCACCGCGACCGCGTCCAGCCTGCCGTAGTGGCGGGCGATCTGCCGCCGCACGCTCTCGCGGTGGGTGGTGAAGTTCATGTGCTCCTGGGCGACGCGGACCACGCCGCTCGGGCCGTGCCGGGCGGAGATGAGGTTCAGCGCCGGGCGGGTGGTGACCAGGACGCCTCCGTCGAGGGCGGAGACGTGGTCGATGACGGCCTTCTCCACGCGCTCGGTGAAGTAGCCGGCGGCGAACTCCCCTCGCGGGACGACCTTGCCGCGCACCCTCCGCCAGATCCGGCGGCCCATCGAGTCGGTGCGCACGCCGCCGCGCTGGTCGACCAGCGTGGTGATCTCCACGCGCCCGTCGATGGGGAACTGGGGCCTGGCGCGGCGCCGTACCACGCTGATGATCTCGACGTCGTGCCCGGCCGCGGCCATGGCGTTGGCCTGGTTGACCACCGTCCGGATCGTGCCGCCCATGCCGTAGGCGTGCAGGAGCATGTAGCGGATCCTCACCGGCTCTCGTCCCCGCCGAGGTAGCCCCAGGTCCGGGCCATCGGACGGAGTTCCCCGGGGATCTCCTCCGGGCGGGGCAGGGCGCGTCCCTCCTGGACCTTCCCGGACCGGATCTTGTCCTTCCAGTCGCCGAGCCCCTTCTGGACGACCGTCTGCTCTCCGTAGGCGAGCATCACCGGCTCCCACGGGATGCCCAGGAAGTCGCAGATCCGGCGGGTCTCGGCCTCGGGGTCCGCGGTCAGGTCCTCGTAGCGGACGGTCAGGCCGGGCAGGTCGCCCCTGGCACGTTCCACGGCCTTCATGTAACGCAGCGCGTCGAGCGCCGCCTCGTGCGGGGTCCGCCGGTCGGGGCTCGCCTCGTGCCAGGAGGCCGCGATGGAGGCGGGGTGGCGCAGCAGGAAGACGAAGCGGGCATCGGGCCAGCAGGTGGCGATGCGCCGGTGGGCGAAGGCGTTGGCCGGGGTCTTGTCCACGATGTGGGCCTTGCCGCTGCGGACCAGCTCACGGTGGAGGACCCGGTCCCACAGCAGGTGCTCCAGGTCGGCCTGGTTGTGGCCTAGAGCCTCCATGGCGCGTGCGGCGAGCGGGGTGGTGAGCCCGACGGACAGCCGCCGCACGTGCAGTTCGTGGGGGGCGTGCAGCATCGGGTGGGCGTTGAGCATCGCGCGCAGCAGGGTGGAGCCTGACCTGACCGGCGAGAGGATGAAGATGGGGGCGGTGAGCAGCCGGTCGGTCCGGGGGTCGTCGGGGAGACGGACGAGGTCGTCCGCCGCCACCGCGGGCGCCCGTCCCGCGCCCCTGGCGGCGGACCCGGCCCCGGCTTCCACCTTCGCGACGCGAGTGATCTGGAACCCGGTCAGCTCCTTCACGGCGGCGTTGGCCTTACGTTTCCAGTTCATCCCATGGACGCTATCGAGCTTTCCTGACAGTGACCTGGGGATTCCTGACGGTTACCTGGAAGTCCCCTGGGAGTGCCCGCGCCGTCCGGCCGGGGCCGGACGGTGCGGAGACGGGCCGGGCCGGAGACGGACTCGGGCCCGGATCCGGGGCGGAGACGGGCGGAGACGGACATGCGGCGGCGGCCCCGCTCCCCGCCCTGATGGGCGTCGGGGAGCGGGGCCGCCGGCGGTTCTCACCGTCCCGCACCGTTGCGGGGGTGGAGGCGCTTACCGGACGCCGCGCCTGCGGTACAGGCTGACGGTCAGGATGACGCCGATCGCCGCGACGACCACCTGCAGGAGCAGCTCGATCCAGTCGATGCCCGAGGTGTGGGCCACGCCGAGGGCACCGGCGATGGCGGTACCGATGAAGGCGGCGACGATGCCGATCACGATGGTCAGCCAGATCGGGATGTGCTGCTTGCCCGGCACGGCGAGCCGGCCGAGGGCACCGACGATGGCACCGATGACGATGGCGGTGATGATTCCAGTGACAGTCATGTTCATACTTCCTTTTGCTCGGCTGCCGATCGTCTGCCCCGGCACGGGGCGGCAACACATAACAGAACAATTACGGCCTGATGGGATGGATGAACATCCAGCTCAGAGCCCATTCCGGCACTCGCAGAAAAAGCCGTGACAGCCCGGGAGGGCCTTCCGGAGAGGGCTTCGGTCGCGTGACGGAAGGGCCGGGAGGAGCCGGGGAGAACTCTGGGAAAGGCCGCGGGAAGGCGCGGGGACGACACGGAGAGAACACGGAGGGAACACAGGAAGAACACGGAAAGAACACGGGAGACACGGCCCGGGGCGGAAGCGGCATCGACGGCCGGCCTCGGCAATACCTTCCCTATGGATAAGCATGAACCTTTCTTGAGGGATAAAGCCGTGTGACGAGTGCTTCGGTTGGATATTTCGTTCCTTATTGGGCAAGTCTGCTCGGTTTCGGAGCGGGAGGGCGAGCCGTACGGCTTCCAGAAGGGGCGTGCATGGCGGACCCGCGGAAACTCCCCGGTCTCATCGCCGAGCTGGCGGCGGAGTTCGCCGGCACGGCGATCCTGATCCTGTTCGGGGTGGGCGTCGTGGCGCAGGTCGTCGCCGCCCACATCGGCGACCACGACAGCGTCTCGTGGGCCTGGGGCCTGGGCGTCACCTTCGGCGTATACACCGCCGGCCGGATCAGCGGCGCGCACCTCAACCCCGCCGTCACCGTCGCCCTCGCGGTCTTCAAGGGCTTCTCCTGGCGCAGGGTGCTGCCGTACTGCGTGGCGCAGATCGCCGGGGCGTTCGTCGCCGCCCTCCTCGTGCGGTGGAACTACACCGAGATGCTGCACGCCGCCGACCCGGGACTGACGATCAAAACGCAGGGCGTCTTCTCCACGCTGCCCGGCAACGGCTCGCTGCCCGTCGGCCTCTGGGGGGCCTTCCGCGACCAGGTGATGGGCACCGCGATCCTGCTCTTCCTCATCTTCGCCGTCATCGACGTCCTGAACACCCCTCCCGGCGCGAACCTCGCCCCCTTCGTCATCGGGCTGATCGTGGTGGCGATCGGCATGGCCTGGGGCACGAACGCCGGCTACGCCATCAACCCCGCCCGCGACTTCGGGCCGCGCCTGGCGTCCTTCCTCACCGGCTACGAGACCGCCTGGCGGGACCAGTACGGCCAGATCTACTTCTGGGTGCCGATCGTGGCCCCGCTGATCGGCGGTGTGCTGGGCGGAGCCCTGTACGAGCTCCTCGTCGGCCGGTTCCTGCGCGCCGGGGAGGAACCGGAGCCCGGCAGGCTGCCCCCGGACCGCCCTCCCCCTGAGAAGGCGTCACCGGAACAGTGAAGGAGGGAACCCATGGCGGACTTCGTCGGAGCGGTCGACCAGGGGACGACGAGCACCCGATTCATGATCTTCGACCACGGCGGCAACGAGATCGCCCGCCACCAGCTCGAACACGAGCAGATCCTGCCCCGGGCCGGCTGGGTCGAGCACAATCCGGTGGAGATCTGGGAACGCACCCGCTCGGTGATCGAGACCACCCTGGCCAGATCCCGCGTGACCGCCGCCGACCTCGTCGCCCTCGGGATCACCAACCAGCGCGAGACCGCGGTGGTGTGGAACCGGCGCACCGGCAGGCCGTACTACAACGCGATCGTCTGGCAGGACACCCGCACCGACCGCATCGCCTCTGCCCTGGACCGCGACGGCCGCGGTGACGTCATCCGCCGTAAGGCGGGCCTGCCGCCGGCCACCTACTTCTCCGGCGGGAAGATCCAGTGGATCCTGGAGAACGTCGACGGGGTCCGGCAGGCCGCCGAGGACGGCGAGGCGATCTTCGGCAACACCGACACCTGGCTGCTGTGGAACCTCACGGGGGGAAGGGACGACGGAGTCCACGTCACCGATCCCACCAACGCCAGCCGCACCATGCTGATGGACCTCGAGACGCTGGAGTGGGACGACGAGCTGCTGTCGTTCTTCGGCATCCCCCGCGCCATGCTGCCCGCCATCAGACCCTCCTCCGACCCCGGCCTGTACGGCGTCACCCGGGCGAACGGGCCGCTGGGCCGCGAGGTTCCCCTCTCCGGCGACCTGGGCGACCAGCAGGCCGCGACCGTCGGGCAGGTCTGCTTCGGCGTCGGTGAGGCCAAGAACACCTACGGCACCGGCAACTTCCTGCTGCTCAACACCGGCCACGAGCCGGTCCGCTCCCAGAACGGCCTGCTGACCACCGTCTGCTACCGGTTCGGCGACGAGCCGCCGGTGTACGCGCTGGAGGGGTCGATCGCGGTGACCGGCTCGGCGGTGCAGTGGCTGCGCGACCAGCTCGGCATCATCTCCGGGGCCGCCGAGAGCGAGGCGCTGGCCCGCCAGGTGGCCGACAACGGCGGCATCTACTTCGTGCCGGCGTTCTCCGGCCTGTTCGCCCCCTACTGGCGCTCCGACGCCCGGGGCGCGATCGTGGGCCTGTCGCGCTACAACACCAACGCCCACCTGGCCCGCGCCACCCTGGAGGCGATCTGCTACCAGAGCCGCGACGTGGTCGAGGCGATGCGGCAGGACTCCGGCGTCACCCTGGACGTGCTGCGGGTCGACGGCGGCGTCACCGCGAACAACCTGTGCATGCAGATCCAGGCCGACGTGCTGGGCGTGCCCGTCTCCAAGCCGGTCGTCGCCGAGACCACCGCCCTGGGCGCCGCCTACGCCGCCGGCCTGGCGATGGGTTTCTGGAAGTCCACCGAGGAGCTGAAGCAGAACTGGAACGAGGACCGGCGCTGGGAGCCGAGATGGACCGAGGAGCAGCGCGAGCACGGATACGCCTGCTGGAAGAAGGCCGTGGAACGCACGTTCGGCTGGGTGGACGTCGACTGACCGCGCCCGGACCGTCCGGACCGCCCGGATCATCCGGATCGGGGAGCCCGGGGAGCCCGGGGAGCCCGGGAAGCCTGAGGAGTCCGGGAAGCACGCCCGTCCCGCGCAGGCGGGACGACGACACGGGAGGTGCCCGTTGAACGAGCCCGCATTGGGACCGCTGTACCGGGAGTCGGCGCTGCGGCGGATGGGCGAGAAGGAGTACGACGTGCTGGTCGTCGGCGGCGGGATCGTCGGCGCGGGAGCCGCGCTCGACGCCGCGTCGCGCGGCCTGACGGTCGCGCTGGTCGAGGCGAACGACTGGGCGGCCGGCAGCTCCAGCAGATCCAGCAAGCTGATCCACGGGGGCCTGCGCTATCTGGAGCAGTTCGACTTCGGGCTGGTACGGGAGGCGCTGAAGGAACGCCACCTGCTGCTGACCCGGCTGGCGCCGCACCTCGTCTGGCCGGTGCCGTTCCTCTACCCGCTGACCCACCGCCTCTGGGAGCGGTTCTACGTCGGCGCGGGCATGACCCTCTACGACTTCCTGGGCGGGCTGCGCGCCGTCATGCCCCGGCACCGGCACCTGACCCGCCGCGGCGCACTGCGGGAGGCCCCCGCCCTGCGCCCCGACTCGCTGGTCGGCGCCCTGCAGTACTTCGACGCCCACACCGACGACGCGCGGCTGGCGATCGCGATCGTGCGGACGGCCGCCCGGTACGGCGCCGCCGTCGCCAACCGGGTCCGCGCCGGCAGCCTGCTCCGCGACGGCGAGCGCGTCGTGGGCGCGCACGTGACGGACCTGGAGAGCGGCCGGGAGATGGACGTCCGGGCCCGCGTGGTGATCGGCGCCACCGGGGTCTGGACCGACGAGACGCTGCGGATGGCCGGGGCCGGGAAGAGCCTCACCGTCAAGCCGTCGAAGGGCGTCCACATCGTGGTCCGCCGCGACCGGCTCGACCTGAACACGGCGCTGATCCTGCGGACCGAGAAGAGCGTGCTGTTCGTGATCCCCTGGGACGACTACTGGATCATCGGCACCACCGACACGCCGTGGACCCTGGCCCGGGACCACCCGGTGGCCAGCCGCGCCGACATCGACTACATCCTCGACCACGTCAACGCGGTGCTGACCACCCCCCTGGGCCACGACGACGTCGAGGGCGTCTACGCCGGGCTGCGGCCGCTGATCGCCGGCGCCGCGACCGGCACCGAGAAGCTCTCGCGCGAGCACCTGGTCGCCAATCCGGTGCCGGGCCTGGTGACGGTCAGCGGCGGCAAGTACACCACCTACCGCGTCATGGCCAGGGACGCCGTCGACGCCGCCGCCGAGGAACTGGGCTCCGGCGTGCCGGAGTCGGCCACCGAGCGGCTGCCGCTGCTGGGCGCGACCGGCTACGAGGCCGTGTGGAACGGCCGCCGCAACCTCGCCGAACGGTACGGGCTCGGCGTGGGCCGGATGGAGCGGCTGCTGCGCCGCTACGGGTCCGGCGTCGAGGAGCTGCTGGAGATCGTCGGGGCCGACCCCGCTCTGGGGGAGCCGCTGCCCGCGGCGCCGGACTACCTGCGGGCCGAGATCGTCTACGCGGCGTCGCACGAGCAGGCTCTGCACCTCGCGGACGTGCTGGCCCGCCGTACCCACGTCGCCATCGAGCAGCGGGACCGGGGCCTGGCGGCCGCGCCCGAGGCGGCGGCCCTCGTCGCGCCCGTGCTGGGCTGGGACGAGGAGACGGTCCGGCGCGAGACCGAGGAGTACCGCCGGCTGGTCCACGCCGAACTGGCCGCCGAGAGCCAGCCGGACGACGAGCACGCCGAGGAGGCCCTGCTCTCCTCCGGCTGACGGTGGAGCCGGCGGTGGAAAGCCGGGGTGTGGATGGCGTACGGTCCTGTCATGTGCCGGAGCATCAAGACCCTTCGTGAGCCGTACTCCAGCGACGTGACGGACGAGGACGTGCGGGCCGCCGCGTTGCAGTACGTCCGTAAGATCTCCGGTTTCCGGGCCCCGTCGGCGCGCAACGCCGAGGTCTTCGACCGGGCCGTGGAGACCATCGCCGCCGCGACCCAGGTCCTGCTGGACGACCTGCACCTCCCCCGCCCGGCCGCGCCGCGGCCGGGGGCCTGACGGCCGTCCCGCTCCCCGGAGCGGGACGCCCGGGTAGCCCGGGTGGGCCGCCCCGGTCAGGCAGTACGGTCAGGCCGGGTCGGCGGGCTCGCCGTCGCGGGGCCGTACGAGATCGCGCAGGCTCTCCGGGACGGGCGCGCCCGCGGGGAGTGATCCCTGCCCCGGTGACGCGGTGCTCTTCGGCACGGCGCCCTTCGAGACGGCGCCCGCCATCCGGTCGAAGAAGCGCAGCATCTCGACCGGGAAGGGCATCACCAGCGTGGAGTTGCGCTCCGCCGCGACCTCCACGACGGTCTGCAGCAGGCGCAGCTGCATGGCTCCCGGGGTGTCGTGCATGATGCCCGCCGCGTCGGCGAGCTTCCTGGACGCCTGGAACTCCCCGTCCGCCGTGATGACGCGGGCCCGGCGCTCGCGCTCGGCCTCGGCCTGGCGCGACATCGACCGCTTCATGGTCTCGGGAAGCTGCACGTCCTTGATCTCCACGCGGTCGATGTGGATGCCCCAGCCGATCGCCGGGCTGTCGATCATCAGCTCCAGGCCCTCGTGCAGGCGCTCGCGGTTGCACAGCAGGTCGTCCAGCTCGCTCTTGCCGATGATCGAGCGCAGCGACGTCTGGGCCACCTGGCCGACGGCGAACAGGTAGTCCTCCACCTCGATGGCCGCCTTCATCGGGTCCACGACCCGGAAGTAGACGACCGCGTCCACCTTGACCGAGACGTTGTCGCGGGTGATGCCCTCCTGGGCGGGCACCGGCATCGTGACGATCTGGACGTTGACCTTCCTCATCCGGTCCACGACCGGGATGAGGATCGCCAGGCCCGGACGGCGCGGGTTCGGCAGCGCCCTGCCGAACCGGAAGACGATGCCCCGCTCGACCTGGTTGACCACGCGGGCCCCGCCCAGCACGACCCAGGCGACGATGAAGGCGATGATCCCGTACAGGATTTCGATGAACATCTCAAACCCCCTTTTCTCAGCATTCGCCCGGCCTCTCACCGGCCTGTAGGGCCGAAGGTCCCGAACCCGGCGCGGTCGCCCGCCGTGAGCGCCGGGCGGGAAGGCGGCGGCCACGCCCGGAGGGCGGGGACACGGCGGGCGGGGACGCGGCGGGCGGGGACGCGGCGGTCACGGTCCCGCCCGGCGGGCGACGGGCGCGGCGGGCCGCGGACGGGACGACCACCGCGAGCGGCGGACACGGGATCCGCGGCCCGGCGGGCGCAAGGACCTTCCCGGGCGGGTCCAAGGTCCCTTCCTCCGGGGCCCGGCAGAGGTGACGCTGTGGCATAGGGGGTGTTCGCCATGGAAGCCAAACAGTGGAACGTGCAGATCTTCATCAGCGAGGACGACAACGACGACGTCACCACGGCCAGAGCCGTGCTGTTCACCGACCGCGGCAAGCGGCACGAGGGCGTCGCGCACGCGCGGCGCAACCCCGTCGACCAGCCGGTGCCGGAGATCGGCGACGAACTGGCGGTGGGCCGCGCGCTGTCCACCCTGGCCGCCCAGCTCATCCAGGACGGCGCCCAGGACGTCGCCCAGATGGCGGGATCCTCCCGCGAGTACGGAGGCTAGCCGGGTCCGCTCCTCCGCCCATGTCCACCCATGGCCTCGCCGGACCGTCGGCGGGGCCTTCGGCGCGCCCGGAGGGAGGCCGCGGGGCGGAGCCGCCGACGGTCCGGGACAGGGGCCACCCGGATCGGGCCGTGCGTCCGGGGACGGGACCGCGAGGCGGGGCCCGCGTGTGTTCCACATCACAGAGATGAAGAGTGTGTGCCCGGGACATGTCCGGGGGGTTTCGGCGGATCTACCTTTCCCTGAAAGGACCGGTGAACCCGGTTGTCAAAGGAGTACGTCATGGCCGCACCCCCCGCACCGCCCGCACCCTCCTCGTCCCCCCGGCTCCGCCCGTCACGGCCCTCCGCCGTCCTCACCGCCGCCGCGACCGCGCTGCTCGTGCTGCTCTGCCTGCTCGGGGCGTCCCTGGCCGGGCCTCCCGCGCGGGCGGCGTCACTGACCCAGGTCGGCTCGTTCGGTTCGAACCCCGGCAACCTCGCCATGTACGCCTACCGGCCCGACGGCCTGCCCTCCGGCCGGCCGCTCGTCGTGGCCCTGCACGGCTGCACGCAGGACGCGAACGGCTACTTCACCAACTCCGGCTGGCGCAAGTACGCCGACCAGTGGGGTTTCGCCCTCGTCCTGCCGCAGACCAGCGGTTCCAACAACTCCTCGAAGTGCTTCAACTGGTTCGAGACGGGTGACACCAGCCGGGGCCAGGGTGAGGCCGCCTCGATCCGCGCCATGGTCGCCTACGCGGTCGCCAACTACGGCACCGACCCCGCGCGGGTCTACGTCACCGGCCTGTCGGCGGGCGGCGCGATGTCCGCGGTGATGCTCGCCACCTACCCCGACGTCTTCAAGGCCGGTTCGGTCGGGGCCGGGATCGCCTACCGCTGCGCCGCCGGCCTGACCCAGGCCACCTCCTGCCAGTACGGCGCCACGAACAAGACCCCCCAGCAGTGGGGCGACCTGGTCCGGGCCGCCTACAGCGGCTACTCCGGCCCCTACCCCCGCGTCGCCGTATGGCAGGGCACGTCCGACTACACGGTCACACCGGCCAACGGCGCCCAGCTGCGCGACCAGTGGACGAACGTGCGGGGCGTCTCCCAGACCCCGGTCTCGACGTCGAGCCTCCCCGGCGGCACGTCCCTGAAGGTGTACGGCAACGACGACGTGCGCCTGTACGAGATATCCGGGATGGGCCACGGCCTGCCGGTCGACCCGGGCAGCGGCCCCGACCAGTGCGGCAACGCCGCGGCGTACTTCCTCGACACCATCTGCTCGGCCTACCACGACGCGCGGTTCTTCGGCCTGGACGGCGGAGGCGGGCCGACCGCCACCCCGACGGCCACCCCGACCGTCACCCCGACGGCCACCCCGACGGTCGCCCCGGTCTGCGTGACGGCGAGCAACTACGCCCACACCACGGCGGGCCGCGCCTACGCCTCCGGCGGATACACCTACGCCAAGGGGTCCAACGATCCCATGGGACTGTGGAACGTCCTGACCACCCACACGCTGATGCAGACCGGCCCCGCCTACTGGGTCCTGGCCGACGGCCGGTGCTGATCCGCGCGGGGTCGTGCTCCCCGGTACGGCGGGGCGCGCGACCCCGCCGTACCGCGGGTCACGGCCGCCCGCACGGCACCGTCCGGTCACGGCGGCACGCGGAGCCCCCGGGTCACGGATCGCGTGGCCGCCAGCGGGCCCGCGATCCGTACCGGCTTCCGGCCCGATTACCGGTGGAAGTTCATGTTCGGGTAGACAGAAGGTAATCCACCTTCCTTCGGTGAAGGTCCCCGCGTGACGTGCGGTCACGTGATCGTCGAGGACCGGGGCGTCCCGTCCCCCGTCCGGTCTTTCCCCTCCGGGGCACGGCGGCCGCTTTTCTCCGGTCACGCCCGGCACCTGCCCGCCACCCCATCGGAAAGCCGCTCCATGAGCAACGAGAGCAACGACAGCACCGGCGTGCCCGCCGGGTTCCGGATCGCCTTCGACCTGTCCTCCCATGAGACGCGGCGGCGAGCCGCGGTCGTCGCCGCGCTCGGGGTCGACTGGGATCCCCCGGCGGTGATGCGCGCCGAGCAGGAGGCCCACGACCTCCTCTACTCCGGCCTCGACCCGCGGCAGCGGGAGATCTACGACATGCTCGTGGCGGCCGGGGTCCTCCCCGGAGGGGAGACCGGCGATGCTGCCCATTGACCCCTGCGCCGACCTGGGCCGCAGGGCCTGGGTCCCCTGCCCGGGATGCCGCGACCACCGGGACTGCGCCGCCTGCGGCGCGGGCCGCAACTGCGCCGACCACTGGCGCTACCTCCTGGGCGTCACCGGCAGCCGTCTGCACCTGCAGTGCCCCGGCTGCACCCACCTGTGGGAGCACGAGACCGGCTTCGGCGCGGGCGGCCCACGCCCGTTCTGACCGGCGCGGCCGTCCCCCGGGGCGCCTCCCCGAACGCCGCCCGTTCCGACCGGCGTCCCTGTCCCGCCCGGCCCGCGACACGCCCCGGCGGGGACACCGTCCGTGACGGCCCGGGGCGGTTCCGCCCGTGTCAGGGCCGCCCCACCGGGCAGATCTGCCGGTGTGAGGCGGCGACCGGCAGGAGGGGCCGATGATGTTCGTGGGGACCTCCGGCTGGCAGTACGCCGACTGGCGCGGGGAGCTGTACCCTCCGGGGCTGCCCCAGCGGCTCTGGCTGGAGCGCTACGCCGAGTGCTTCGCCACCGTCGAGAACAACAACTGCTTCTACCGGCTCCCCGCCCGTGAGACGTTCGAGGACTGGGCGGCGCGCACCCCCGCCGGGTTCGTCATGGCGATCAAGGCGAGCCGCTTCCTCACCCACGTCAAACGGCTCAAGGACCCCGAGGAGCCGGTCGGGCGCATGCTGGCGGCGGCCGGCGGCCTGGGCGACAGGCTCGGCCCCGTCCTGCTGCAGCTCCCGCCCACGCTGCGGGCCGACCCCGAACGTCTGGACGCGTGCCTGCGGGCCTTCCCGGCCGGGGTGCGCGTCGCCGTCGAGCCGCGCCACCCGTCCTGGTGGACCGAGTCCGTACGGGATGTCCTGTCGGCGCACGGCGCGGCGCTGTGCTGGGCCGACCGGCTGGGCCGGCCCCTCTCCCCGCTGTGGCGCACCGCCGACTGGGGGTATCTGCGCCTCCACGAGGGGCGCGCCCACCCTCGGCCGTCCTACGGCGACGCCGCGCTCCGCTCCTGGCTGCGCCGCCTGGAGCGGACGTGGGGCCGCGACCGCGACGTCCACGTGTACTTCAACAACGACCCCGGCGGCGCCGCCGTACGGAACGCGATACGCTACGCGGCGCTCGCGCGGGCCGGAGGATGGCCCGTGAGCCGCGCCCCCGGTGGTGTCCGCGACATCCCCGCCGGGGCGCGGGACGACGCCACCGGAGACGACGGCACCGGAGACGGGAGAGATCATGACCACACCCACGGGTGACGGAATCATCGACGTCGAGAAGGCCCGCGTGGACACGCCGGGCTGCGCGTCCGTCGCGCACCTCAACAACGCGGGGGCGGCGCTGCCGCCCGCCCCGGTGCTCGACGCGGTGAACGGGCACCTGCGGCTGGAGGCCGTCACCGGCGGTTACGAGGCGGCCGACCAGGCCCGGGAGCTGACCGAGGGGTTCTACGACGCGGTGGCCGGGCTGATCGGCGCCCACCGCGACGAGATCGCCTACGTGGAGAACGCCACCCGCGCCTGGGACATGGCGTTCTACGCGATCCCGTTCGCCCCCGGCGACCGGATCCTCACCACGACCAGCGAGTACGCCAGCAACGCCATCGCCTTCCACCAGGTGGCGAAGTCGCGCGGGGCGAGCGTTGAGACGCTGCCCGACGACGGCGACGGGCAGCTGTCCCTCGACGCGCTCGCCGCGGAGCTGGCCCGGGGCGGGGTGCGGCTCGTCGCGATCAACCACGTGCCGACGCACAACGGCCTGGTCAACCCGGCCGCCGAGGTGGGCCGACTGTGCCGGGGGGCGGGCGTGCCGTTCCTGCTGGACGCCTGCCAGTCGGTGGGCCAGCTCGCCGTGGACGTCACGGAGATCGGCTGCGACATGCTGTCGGCGACCGGGCGCAAGTTCCTGCGCGGCCCGCGCGGGACCGGATTCCTGTACGTGCGGCGCGACCTCGTCGGGGAGCTGGAGCCGCCCTTCCTCGACCTCCACTCGGCCGAGTGGACCGCCCCTGACCGCTACGAGATCCGCGGCGACGCCCGCCGGTTCGAGACGTGGGAGCGCTACGTCGCGGGCCAGATCGGGCTGGGCGTCGCCGCCGGCTACGCCGCCGCCCTGGGCGTCGCGGCCGTCGAGGAGCGGGTGACCGGCCTGGCCGCCCGCCTGCGCGATGAGCTCGCGGCGACGCCCGGCGTGACGGTGCTGGACCGCGGCGCCCGCCGCTGCGGCATCGTCACGTTCACCGTCGCGGGCCACGAGTCGGCCGGGGTGAAGGGCGTCCTGCGGGAGCGTGGGATCAACGTCAGCGTGACCGACCGGGCCCACCAGCGTCTCGACCCGAACGCCGTGCCGGCCGCGGTGCGCGCCTCGGTGCACTACTACAACACCGACGAGGAGCTCGACGCCCTGGTCTCCGCCGTCCGGGGGCTCGCGACGCGACACTGAACACTGTCCGTGTCGGAACCGTCACAGCGGGGATAACCGGGAAGGAGTCCGCCGATCCCGGCGCCGTGACGTTCCAGGGGGAGATATGGCTGCTCGAAGTGCCGGACCGGCCGCCGTGGCGATGGCCGCGCTGCTGACGGTCGCCCTGCTCGGCGGGTGCGGCGGCGACCGGCGGCCGGCCGCCCTGCCGCCCGAGGCCCCGGTGGTCGCCACCTCGTCGGCCGCGGCCGCTCCGCCGCCGCAGGCGGGCCCCGAGCTCGAGTACGACGGGGAGTGCCCCGCCGGGGCCAACGCCAGGCCGTTCGCCAAGACGCGCTTCGCGCTGCACGCGGGCCTCGCGCTGGGGGCGTTCTACCGCTACATCTACCGGCCGCTGCGCAGCGGCGGGTTCAAGGCCGGGGCGGAGAAGCGCAAGCGCACCTTCGTCAAGGCCGCGGTGGCGGGCCTGTTCACCGTTCACGAGCTGAAGGTGGCCCGCGGGTTCGCGCTCGCCAACCCGGGCCTGTGCCGGAGCGTCAAGGCGGTGACCGACCGCTTCGACGCGCTGACCGCCAAGCTGCGCAACGGCACGGCCACCGAGGCCGACCTGACCGCGGGCAGGCAGGCGTTCGACCAGCTCCAGCAGGGCGCCACGCAGAACGGCTACAAGTTCAAGGAGAAGAACGTCACCGTCCCCGGCGCGAGCTGACCGGCCCGGCGCTCCCGCGCGCCGCGGGAGCGCCGTACGGGCGGGGCGGGCCCGCGCGCCGCGGAAGCGTCGTGGGAGCGCCGGACGGACAGGGCGGCCAGAGGCCGTGTGAGTGCGGCGGGATTGCGGGGGGCGCGCGCGGGGAAGCGGTTCGCCGAGGGCGTCAGGCACCGGCCTGCGCCCGACCCCCGATCCCCCACCCCCGCGGGAGCTGACACGATGCCGAGCCGACGACCGGCCAAGGGACGCCGGACCGGGAGGAACCGGGCCGTCAGGAGGAAGGGCCGGCCCGGAGGGTTCGGGTGGACCGACCTGTTCCTGTGGGGTGTGGCCGCCGTGCTCGCCTACGCCGCGCTGCGGAGCGCGCTGCCGTTCGCCCGTGCGCACCTGCCGTGGTTCACGGCGGCGGCCGTCGCCGTGCTCGCCCTGGCGGCGGCCGTGCCGGTCGTCCGGGCCCGTACGGTGGCCGCGCGGCAGCGCCGGTGGTTCGAGGCGAACCTGGAGCTGGAGCGGGTCGACGGGCTGACCGGCCCGGAGTTCGAGGCGCTCACCGCCGGGCTGCTGCGACGGGACGGCTTCCGCCGGGTCCGGGAGCTGGGCGGCTCCGGCGACCGGGGTGTGGACCTCACCGCCGTCGGACAGGACGGCCGGCGTTACGCCTTCCAGTGCAAGCGCTACGCCGGCAATGTCGGCGCCCCGGAGGTCCGCAACTTCCTGGGCGCCCTGGCCCACGCGTTCGCCGGGCACACCGGTGTGCTGGTCACCTCCGGCCGGCTGACCCGCCAGGCCCTCGCCGAGGCCGGGGAGGCGGGCCTGATCCTCGTCGAGCGCGACCGGCTGGCCGGCTGGCTGCGGGGCGAGCCCCTCCCCCACGAGCCGCTGCGGTCCGGCTGATCCGCGCGGTCAGGAGCGCAGCTCGGGGAAGTCCTCGTCGCGCCACTCCGCGGGCCGCCCGCCCGTCTGCCCGGCCTTCTCCTCCAGACCGCGCAGCTCGACCCGGCGGATCTTGCCCGACACCGTCTTCGGCAGCTCGGCGAACTCCAGGCGGCGCACCCGCTGGTACGGCGGCAGCCTC
Source organism: Streptosporangium sp. NPDC048047 (assembly GCF_040653115.1). Lineage (NCBI taxonomy): Bacteria > Bacillati > Actinomycetota > Actinomycetes > Streptosporangiales > Streptosporangiaceae > Streptosporangium > Streptosporangium sp. NPDC048047. Next base: position 111,098 of record NZ_JBEZNH010000011.1, on the reverse strand, counting down.
TCGCGGGCGTGGCGCAGGATGGCCAGCGCGGTCCCGCGGTCCGGCTCCCATCCGGCCGCCAGGGCGACGTACGCCTTCGGCACCGCCAGCCGCAGATCGTCCGGCGCGGGCACCACGGCCGCCTCCGCGACCGCGGGATGCTCGACGAGCACGCTCTCCAGCTCGAACGGGGAGATCTTGTAGTCGGACGACTTGAACACGTCGTCGGTGCGGCCGACGTAGAAGACGTAGCCGTCGGCGTCGCGGACGGCGACGTCGCCGGTGTGGTAGTAGCCGCCGGCGGTCGCCCCGGCGTGGCGCTCGTCGTCGCCGCGGTAGCCGGTCATCAGCGAGACGGGCCGGCGGCCGAGGTCGATGCAGATCTCCCCCTCGTCGCCGGGCCGTCCGGTGACCGGGTCGACCAGCGTGACCGGCACGCCGGGCAGGGGCAGGCCCATCGAGCCGGGCTTGACCGGCATGCCGGGGACGTTGCCGACCGACAGGGTGGTCTCGGTCTGGCCGAAGCCGTCACGCAGGGTCAGCCCCCAGTGGCGGCGGACCTGCTCGATGACCTCGGGGTTGAGCGGCTCGCCCGCCGAGACGATTTCCCGCAGCCGGCCGGGACCACCGGACAGATCAGCTTTTATCAGCATCCGCCATACCGTGGGTGGGGCGCAGAACGTCGTCACCCCCGCGTCGCGGATCCGCTCCAGCAGCGCCCTCGGGTCGAACCTCCGGTAGTCGTGGACGAAGATCGTGGCCTCGGCGATCCAGGGTGCGAAGAAGCAGCTCCAGGCGTGTTTGGCCCACCCGGGCGAGCTGATGTTGAGGTGCACGTCGCCGGGGCGCAGGCCGATCCAGTAGGCCGTCGTCAGGTGGCCCACCGGGTAGGAGACCTGGCTGTGCTCGACCAGCTTGGGCCTGCTGGTGGTGCCGGAGGTGAAGTACAGCAGCAGCGGGTCGTCCGGCGCGGTGCCCGGATGCGGCGCGGGCGGCGCCGGGGCCGCGTGGGCCTCGGAGTAGTCGGCCCAGCCCGCCGGGGCGCCGCCCACGCAGATCCTCGTGTAACCTCCGCCCACCCCGTCGAACTTGGCGGCGTCGGCGGCGTTGGCGACGACGTGCCGCACCCCGCCCCGCTCCACGCGGTCGGGCAGGTCGGCCGGGCCGAGGGCCGTGGTGGCCGGGAGGATCACCGCCCCCAGCTTCATCACCGCCAGCATCGACTCCCACAGCTCGACCTGGTTGCCGAGCATCAGCATCACCCGGTCGCCCCGGGAGACGCCGTGGGCGGCCAGGAACGCCGCGACCGCGTCGGAGCGGCGGGCCATCTCGTCGAAGGTGAGACGGGTCTCCGAACCGTCCTCCCGGACCACCCGCAGGGCCGTGCGGTCGTTGCCCCGGGCGATCGCGTCGAACCAGTCCACGGCCCAGTTGAACGGGCCCTCGAAGCGGGGCCAGGTGAACCCCGCGACCGCTCCGGCGTGGTCGCCGCCCGCGCCCAGCAGTCCGTCACGGGCCCTGCGGTAGATCTCGGTGTTGCCGGTGGCGCCCATGGCGGCGGCTCCTCTCGGCGATCGCCCATCGGTGATCACCACACGGTACGCCCGCGCCGCCGCCTCCGGCAGCCCCCGGCGGCCTTCCGTCGCCCGCCGTCGGACCGCGCCGTGTGCGTACGGCCCCGCAGAAAGACCGATTCCGCATATTCCGCGGGCCCGAAAAGGAATTTCCCGCAGATTTTCCGGCAGCCTTTCGGATTTCCATTCCGGTGCGTTATAGAAGTAAGCATCCCCTCCGACATGTGGAGCTGATGAATTCGTGACAGGACGGCCGCTTCAGCTGGACGGTCTTTCCTGGGAGCACGGAGGAAGGATCTGCGCCCTGAAGCCGGGCCACCTGTCGGTCGCGGCAGGGCGGGTCGGGGTCGTGCTGGCCGAGGACGCCGATGCCGCGGACGCCTTCGCCGACGTGCTGCTGGGCAGGGCGTGGCCGGTCCGGGGCCGGATACTGAGCGGGAGGGAGGAGGTCACGAGGGAGGAGGTCACCTCGTTACCTTCCCGGGAACGCGGAATCGCGCTGGTTCCGGCCGGGGGCGGACTGCTGCCCCATCTGACGGTCGAGCAGAACATCGTTTTCGGGCTGCACGGCCGCGACGGAAAAGGATACCGGTACGGAAAGGATTTCCTACGAGGACAGGTGCGTTTCATCACCGACCGGCTCGACCTGGACGTACCGCTCGACCGCCGGCCGTACGACCTGTCGGCGGACCAGAGGCTCTGGGTGGCGTTCGCCCGCGCGATGTGCCACTGGAGGAGGCCGAACGCGGTGCTGGTGGAGGACCGCGACGGCCGGCCGCCCTGCCATTCCGTGGTGGGCAGGAGCCTGGCCGCCTTCCCCCACCTGCCGGTCCTGGTGGTCGGCGACGAGGGCGACCGGATCGAGACGCTGGGCAGCCCCTCGGCCCGCTGGGAGGTCGTCGATGCGGATGAACCGTAGACGGGCCCTGGCCGCGCTGTCGGGGCTGGCCGCGGCCGGGCTCACCGGCTGCTCCGCCGAACGGCCCCTGCGGGTCGCGGTGGTGTGGAGCGGCTGGGAGCTGGCCCGCTTCCGCCGGGTCCTGGAGGGCGAGCCGGTGACCGTCTACTCGGCGGGCAACGACATCGCGGCGCTGCTGCGCGAGCCGGTGGCCCCGGCGGCGACCCCCGACGTGGCGATCGTGCCGCAGCCCGGCCTGATCGGCGACCCGGAGATCTGCGCCCGGCTGCAGCCGCTCGTCTCGCAGGACCCGCCGTTCTGGCGGGACCTGGTGCGCTGCGCGGACGACGGGCGGGTCAAGGGGGTCTGGTTCAAGGTCGCCCACAAGTCGCTGGTGTGGTACCGGCCGGAGTCCGTGGAGACATCGCCCGGCTCGTGGGAGGCGTGGCTGGAGCTGTGCCGGGCCCGCGCGGCCTCGGGCCGCCCCCCGCTCTCCGTGCCCGCCGCCGACGGGTGGGCGCTCACCGACTGGTTCGAGAACGTCCTCCTCGGGCTCGCCCCCGACCTGTACGGCAGGCTGCACCTGCTGGACCCGGCGGACTGGGGGGACGAGCGGGTGGCGCAGGCGTTCATCCGGCTGGCGGAGCTGTGGTCCGTCCCCGGTCTGGTCCCCGGCGGAGGGCGGCGGGCGCTGGTCACCCAGTTCCACGACGCGATCCTCGACGTCTTCCGGTACGGCCGCGCCGACATGGTCGCCGGCCCCGACTTCGCCTGGCCGGTCATCGACCGCTACCGCGTCCCGGGCCGCGAGGCCCGCTGGTTCCGTTTCCCCTGGCCCGCGGGCGGAGAACGGCCGCCCGTGCTGGCCGGCGGGGACGCCGTGGTGGCGCTGGCCTCCTCCGGGGAGCGGGGCAGGCGGTTCGTGGCGCGGCTCACCGGAGGGGAGATGCGCGGGCCGCTGGCCGCCTGGGCCGGCGCCGGGGGGTTCCTGTCCCTCGGCGCCGGGCTGCGCGACCGTGACTACCCCGTGCCGGTGCGGCCGCTGGCGCACGAGCTCCGCGAGCTCGCCGCACCCTCAGGGCCCGGCGCCTGGACGCCCGGACGATCGATCGCGTTCGACCTGTCGGACCGGCTCGGCGGCGCCCTGGCCGGCGGGGACGGCCAGGGCCTCTGGCGTGTCCTGACCGACCTGTTCGCCGCGGTCGCCGTCGGCGGCCGGGGCGCCGAGGAGGCCGCGCGGGCCGCGCACGCCGCGGCGGTGGAGGCGGCGGCCTGGCGGAGTGGAGGATCATGAGCCGCGAAGACGCCTTCCTCTTCGAGGTGGCCCCGTACTACGACATGCGCGCGCCGGCGAGGTCACCGGGCCGCGGGCGGTGGGAGGCGTGGCGGCGGCTGCTGCCCGCCATCGGGCTGGTGGTCGCCGGTCTGCTCGTCCCGCTGGCCGCGACCGTGGTGACGAGCCTCACCGGGAACGGCGGCGCGCGGGCCTACCTGGACGTCGTGAACGACGCGCAGGTCAGGACGGCTCTGCTGAACAACGCCGTCTGGCTGGTGCTCGCGCCGGTGGTCTGCGCGCTCGGGCTGGGCCTGGCCTGGCTCGCCCGGGGCGTGGGGCCGCGCCTGCGCAGGCTGTTGCCGGCCGCGCTGACGCTGCCCGTGGTGACGTCCCCGCTGACCGCGGGCGTGACCTTCCGGATGATCTTCGCGCCCGATCCCGGGCTGGGCTCGGTGAACGCCCTGCTGCCCGAGCCGGTGCTCTTCACCGGCCCCGGCTGGATCTGGCTGGTCCTGGGCCTGGCGTTCGTCTGGCAGTGGACGGGGCTGGCGTTCCTGGTCTTCCATGTGGGCCTGGCCAACCTTCCCCGGGACCTGCTGCGGGTGGCCGGGGTCTTCGGCGCGGGGCCGCTGCGCCTCCTGCGCGCCGTGGCGGCGCCCGCGCTGTTCCCCACGGCCGCGGTGGCGCTGCTGATCGTCCTCACCGCCGCCGCCCGGGTGTTCGAGCTGGTCCTGGTGGGGGCGCCGGGCTCGGTCCAGCCGGAGGTGGACGTCGCCGGGCTGCTGTGGTGGCGTCGCCGTACCGTCCTCGGGGACGGGCGGGCGGCGGCGCTGGCGGTCCTGCTGACCGTGACGGCCGTCGCGGTGGCGCTGGCCGTGCTGTGGCGGCTGCGCCATGACCTGCCAGGGGCCGAGCGTCCGTGGCGGCAGCCGTTCCAGGTTGGGCCGGCCGCCCGCCGGACGCGGCGGGCGCCGGCCTCCCGGGGAGAGGCCCGGTGGCCGCGGCGGGTGGCGGCGGGGGCGGTCACCGCGCTCTGGGCGTTCCCCTTCGTGGTCCTGCTGCTCACCTCGTTCCGGTCACCGGACGCCGCGGCCACCTCCGGGTGGTGGACCGGCGGCTACGGGCTCGGCTCGTACGGCGAGGCGTTCGACGGCGGCTTCTTCGCGGAGGCGCTGTGGGCCACGGCGCAGCGCGGGCTGCTGACCGCCTTCCTCGTCGTGCCGGCGGCGGTGCCGGCCGCCTACGCCCTGACGCACGAGGCCCTCCCCCGCCGCGCGCGGCGGGCCGTCACCGCGGCGGCGGTCGTGCTGGCCGTACTGCCGCCGCAGGCGCTGGCCGCGCCGCTGGGCAGGGCGCTGGGCGGGTCACTGGGCAGCACGTTCGTCCTCAGCCTGGTGCACGCCGCGCTGCTGCTGCCCCTGGGGGTGCTGCTGCTGCGCAACGCGTTCATGTCGGTGCCGCGGCCGGCGACGCTGGACCGCTTCGCCGACGGCCGCTCGGCGATGACCCGGGTGGTGCGGGACGGCGCCCCCGCCGTGGCGGCGGTGGCGGTGCTGTCGTTCGTGCTGGTGTGGAACGACATGGTGGTCAGCCTGCTGCTCAACTGGCCGGCCGCCGACCAGGCGCCGCTGACCATGCTGCAGGCGTCACGATATTTCACGACCTCGGCCGGGGAGCTCGCGGCGCAGGGGGTGCTGATGACGGCGGTTCCGGCGGCGCTGCTGCTGGCGACGGGCAGGTGGCTGGCGCGGGGGCTGACACAGGGGATCCGCCGATGAGGTCCCGCGGGGCACGACGCCCCCGGGACAGGGAACCCGCGGACAGGGTGGTGGAGTTCATCGGGTGGTTCGGAGGAGCCACCATCGTCGAGATCTTCTTCAACAACTTCCTGGACGCGGTCCCGCAGTGGGGAGCGCTCGGCGGGGGGATGCTGCTGTACGGCGTGGTGACCGGCGTGCGGCGGCTGCGCCGGCGCGAGCTCCCCCCGCCCCCCAGGCAGGCCCGGGGCCTCCCCAAGCCGGTCGATCCGCTGTTCGGGCGGGACGAGAAGGTCGCCGAGGTGACCGCCCAGGCCGGGAAGCACCGGATGGTCCTGGTGCGGGGCATGGCCGGGGCCGGCACCAGCGCCGTGGCCCTCGCCGCGGGATGGGACCTGGTGTCCGGCGCCGAGCCCCGGTGCGACCCCGAGCACCAGTACTACGTGGACCTGCGGGGACAGGACCGGAACCGGCCGGAGAGCGCGCGGAGCGTGGCCGAGCGCGTGCTGCGCGCGCTCGGCCGCCCGTTGCGGGCGGCGACGAACCTGGAGGCGGCGGCGCAGGAGGTCGCCGCCGCCCTGGGGGATCCCGGCCGCCTGCTGCTGCTCCTGGACAACGTCTCCCTGTGGAGCCAGGTCAGCTGGCTGCCACGGAACATGCCGAAGGGAACGATCATCGTCGCGGGCGCCCTCGACGAGGACGTGAGGTACCCGTCCCTCGGGGACGTGGCGATCGTCCAGATCGACCTCCTGGACACCGCCGCCGTCGTGGAACTGCTGCGCTCACAGGCCTCCGCCGAACGGAGCGACGCCGACCCCGAGTCGTTGCGGGAGCTGGCGGGCCAGTTCCTGGGCATGCCCCAGGTCGTGATCGGAGTCGGCCGCTGGCTCGACGAGAATCCCAAGGTCCCGATCGCCACCCTGGTGGCCGACCTGAAGAGGCAGGGGGCCCATGACCTCGTCCTCCTACGGCTGTTCAGCATGCAGGTGGCGCGGATGGACGCGGCGGTGCGGCGGCTGCTGGCGCTGCTGGCGCACGCGCCGGTCGCCGAGCTCGGCATCGACGAGATCGTCGTGCTCACCGGCGGGCCGGAACGCGACGCCGGGCAGGCCATGGAGGAGCTGTGCCGGCACGGCCTGGTGGAGAAGGTGCGGGAGTCGCGGTTCCGGGTGACGGACGCCGCCCGCCCGGCCGTACGGAGACCGGACGGGCGGGACGCGCAGGCGTGGCGACGTCTGGCCGAGCACCTCGCCGACCGGGCCGGCTTCTTCGCCGAACGGTTGCCGGATGAGGACGCCCGCGGCTGGTTCGCCCTGGAGGACAGGACGCTGCTGCAGATCCTGCGGAAGTACCGGCCGGACCGGCATGGGAGCGGCTTCCCGCGGCCGAGGGCGCTCCGGCCCGACCCGGGCGACCCTCTGTGGCGGATCGCGGACGCCCTGGAGGTGTGGTTCACCCTCGAGCAGCGTGTCGAGGAGAGGCAGGAGACCGCCCTGGCCCTGGCGAGTGCGGCGAAGTCCCTGGGTGACGTGGCGGTCCGGGCCGACGCCGAGATGCGGCTGTGCCTGATCGCCCTGATGCGCAGTGATCACGGCGCCGCCGAGAAGCACTTCCGCGAGGCCGGGAGACTGCTGCCTGACCCGGAGTCCCGGCCCGCCTGGATGCACCAGGCGGAAGGGCTGATGCTGCTGGCAAGGAGCGACGAGTACGCCATGGCGGAGTCGTCGCTGGTGCGGTACGGCCAGGCGCTTCCCGGCGGGGACACCGTCGGCCAGGCCGCCCGGAAGCACAACATCGCCGCCCTGTATCTGCGTGGGGGGCAGGTCTTCGACTTCCAGGGGCGGGAGGAGGAGGCCCGGCACCTGTACGAGGGAGCGGGCGACCTGCTCATCCGGGCCCTCGACGGCGCCGCGTCCGCGGGTGACGCGCACCTCGAGGCGCACATCCGGAGCAACCTGGCGCTCGTCCACTGGTACCGGGACCAGGGCGACGAGGCGCTGGAGGGCTGGTCGAAGGCCGCCGAGCTGTACGAACGGTCCGGCGACGAGCTCGGCCGGCTCCGCTGCCAGGTGCACCGGGCGGCGGCGCTCCGGAAGACGCACCGCGAGGAGGCCGTGGGGCTGCTGCGTTCGGCGCTGCCGCGGCTGCCGGTGATCGGGATCATCACCGCACTGGCGAACCTGCACCTCGCCTGGCTCGACCCCGCGAGCGCGCCCGCGCGGCGCGGGGCGGGGCTGGCCGCGCTGGCGCCGTGGGACGGGATCTCCGAGCCGCTCCAGGTGACCGAGATCCGCAGGCTGCTGAAGGAGCTGCCGCCCGGCCCCTGAGAGGGCCCGGAACGCCCGCCGTCCCGTTCCCGGGAGGGAGCCGGTCCGCCGCACCGGCCCTCCTCCGGCGAAGGACCGCCACCGGCGGAGGAGGAGCCCGCGGCGCCGGGTGAGGCTTTTTCCGGCCGGCCGTGAAACATTCCGGCCCGGCGCGGCAAGTAGGGGTGACCGCCCGGACGGGTCCGCCTCCGGACCCGCCGTACCCCGACCAGGCGAGGAGAACGACGATGGACGCGCTGAAGGCCGTACGGCAGGCCACCGCACCGGCCGCATCGGAGAGGTCCGCCGGAGCGCGGCGGCGGCCCGGGACGTGTCCTCGGCGGCGGGCCGGGGGCTGACGGGCGTCGCGACGAGAGCCGGAAGCCGTCTGGACGCCGATGTCGTTCGCCTCCCCCCTGTTCCTGTGGTTCTTCATGCCCGCCACGCTGCTGGCCCATCTGCTGCTCCCGCCGCGCCACCGCAACGCGGTGGTGGCCGTGGCCAGCCTGTTCTTCTACGCCTGGGGCGCCGGAGCGCACACCCCGCTGCTGCTGTCGGCCATCGCCGTCAACTACGGGGCCGGCCTCGCGCTCGGCGGGGCGCGGCTGCGGGACCGTCCCCGGGCCCGGCGCGGTGTGCTGCTGGCCGCCGCCGGATGGAACGTGGCGGTGCTCGCGGTGTGGAAGTACGCCGGCTTCGCCACCGGCCAGATCGACGCGCTGGCGGACGCGCTGGGGCTGGGTCACAGCCCGGTCGTGACCCTGGCCCTGCCGATCGGGATATCGTTCTTCACCTTCCACCATCTCTCGTACGTGGTGGACGTCTACCGCGGCAGCACGCCCGCGCAGCGGAGCCCCGTCCGGTTCATCACCTACATCGCGATGTTCCCCCAGCTCGTCGCCGGGCCGATCGTCCGTTACCACGAGATCGCCGGACAGCTCGGCGAGGTCCCCCGGGACCGCCTCGGCGACCTCGCCGAGGGCTTTCCCCGCTTCGCCCTGGGCCTGGCCAAGAAGGTGATCGTCGCCGACTCGCTCGCCGCCGTCGCGGACGCGGCGTTCGCGCACGCCGGCGGCCCCCTCAACACCCCGACGGCGTGGCTGGGCGCGTCGGCCTACGCCCTGCAGATCTACTTCGACTTCTCCGGCTACTCGGACATGGCCGTGGGGCTGGGCCTGATGTTCGGGTTCCGGCTCCCGGAGAACTTCGACCGGCCGTACTCGGCGTACTCCGTCACCGACTTCTGGCGGCGCTGGCACATGTCACTGTCGCGCTGGTTCCGCGACTACGTCTACATCCCGCTGGGCGGCAACCGCGGCGGCGCGCCGAGGACCCACCGCAACCTGCTGGTCGTCTTCGTGCTCTGCGGCTTCTGGCACGGCGCCGACTGGACCTTCCTGGTGTGGGGGCTGTACCACGGCGCCCTGCTGGTGGCCGAACGGCTGCTGGGCTGGGACCGCCCGCCGGGCGGCGCCTGCGCCCTGGTGCTGCGCCGCGGCGTGACCCTGCTGCTGGTGGTGGTCGGCTGGGTGTTCTTCCGCGCGGAGAGCATGGCCGGGGCGTGGGACATGCTGGGGGCGATGTTCACCTGGCGGCCGGGCGAGCTCGACGAGTTCGTCGCGTTCGCCGCCGGCCACCAGCGGATGGCCGTCTTCGCGCTGGCCCTGGCCGTGGTGGCGCTGCCGGCCTCGCCCGCGCTCGGCCCGCTGCTCCAGGCGGGGCGGGGACGGCTGGTACGGCCGGCACGCGCCGTGGTGACGTGGGTGGCCGCCCCCTACGCGGCGGCGCTCGTCGCCGCCGGCACCTTCAGCCCCTTCCTGTACTACCGCTTCTGACGGTTCCGGCGAGTCCCGGGTGAGGAGACACCGATGATCGCTGCACGAACCGGACCGGCGTCCTCCGCCTCCGCCGGGGAACGCCGTCCGGCAGGACGGCGGCCGGTGGCACGGCGGCCGGTGGCACGGCGGCCGAGAGTGCGGCGGCCGATGACGTTGCTGGCCGCGGTGCTGTTCTTCGGCGGGCCCGCCCTGGCCTTCGCCGCGGGCGACCGGGCCGTGGAGATCGAGAACCGGAGGCTGCCGGAGTTCCCGGCCCTGTCACGCGGCTGGGAGGCCGTTCCGGACGTGGAGGCGTGGGTGACGGCCCACCTGCCGCTTCGGCGGTACGCGGTCGGCGGCAACGCCGCCCTGTCGGAGTTCCTGTTCGGGGAGGCGCCGTCGTACGGCACGGCGGACGCCGCGGACTACCCCCGGGTGATCGAGGGGCGTGACGGCTGGCTCTACTTCGGCGACGACGTGAGAGAGGCGTGCCGGCCGCGCCGCCCCGTCGCGGAGACCCTGGACCGCCTGCGCCGCCTGGCCGGGATCGTGCGGAGATCCGGCAGGCGGTTCGTGTTCACCGTGGCCCCCGACAAGACCACGGTCAGCCCCGGCAGGCTGCCGGAACGCTTCCCCGGCCGGGACTGCCTCCGGGAGCGCAAGCGGGAGTTCTGGGCGGCGCTGCGGGCGGCCGACCCGCCCGGTCACGTGGATCTCCGGGAGCCGCTGGAGCGGGCGCAGCGGGAGTCCGGCACACCGGCGTACTGGCGGACCGACAGCCACTGGAACGAGCGTTCCGCCGGCCTGTACGGCGCGGAGCTGGCCCGGGCGCTCCAGCCCGGCCTGTCCCGGGACACCCGGCTGGTGAAGGAGGGGCGGGCGCCGCGGAACGGCGATCTGGGCGGGCTGCTGGGCATCCCCGTCGAGGAGACCGTCGACCGGTGGCGGCTGGTCCGGGACGGCGTGCGGCGGGTCCGGCAGGACGACCGGGAGCTGCCCGTGTCGTTCGGCACGGTCAACGCCTCGGACCGGGCGCCGCTGTTCCGGCCCCGGACCCTGCTCATCGGGGACTCCTTCACCCGCAACTCGCTGCCGTGGGTGCTGCCGTACTTCGCCGACGTCACCTACCTGCGCAGCGACGCGCCCGCCACGACGGGGCCGGACCGCGTCGCGGAGAAGGTGGCCCGGAGCGAGACGGTGGTGCTGGAGATCGTGGAACGCCACCTCGTGGGCGGCCGCGCCGAGATGCTGGACGACGCCGTGCTCGCCGCCCTGGAGCGGGCGCTCTGAACACCCGTTCCCCCCGCCCGGTCCCTCGCACGCTCCCCGTCCGGTCCTCCGTCCGGTCCTCCGCCGGGGCGTCCCCGGCGTGCGCGGGACACGGCCCCGGCCGTCCCGTGAAGCATTCCGGCGCGGCGCGGTAAGTACAGGTGACCGCATACGCCGAGAAAGGCCGGCATGCATGACGATCCCCCGCGAAGTCGTCGAGGTCGATGACGCGACCCTCATCGAGAGATCGCTGAACGAACCCGAGACCTTCGCCATCCTGTTCGACCGGCACGCGCCGCTCCTGCACCGCTACGCGGCCAGACGCCTGGGCCCCAGCGAGGCGGAGGACGTCGTGGCCGACACCTTCCTGGCCGCCTTCCAGCACCGGAAGGGCTACGACCGGAGCCGTTCCAACGCCCGGCCGTGGCTGTACGGCATCGCCTCCAACGTCATCGGCAGGCGGCGGCGCACCGAGCTGAGCCTCTACCGCGCCTATATCCGCAGCGGCGTGCACCCGGCGGAGGTGTCGGGTCTCCCGGTGGAGGACGGGGTCAACACCCTGGCCGTCAACCGGCCGCTGGCGCGGGCCCTGCTGGATCTCGCGCAGGCCGATCGCGACGTGCTGCTGCTCGTCGCGTGGGCCGAGCTGAGCTATCAAGAGGTGGCCGACGCGCTCGCCATCCCGCCGGGAACCGTCGCCTCCCGGCTCAACCGGGCCCGCCTCCGGATCCGCCGGGCCCTGGACGGACAAGGAGAATGACGATGGACGCGCTGAAGAGCATGTGGCAGGCCGTCCCGCCGGCCACCCCGGAGGAACTCGCCGGCGCACGGCGGCGGCTGCTCGACGGGATGCGCCCCCGGCGGCGCGTCGCCGCCGTTCCCTGGTGGCCGGTCGCGGCCGGTGTCGCGGCGGCGCTCGTCCTCATACCGTCGGTCTTCGGAACCGGGGCCCCCGCCTACGCGGTGACCAGGAGCCAGGACGGCACGATCGGGGTGGTCGTCAACGAGCTGCGCGACCCCGCCGGGCTGCAGGCCAGGCTGGGCACGGCCGGCGTCAGGGCGGACGTGACGTTCCTGGAGCCGGGCACGCTGTGCGCGACCCCCCGGTTCGCCGGCGTGGACCGCACCTACGACGGACCGGCCGCCTCGGGAGCGGACGAGCTGCGTTCGCTCGTGACCGGATCGCGCTCGTTCGACGCCGTCCGGGTGACCTCCGTACGGACGATCCGGATCTTCCCGCGGCACATCAGGCCGGGTGAGACGCTCGTGGTGGAGTTCCGCGACAACCGGGACGCGCGGGTGCCCTGGCTGCTCGGAGCCTGGCTGGCCCGGGCGGGCACGCCCGTGAAGCGGTGCGTGCCCGTCAAGGAGGTTCGCTGAGAAGGCCGCGGCGGCCCCGTCGCGGTCAGAGCGCCTTGAGGAACCGGGCGGCGATGGGCGCGGCCACCGCGCCGCCGCCTCCGCCGTGCCGGACGAACACCGCGAAGGCCACCGAGTCGCGGTAGCCGACGAACCAGGCGTGTGACGCCCCGTCACCCACCTCGGCGGTGCCCGTCTTGCCGGCGGTGCCCGGGGGCAGGCCGGCTCGCGCGGCGGTGCCCTCGGTGACCACGGACGTCATCATCGCGCGCAGCTCGGCGGCCACGCCGTCGCCCAGCGGGACGGCGGCGGGCAGGCCGGGAGCCGGCCGATCCGTCATGACGGCGGGCCGCCACACGCCGCTCGCCGCGGCGGCGGCGACCTCCGCCATGCACAGCGGGCTGGCCAGCACCGAGTTCTGGCCGATGGCGTCGGTGGTGAGCTCGTCCGGTGTCTCGGTCTCTCCCCGGCCGATCCGGCACGCGCTCAGGCCGGGCTTGACCCGGAAGCCGAACCGGTCGGCGGCCTCGGCGGACAGCCGCCCACCGCCCAGCCGCTCGTAGGTCTGCTGGGCGAACGTCGTGTTGCACGAGAACGCGAAGGCCGCGGTGAGGGTCACCGTACCGTGGTCGGCGCCGCCGTCGTTGGTGAAGGTCTTGCCGTTGGGGACGGTGTAGGTCGCAGGGCACGGCAGCGGCGCGTCCGGGACGATGCCGGTGCGCAGCAGCGCGGCGGCTGTGACGATCTTGAAGGTCGAACCGGGCGGGTAGAGGCCGGTGAAGGCCGCCTGGCCCTCGTCCAGGGTGTCCGCCACCGCGAGCACCTCGCGGCTCCGGACGTCGAGGGCCACGATCGCGGCGGGCTGGCCGACGCCGTCCAGGGCACGGGCCGCGGCGGCCTGCACGGGCCGGGAGATCGTGACGCGCCTACCGTCCTGCGAGGGCACCGGGGCGGCCAGCAGTTCGCGGCCCGAGGGCCGCTCCAGCAGGGCGGGGACCGTCACCGTGCCCTCCAGCCCGGGGACGTAGCGGTCGGCCCTGCTGCGCCTGGGGAACGGCTCACCCTCCCGGGTGAGGGTGGCGGGCCGGCGGAAGGCGGTCTCGGTGCGCTGGACGGAGCCGCCGTCCCTGAGGGACGGATGCATCGTCTCGGGGGTCCACAGCACCTTCCAGGCGTCGTCCCGCCGCGTCAGGCGGAGCACCGAGGCGAACTGCCAGGGCTCGTCGAAGCCCTCCACCTGCCGGACCCCGTGGAAGGCGAACTCGGCCGTCGTCGCGTCCTCGCGCAGCGCCTCACCGAGGGTGAGGGACAGCGAGGAGACCCGCAGGTCGCGATCGAAGTCCAGGTGCCGCGCGGTGAGGTCCGCCGGAGGGTCGGCGACCAGGGCGGTCATCGCGGTCAGGTTCCCGTTCTGCCACGCCTCGACGTACCGCGCCGCCGCCTCCTCGGGGGTGGCCGGGGCGGCGGGCGCGGAGGGCGTGGAGGGGACGGGGGTCGCGGGGACCGGGGTGGGCGACGAGGGCGGCCCGGTGGGCGCGTGGGCCTGCGGCTCCCCGGCCTGCGGCTCCCCCGCCGGCGGCTCCTCGTCGGTGAGGGTGATCTCCCTCGTGTGGTCCGGCGTCCGCGTGGGGGAGGCCCGCCCGGCGTCCGGCGCGGTCAGCAGGCCGTACACGCTGACGACGACGATCGTCACCGCCGTGCCGATCAGTGCCAGGAGCCGTTTCCTGCGCATGCCTCACCCCCTGGGGTTTCCAGGGGTGTATATCACCGGCGATCTCCCCGGGCCACCCCGCCCTTCCGGCCCCTTCCGGCCCCTTCCGGCGGGGCGTACGGCCACGACCGCCCATGGTCACACGGAGTGAATTGACAAAAAATTTTGTCTAATGGTTTCATGGTCGCATGGACGCCACCGAGATGACGCTCATGGACGATCCCGACCGCCTGCGCGTCGCCCTCACCCCCCTCCGCCGCCGCCTGCTCGGGCGGCTGCGCGAGCCGGCGTCCGCGGTCCGGCTCGCCGCCGAGTTCGACCTGCCGCGCCAGCGGGTGAACTACCACCTGCGGGTGCTGGAACAGGCCGGGCTCATCGAGCTGGTGGAGGAGCGCCCGCGGCGCGGCTTCACCGAGCGCGTCATGCGCGCCACCGCCGGCGCCTTCCTCGTCGACCCCGGACTGCTGGACCCGGACGCCGGGACCGGCGACGGCTTCGACCGCATCGCCGACCGGCACGCCGCCGAGCATCTCGTCGAGGTCGCGGCCGGCACCGTACGCGACGTCACCCGCATGGCCGCCGCGGCCGACCGCCAGGGGGTGCGGCTGCTGACGTTCACCCTGGAGGCCGAGGTGCGCTTCGCCGACCCCGGTGACGTGCATCGCTTCACCGACGCGCTCGCCGAGGCCGTCGCCCGGGTCTCGGCCGGCTTCGACACCCAGGGCGGACGCCCCTACCGCCTCCTCGCCGCGGGACACCCCGCCCCCCGCCCGCACACACAGGACCAGGGAGAAGAAGATGAACGATGAGCCGTTCTCCATCGAGATCACCGTCGCCGCGCCCGTCGGCGACGTGTGGGCCGCGCTGCGCGACCCGGAACGGATCCGGCGCTGGCACGGCTGGCTCTTCGACGGGCTGGACGAGGAGGTCGAGCTCATCTACGGCCGGGAGGCCACCGAGTCGGCCGCCGATCACCGGCTGGAGGTCCAGGGCGGCGACCGCTTCGAGCTGACCGGTCTCGGCGACCGCACGCGGCTGCGGCTGACCCGTCCCCCGCGCGGCGCGGACCCGGAGTGGGACGCCTACTACGACGAGATCACCGAGGGCTGGATCACCTTCGTCCAGCAGCTCAGGTTCGCCCTGGAGCGGCATCCGGGCCATGACCGGCGGACCGTGTTCCTCTCCGGCACGGGGGCCTCCCCGGTGCTGGAGGCGGCCGGCCTGACGGCCGTGGCCGACCTGACGCCGGGCAGCCGGTACGAGCTGACGGTCCCCGCCGGGGAGACGCTGCGCGGCGAGGTCTGGTTCCGCTCCGGCCGCCAGCTCGGGCTCACCGTCGACGGCTGGGGAGACGGCCTGCTGGTGGCCGCGCAGAACCCGCCCTCCCGGACCGGCTCCGAGGGCTCCGGTGGCACCGGCGGTTCCGGCGGTTCCGGCGGTTCCGCCCTGATGGTGCTGACGGCGTACGACCTCGACGACGCCGCGTTCTCCGGCCTGGAATCCCGCTGGGCCTCCTGGTGGGACCGGACGTTCCCGGTGGCGGCCCCGGTGTGACGCCCGCCGGGTCGCGCGTGCCCGGCCGGCTCACGCGGGCCGGGCGCCGGCTCCGCGGGCGGCGGCGACGAACGCGCGGATGAGCCCGGTGTCCTTCGTCCCGGGCGCGGTCTCCACCCCGCTCGACACGTCCACCCCCCACGGCCGGGCGGCGTCGATCGCCTCGGCCACGTTCGCCGGGTCCAGGCCGCCGGCCAGCATCCACCGACCGGTGGGGCGTCCGCGCACCGCGGCCCAGTCCCACGGCTCCCCGGAGCCGGGCCTGGGCGCGTCCACGATGAGCAGGTCCTCGCCGAGGGCGCCGCAGTGCGGGTCGGCGCTCGCGGACCCGGCCCGGACCAGGGTGAGCCCGAGGTCCCGCAGCGCGGCGAAGTCCTCACGCGGGTGGTCGCCGTGCAGCTGTACGGCGCGCACCCCCGCCTCCATCGCGGCGGCCCGTACCTCGTCCGGGGTCTCCCCGGCGAAGACCGCCACGGTCAGCACGTGCGGCGGCACCGCCGCGGCCAGCTCCCGCGCCAGGGCGGGGGTGATCCGCCGGGGACTCCTGGTGAGGACGAAGCCGACCGCGTCCGCACCCGCCTCGACGGCGGCCGCCACATGCCCGGGCTCACGCAGCCCGCAGATCTTCACGTACACCCTCGGCACCCTAGTGCACGGGCCCCGGGCCTCCCGTTCCGGCGGCGAGGAGCGGCGGAGCCGGGCCCGCCGCGGCGACGTCCCGGAGACTCCGCCCGGCCGTGAGGGGCGGGGCCGGGAGCCGTGGGCGGCCCGGTGCGTGAGGGGCGGCTCCCGGGGCCGGGAAGCCGGGGCCGCGATGTCCGGTTCGCGAGGAGCGGGCCGATCGGCCGGAGGCGGCGAGGATGAACGTCCCGTGGCCCCGGGACCTTCGCCGCTGACCCCGGCCCGCCCCGGGACGGCACGATTGAGCCGGACACGAGGAGGTCAGTGATGACGATGCAGGTGAAGGACGTCATGGGCAAGGTGGCCATCGCCGTCCGGCAGGACGCTCCGTTCGCCGAACTGGTCGCCACCATGCAGCGGTTCAAGGTCGGCGCGGTGACGGTGATCGACGCCGACCGGCGCCCGGTGGGCGTGGTGTCGGATGACGACCTCCTGCTCAAGGAGACGACCGGCAACCGGTACGGCACGGCCCTGTTCGAGGGCCGCGAGCAGCGCCGGGAGCGGCGCAAGGCCGCAGGCGCCGTCGCGGGTGAGATCATGACCAGCCCGGCGATCACCGTCACCATCGGCACGCCGGTGCGGGACGCGGCCCGGCTGATGCACACCGTCAGGATCAAGCAGCTGCCGGTGATCGACCCGGTGACCGGCAGGATGGTGGGGACCGTCCACCAGCGCGACCTGCTGAAGGTCTTCCTGCGACCGCGGCAGGACGTCCGGCGGGAGGTCACGGACGTCCTGGCCGGGCTCGGCGTGCCGGTCGAGGACGTCACCGTGGAGGTCGAGGCCGGCGTGGTCACGCTGACCGGCGAGGTCCCCCGCAGCTCGCAGGTCGCCGCGGCCTCCGCCGCCGTCCACGAGGTGGACGGGGTGGTGGACGTCAGGGGCGACCTGACCTACCAGACGGACGACCTGCTGCCCGTCCCGCCGATGTACTAGAGGCCCGCCGTGCCGGCCCCGTCTCCGTAAGACCCGTGCGCGGGCGTGAGATCGGCGGAGGAGGTCCCGGGTGGGCGGCTGATCGGCCGGGCCGCCGGGGCCGGCCGGTCAGCCGGGGCGCCTATCGGGACTCCTCGTGCTCCTTCGGGTCGCGCACGCTGGACAGGAAGGCCCTGGTCCGCTGGTGGCCCGGGTGGGCCAGGAGTTCGCGGGGCCGGCCCCGTTCGACGACCACGCCGTCGGCGAAGAAGGTCAGCCAGTCGCCGACCTCCCTGGCGAAGGCGATCTCGTGGGTGACCACGACCATCGTCATCCCCTCGACGGCCAGGCCCTTCATGACCTCCAGCACCTCGTCGACCAGCTCGGGGTCCAGGGCTGAGGTGGGTTCGTCGAACAGCATCAGCGCCGGGTTCATCGCCAGCGCCCTGGCGATGGCCACCCGCTGCTGCTGGCCGCCGGAGAGCTGGTGGGGCCGTTTGTGCGCGTGGTCGGCCAGGCCCACCCGGTCCAGGTGCTCCATGGCCAGCGCCCGCGCCCGGTCCGCGGGGGTGCCCAGGACGTGGACGGGGCCGCAGGCGACGTTCTCCAGTGCGCTGTGGTGCGCGAACAGGTTGAAGCGCTGGAACACCATGCCGATGTTCCTTCGGAAGGCGGCGAACTCGTTGGGGGTCCAGGGGTGGTACCTGCCGCCACGCAGGGTGTGGCCGACCTCCTCGCCGAGTACCCGCAGGCTGCCGCCGAGCACCGGCTCCAGGCCGTTGAGGCACCGCAGGAACGTGGACTTGCCCGAGCCCGACGGGCCGATGACGCAGCTCACCTCGCCGGAGGCGACGGTGAAGTCGACGCCGTTGAGCACCTGGACGTCGCCGTAGCCCATCCGGACGTCGGAGGCCCGCACGACCTGCTCGCCCGCCGCGTTCACGCGGCCGCCTTCGGCAGGATCCTGGCGGCCAGGCCGCCGCCGCGCACCAGCCGTACGGCCTCGGAACCGAAGCGGCGCTCCAGCCTGCTCTGCAGGAAGGTCGCGACGGCGGTCATGAGCATGTACCAGAGGCTCGCCACGATCAGCAGCTCCATGATCAGGTTGTTCGCCTTGTAGATCTGGCTGGCATTGGTCATCAGGTCGTGCCCGGCGACCACGTAGACCAGCGAGGTGGTCTTCAGCATGGAGATGAACTCGTTGCCGGTGGGCGGGATGATGATGCGCAGCGCCTGCGGCAGCACGATGACCCGCATCCGCTTGGCCGGCGTCATGCCCAGCGCGTACGCCGCCTCGGTCTGGCCGTGGTCGACGGCCTGGATCCCGGCGCGCACGGTCTCGGCGAAGTAGGCGGCCAGGTTCAGCCCCAGTCCCAGCATGGCCGAGGTGAAGCCGGTCATCACCAGGTTGGTGTCCCACTTGACGCCGATCATGGTGAACGGGACCTTGAGCACCAGCTCGGGGAACAGGAACGCCAGGTTGTACCAGAAGATGAGCTGCACGAGCACCGGCGTGCCGCGGAAGAACCAGATGTAGAACGTGGCCAGTCCGCTCAGCACCGGGTTGTGCGCCAGCCGCATGATCGCGACCAGCACGCCCAGGACCAGCCCGAGGACCGTGGCCAGGACCGAGATCTCGATGGTGACCCAGACCCCGCTCAGGATCCGCTCGTGGAACAGGTACTCGGCGACCTTGCCCCAGTCCAGGTTCGGGTTGGCCACCATGAGGTAGGCCAGCCGGGCCACGACCGCCAGCGCGACCGCCGCGGCCAGCCAGCGGCCCCAGTGCCAGGTCCGCGCGACGGGGATCGGCCTGCCCGACGCGTCGGTGATCGGTTCGGTCCGCATGGTCACTTACCGCCGTTGACCACGGCGGACTGGACGGCCAGCTTGTCGAGGTTCCACGCCGCGAGCAGCCTGCCGTACTCCCCGCTCTTGATGAGCGAGTCCAAAGCGCCCCTGACGGACTCGATGAGTTCCTTGTTGTCGGGCTTCATCCCGATGCCCCACGGGCTCTCGGTGCCTTCGAGGGCGATCGCCTCCATGGCGAGCTTGGGGTCCGCGGACTTGTAGGCGGCCACCACGTAGTCGGTGACGATGGCCTGCGCGCGGCCGTTGCCCACCTGGAGCATGGCCTCCGTGTCGCCGGGGAACTTCAGGATGTCCACCGCGGCCTTGCCGTTCTTCTTGCAGTCGGCGTCGTAGCTCTCGGCCAGCTCCATCGAGGAGCCGTTGTCGACGACGGAGACCGTCTTGCCGCAGAGGTCCTCCGGCCCGGTGACGCCGGCCGGGTTGCCGGCCTTGACCAGCATCCCCGCGCCCGCCTGCACGTAGTCGACGAAGGTGACCTGGCCCTGCCGCTCCGGGTTGTCGGTCATCGAGGAGATGACGAAGTCGTAGCGGCCGGTGAGCACGCCGGGGATCTGCGAGTTGAACTCCTCGTCGGTGATGGTCACCTTGACGCCGAGCTTCCTGGCGATGGCCCTGGCCAGGGCGGGATCGAACCCGATCGGGGTCTTGCCGTCACTGGCGAACAGCTCCATCGGCGGGTAGCCGATGGAGGAGACGACCTTCAGGCCGTCGGACTTCAGTTTCGCCGGCGCCTTGGCGGCGAGGTCCTTGTCGGGGGTGATGGCGTTGATGACGTCGGCCGCCTTCTCCTCGGCGGGGGCCTGGTCGAGGACGACGTCCTGCGCGGCGGCCGGCGCGGCGGCGGACGCGCCGTCGTCGAGGGACTGGGCGCCGCAGGCCGTGGTGGCGGCCAGCAGCGCGCCGGCGGCGAGCGCGGCGAGGATCCGAGTGTTCAAGGGGGTGCTCCTTCAGGAGTGCTGCCAGCGGACTTCGCCGCCGACGACGGTGGTCATGACCTTGGTACGCAGCACAGCGGCCGGCGACTCCACGAAGGGGTCGGTGTCCACCGCGATGAAGTCGGCGAGCTTGCCGGGTGCGAGGACGCCCTTGTGGTCCTCCTCACCCGCGGCGTAGGCCGCGCCGAGGGTGTGGGCGGTGAGGGCCTCGCCCATGCTCAGCCGCTGCTCCGGCTGCCAGCCGCCGGCGGGCGTGCCGTCGGGGCGGGTACGGGTCACCGCGGCGTACAGCGCGGCGAAGGGGTTGGGGTGCTCGACCGGGGCGTCGGAGCCGAAGGCCAGCGCGACGCCGACGTTCAGCATCCCGCGCCAGGCGTAGGAGGCCAGTTCGTGCCCGGCCAGCAGGGTGTCGACCAGGTCGATGTCGCTGGTGCAGTGCACGGGCTGCATCGAGGCGGCGATGCCCAGCCTGGCCATCCTGGCCAGGTCGCCGGGCCGCAGGTGCTGGGCGTGCTCGATGCGGTGCCGCAGCCCGGCCGTGCGGCCGAGGGCCTCGTAGGCGTCGATGACCAGGTGGTTGGCCTGGTCTCCGATGGCGTGCGTGGCCACCGCGATGCCGGCCCCGGCGGCCGTGCCGAACAGCCTGACCAGGTCCTCGTACGGCGTGACCGCGATGCCCACGTTGCCCTGCTCGCCGGCGAAGGACTCGCCCATGTGGCAGGTGTGCGAGCCCAGCGCCCCGTCACTGAAGATCTTCACGGGTCCGGTGCGGAACCAGTCGTCGCCCTGCCCGGTGCGGCGCCCCTCGGCGATGGCCGTCTCCAGATGGATCATCGGGATCGCCTTGTGCACGCGCAGCTTCAGCTCGCCGGCCTCGCGCAGCTCCAGGTAGGCGGCCCGGCAGTCCTCGCCGTCGATGTCGTGCACGCTGGTCAGGCCGAGTGCGAGCAGTTCCTCCTGCGCGGCGCGGAGCTGGTCGCGCAGGTCGGCGGAGACCATGAGGTCGCGCAGCGGGTAGGAGGCCGACTCGCGCAGGATGCCCGTGGGCTCCCCGCTCGCGTCCCTGACGATCTCACCGCCCACCGGGTCGGGGGTGTCGGCGTCGATGCCGGCCAGCCGCAGGGCCGCGGAGTTGGCCCACACCGTGTGGCCGTCCACGCTGGGCAGCGCGACCGGCAGTTCGGGGCAGACCGAGTCCAGCGCGTACCGGTCGGGCTGAGCCGGCGGGTCCCAGGTGTTGCTGTTCCACCGGCCGCCGAACAGCCAGGCGCCCGGCCTCAGCCGCGCCGCGTGCGCGGCCACCCTGGTCAGCGCTTCGTCCAGGGAGCGCACGTCGCGCAGGTCCACCGCGTCCAGGCTCTGGGCGTACTGGGCGGTGTGGATGTGGGCGTCGTAGAGCCCGGGGAGCACCGCGGCGCCCTCCAGGTCGATCGGCTCCGCTCCCCCGCCCGCGGCCCCGCGCACCTCCGCCTCCCCGCCGACGGCCAGTAGCCGCTCGCCGTCCACGGCCATGGCCTGGGCCAACGGGTTGCCGCTGTCTCCTGTGTGGATGGCGGCGTTGCGATATACGCGAATGCTCATGTGACTCTCTAGGGCTCGCTCGATGACGGTGGCCATCACTGTAGGAGTGGTGGAAAGAAGTCGGAAGCGATATAAACACGACATTCAGCACCTCTGAGCGTAAGGAGCTCTAATGCTGAAGCCGGAACACCTGCGTACTCTCCGTGAAGTCGTTGAGCTGGGGTCCTTCGCCGCCGCCGCCAACCGGCTCGGCTACACCGCGTCGGCCGTCTCCCAGCAGATGGCCACGCTGGAACGGGAGCTCGGCGTCAGGCTGTTCGCCCGCTCCGCCCACAGCGTGCTTCCCACCGGCGCCGCCGAGGTGCTGGCCAGGCAGGCCGAGACCGTGCTCGTCGACATCGAGCGCATGGTCGCCACCGTGCAGGCCGTGCACAGGAACAGCGAGCGGCAGATCCGCCTGGGCGTCTTCCCCAGCTTCACCGACGTGCTGACCGGCGTGCTGCGGCGGATGGAGCCTGAGGAACGCGCCGGCATCAGGGTCTCCGTCGCCGAGTCCTCCCAGCTCATCCCGCGTCTGGGCGCCGGCGGCGAGATGGACGCGGCGATCATCTACCAGGTGGGGAACTCCGGTCTGTCATGGCCGTCGGCACTGGGCCGGCGCTGGATCGCCGAGGACCGCTACAAACTCGTCCTCCCGCGTAGCTGGCCCGACCTGGCGCCCTACCGGGTCGAGCACCTCGTGGACCTGCCGTGGATCATGCATCACCCGGCGACCAGCGACGCCTCCATCTTCGAGGGCCTGTTCGCCCACTGGGGGCTGCATCCCCGGGTGGCCTGTCACTCCGACGACTTCAAGATCACCATAGCCATGATCGGGGCGGGGATGGGCGCGGCGCTCGTCCCCGACCTCGCGCTGCGCGGGCACGGCCCCGACATCGTGGTCGCCGACGTGCCGTGGCTGAACATCAGCCGCAGCATCTTCACCCTCGTCCACCCCGACCGCGAGACCGCCCGGCTGCAGTCCCTGCTGGACGCGCTGACGCTCTGAGCGGTCCCGCGCACTCGACGGGGCACGGCGGATCTGCCAGCATGTGCCGGATCACGGGCGCGGCCGGCGACGGACCCGGTGCGCCGATCGTCACCGCTCGGGCTCCCCCGTGGCCGGAGCGGGCGTTAGGAGATCCTTGACTGTGGAACACGAGGCGGCGATCGCCAGGTCCGCCGAGGCCATACGCCTCCACCGCGGGCACAACATCCTCATCGAGGCCGGCGCGGAGCCGGTCATCGACCGGCTCGCGCGCCGCGACCGTCCGGCGCCCGCCTCGCCGCCCGAGCTGTGGGCCTGGACGTTCGTGGTCAAGGACATGATCGACGTCGCCGGGCTCCCCACCACCCGGGGGTCCGTCCTGTACGGGAGCGAGGAGGCGCTGACCACCGCGCCGTGCGTCGAACGGCTGGAGCGCGCCGGGGCCCTCCTGGTCGGCAAGGCCAACCAGCACGAGTTCGCTTGGGGCGTCACGAGCGAGAACCCGCACTGGGGCGATGTGCGCAACCCACGCCACGAGCACCTGGCCCCCGGCGGGTCGAGCGGCGGCACGGCCGCGGCGCTCGCCGCCGGGATCGCCCGGTTCGGCCTCGGCACCGACACCGGCGGCTCGGTGCGGATCCCGGCGGCCTGCTGCGGCGTGGTCGGCCTGCGTCCCAGGGCCGGCGCCGTCTCCTCCGAGGGGGTCGCGCCCCTGGCCCCGATGTTCGACGTGGTCGGGCCGATGACCGTCTCGGTCGCCGACTGCGCGCGCGTGTGGCGGGTGCTCTCCGGAGAGGCCGTCGAGCCGCCGCGTTCGCTGTCGGGGCTGGTCGTCGGCGTCGCCGAGGGCTGCGCGCAGGCCGGGGAGTTCGCGGACCTGGGCGCCGAGGTCCGCGAGATCGCCCTGCCGTACGGGATCCTGTCCCCGTACTGGACGATCGTGGGCGCGCAGGCCCGGCGCACCCACGAGGCCACCTACCCGGCGAACGCCGCGAGCTACAGCGCGGGCGTGCGGCGGAAACTGGACGACGCCGGCGGGATCGGCCATCGGGAGTACCGCCGGGCGGTGGAGGAGCTCTCGGCCGTCCGGGCCGGATTCTCGGCGGAGACGGCCGGCGTCGACGTCCTGATCATGCCGACGCTCGGCGGTCCCGCGCCGCGGGCCGGCTGCGACGAGGCCGCCGTCCGCGGCGAGGTCGGCCGGATCACCTCCGTCGTGTCCGCGCTCGGCCTGCCCGCGCTGGCCATCGGAGACCTGCAGGTGGTGGGGCGCAGCGAGGCCGACGTGCTGCGGGCCGGCCTGTGCCGGGAGTCCCGCGGAGGCGCGATCCCCGCGCCGCGCTGAACGTCAGGCGTGCGGCGACAGGTTCCACGGGTCGATCGGGACGACGCCCGTGCAGCGGCCGGAGGGATCGAGTAGCCGCCCGTAGAGCTTCGACTGCCGCAGGACGATCTGCCGGTCGGCGATGCTCACGTACGGGAAGCGCTCCTCAAGGCGCATCACCAGCGGATGCAGGTCGGAGACCCCGTGCAGGCCGACGGTGAGGAGCATGTTGCGGGCGCCCGCGAGCGCCGCGCATGTCCGCGTCTCCGGCCAGTCGAGCAACGCCCGGCCCGTCTCCTCCAGCAGGCCGTCCGGCATCCGCAGCCACAGCACCGCCGAGGAGTGCCAGCCCGCGTGTGGGCGCGCCAGGTCGCAGCGGAAGTCGATGTCGCCGGTCGCGACCAGGCGTGACAGCCTGCGCTGCACCGTGCGCTCGGACATGCCGACGGCCTGCGCGAGCTCGGAGTAGCCGGCGCGGCCGTCGGCGAGCAGGGCCTTGAACAGCAGCCGGTCGATCTCGTCCATCTGCCCGGTGGACTCCCCCGGCCCCGGCCCCGGCCGCCTGGCCAGCGCGCCCGCGGATCGCGGCGGCAGCACCCGCAGCCGCCAGCGGCACGAGGCCTCGAAGACGCGCGTGGCGACATGGGTGCGTACCTTCGCCACGCCGGGCACCCGCGGCAGGTCTGTGAGCAGGTAGTCCGCCAGCGCGGGCATCGACGCGGCGACGGCGATCACGAACAGGTCGTGACCGGCGGTGACGTGCTGCACGGTGATGAGGTGGCCCGCCGCCGCGAGCGCGCCGGCGACCTCGACCGCCGCCCCGGCCTCACAGTCGATCTCCAGGAAGGCCATGCTCATCGCGTGCATCTGGCGCCGCCCCAGGGCGACGGTGGTCCACGCCTCCCCCGTGCCGTTCAGCCGCTGCCAGCGCCGTGCCGCCGTCACCGGGTCGGCACGGATCGCCGCCCCGACCTCCACCCAGCTCGCCCGCGGGTTGATCTGGAGGGCGTCGATGAGTTCGAGGTCGGCCTCCGACAGCAACCGCCGGGGCTCAATGCCGGAATCCTGCATGATCGGCCCTTCAATGTCACATTGCTGCGTTTAAAGACCGAATGCACCTTATACCTCGATCCTTGTGCGGGCAGCCGCCCCGGGGCCCACCCCCGGCTCACCCCGGCTCACCCCGGCTCACCGCACGGAAGAGGACGCCTCCCGATGACCCAGCTCCACGACCGCGCCCCGGCACCGGCAGGGGAGGCGGACCACCGGCGCCCGGCGAGCAGGACCCGGCTGGTCGGCGTCCTCGGCGGCATGGGCCCGGCGGCCACCGTCGACTTCTACGGCAAGCTCGTGGAGGAGACCGCGGCCACCTGCGACCAGGCACACGTGCCCGTCGTCATCTGGGGCGACCCCCGCGTCCCCGACCGCTCCCTGAACCTGCTCGGCGGCGGCGAGGACCCGACCCCGTATCTGCGGCGCGGCGTCGAGGGCCTGAAGCAGGCGGGGTGCGAGGTGCTCGCCGTGCCCTGCAACACCGCCCACGCCTTCGTCCCCCGCCTGGCGGAGGAGGCCGGGCTGGAGCTGGTGAGCATCATCGAGGTCACGGCCGACGCCCTCGCGGCCGACGGCGTCCGCGCGGCCGGAGTGCTGTCCACCTCGGGCACCCTGCACGCCGGCCTGTACGCCGGCGCTCTGCGACGGCGCGGCGTGACGGTGATCGAGCCGGACGAGCCCGGTCAGCGGCAGGTCACGGCCGCCATCGCCGCCGTCAAGGGCGGCGGCGCGCGACCGGCCCACCGGCGGGCGCTGGCGGAGCTGTCCCGTTCCCTCGCCGATCGCGGCGCGGAGCGGATCGTCACCGCGTGCACCGAGCTCGTCCTGGCCCTGGACCGCCCCCTCGTCCCCGTCCCGGTTCTCGACCCCGCCCGCCTGCTGGCCCGCCGGCTCGTCGAGATGGCGCTCGGCGCTCCGGCGGCCCGCCCCGGCGGGCCGCCGCCGCCAGGTGCCACACTTCCCATATGACGCAGAAGGAGCCCCGTTCCCTGATGCCCAACATGCGGCTGGACGAGCTGCTGGCGGAACTCCAGGTGCGGCTGGAGGCGGTGCTGGCCACCCGCGACCGTGTGCACGCCCTCCTGGAGGCGGTCGTGTCGGTGGGCAGCGACCTGGACCTGGAGACGGTGCTGCGGCGGATCGTGGAGACCGCCACCACACTGGTCGACGCCGGCTACGGCGCGCTGGGCGTCATCGGGGAGGAGAGCACCCTCGTGCAGTTCGTCCCCGTGGGGCTGAGCGAGGAGGAGATCGCCCGGATCGAGCACTGGCCGCACGGCCTGGGCCTGCTGGGCCTGCTGATCAAGGAGCCGCAGACGCTGCGCCTGGCCGACCTGTCCCGGCACCCGGAGTCCTATGGTTTCCCGCCCGGCCATCCGCCGATGGGCTCCTTCCTGGGGGTGCCGGTACGGGTTCGCGAGGAGGTGTTCGGCAACCTCTACCTCACCGAGAAGCGCGGCGGCGGGGAGTTCGACGAGGAGGACGAGGCGATCGTGGTGGCCCTGGCCACCGCGGCCGGCGTCGCCATCGAGAACGCCCGCCTGTACGAGGAGACCCGCCGCCGGGAGGTCTGGCTGCAGGCGTCCTCCGACGTCACCACGGCCCTGCTGTCGGGCGCCGAGCCCACCGAGGTGCTCACGCTGGTGGCTCGCCGGGCCCGGGAGATGGCCGGCGCCGACGTCGTGGCGGTCCTGCTCCCCGGCCCCTCCGGCGAGACGCTGCGGTGGGAGATCAGCGACGGCGCTCCCGGCGTCCGGCCCGCCGGGGCCGAGCTCCCCGTCTCCGGGACCCTCGCCGGCCGGGCCTTCCTCAGCGGCGAGCCGGTGACGGCGAGCGAACGCGACGCCGCCGACGCCTCCTTCATCGCCGACGCCGCCGCCGGTTTCACCCTCGGCGGGGAGACTCCGATCGGCCCGGTGGCCGCCGTGCCGCTGGGCCGGGCCGGGGCCGTCCGCGGGGTGCTGAAGCTCGGCAAGCGCACCGGCCGGATCCCGTTCAGCACCGGCGAGCTGCACACCCTGCGGTCCTTCGCCGGTCAGGCGGCGCTCGCCCTGGAGCTGGCCGAGGCCCGGCGGGACGCCGAACGCCTGGGGCTGCTGGAGGATCGCGACCGCATCGCCAAGGACCTGCACGACGTCGTCATCCAGCGGCTCTTCGCCGTCGCAATGACGCTGATGAGCATCGTCCGCCTCGTCGAGCACCCCGAGGCGGCCTCCCGGCTGCGGCACGGGATCGACGAGCTGGACGAGACCATCCGGCAGATCCGCTCCACCATCTTCGCCCTGCAGGCCCCCCGCGACGCCGCCCCCGGTCTGCGCGCGCAGGTCGTGGAGCTGGTGGAGGGGGCCCGCGGGCACCTGGGGTTCATGCCGGGCCTGCGCCTGGAGGGCCGGCTCGACAACGGGGTGCCGGCCCCGGTCGCCGAGCAGCTCACCGCCGTGCTGCGCGAGGCCCTGTCCAACCTCGTGCGCCACGCGAGGGCCTCCAGGGCCGACGTGCTGGTCGAGGCGGCCGGTGACGGGCTGCTCCTCAGCGTCCGGGACGACGGCGTGGGGCTGTCCGGTGAGGGCAGGCGCAGCGGCCTGCGCAACATGGAGGACCGCGCCCGGCAGCTCGGCGGTTCCTTCGAGGCGGGCGCGGCCCCCGGCGGCGGAACCCTGCTGACCTGGCGCGTGCCGCTCGGCGGCTGACGACGGCCCGAGGATCCAGTGGCCGGATCCTCGGGCCGTCGGCCCGATATCCGTACGAGCGGTGTCCTGGGTCTTCATCCGCCCTGGGCCGGCCGTCCGGCATGGAAGCCGTGTCCGAGGAGACTCGGCCGGACATGTCCTCAGCGATGCGCCCATCCACCTTCTGCTGATCATAAATGGACCAACCCGCAGTTTCAGCGAGCAAAGGTGGGCGCGCCACCTCCAGGCACTGACATGAGAGCACGTAGAACGAAACCCGTCTCGTGTGGAGAGAGGGGTTTTCATGCTCACACCTTTGATCGCAAAAATCACGAAGAGGCGACCTGCCAGGTCACCCGCCATATCTCTCGCAGACCGTCGCCGGTCCCGCGCTCGCCGTCTCATGACGGCGGCGGTGGTCGTCACGGCGGGAATGGCGGCCGCCAGAACATTGCCCGCCTCATTTGCGGCGGCCCCTCCGGCGGGAGAGTTCGCCTATGTCGTCAACAGCGGTTCGGCCGATGTCTCAGTGATCAGCACTTCGACCGACACCGTCACCGCCACCACCCCCGTCGGCGGCATTCCCGTCCAGGTGGCGGTCACCCCGGATGGAACCCGCGCATACGTCGCCTCCTACAGAGGAGGACCGGGCACCGTCTCAGTGATCGATACGGCCACCAACACGGTCATCGCCACCATCCCGCCCGCCACCCCCGGCGACTACGCGGCCTACGTGGCGGTCAGCCCGAACGGAACCCGTGCCTACGTCACCTATCAGGGATCGAACAAGGTCTCGGTTCTCAACACCTCGACCAACGCCGTCGTCACCACCGTCCCCGTCGGCACCCGCCCCGGCCGGATGGCAGTCACCCCGGACGGAACCCGCGTTTACCTGGTGAACGAAGGATCGAACAACGTATCTGTGATCAACACGGCGACCAACGCCGTCACCGCCACCGTCCCCGTCGGCACCGAGCCTTTCGAAGTGAGGCTGAACCGCAGCGGCACCCGCGCCTACATCGTCAACCGGGGAGGGAACAGCCTGTCCGTGATCAACACGGCGACGAACGCGGTCACCGCCACCGTTCCCGTAGGGAATTTCCCCGTCCAGGCCGCGGTCACCCCCGACGAGAGGCGCGTTTATGTCGCCAACCAGAATTCGAACACCGTGTCGGTTATCAGTGCGACCACGAACGCCGTGATAGGTACCGTATCCGCCAGCAGTCCCACCTGGGTGGCGGTCGCGCCGAACGGGACCCGCGCCTACGTCGTCAATCAGGGGGCGGATACCGTATCGGTGATCAATACGTCCACGAATTCGATCGTCGCCACGATCCCCGTCGGCAGCCGGCCGTTCCAGGTGGCACTGACACCGGACGGGGCCCGTGCCTACGTCAGCAACATCGCGTCGGACAGTGTTTCCGTGATCGATGCGGCGAGCGGCACCGTCGTCGCCACCGTCCCTGTCGGCGACTCTCCGTCGTGGATGGCTCTCGCCCAGCTCCAGGGACCGACGCCGAGCCCCACTCCCACGCCGAGCCCCACTCCCACGCCGAGCCCCACTCCCGCACCGTCATGTTTCAACATCCGAGTCTGCGTCATGCCCGGATGATGACCAGGAGGCGGCTCGGAAACGCTCGCCGGGTCGAGCGCGCGCAGCCCCCGAAGAGGGCGCCCGTCCCGGCGGACGCCCTCTTCGAATCCGACCGTCTCCGGCAACCGCCCCCCGGCTCGCCTGATCCGTCCAGGATGGCCGGTCTTCCGTCCCGCCTCACCGGTCCTGTCGCCGATGAAGGATGAAGTACGTCCGGCTGTCAGCGCAGGCCGTCGAAGAGGTTCTCCTCGCGGTCCGGGGCGGGGACGCGGCTGAAGACGCGGATGAACGCCTCGTGGGAGAAGGCCCGGTGCTGGGCGTCGGCGGGCATGCGCAGCAGGAAGATGTTCTCGCCCTGGCTGGCGTGCGCCTCCAGCGCCTTGCGCTTGCGCTCGACGTAGGGGGCGACGTCCACCATGGCGGTGATCTGCTCCTCGGGGACGCCGAAGTCGTCGGGCAGCTCGAAGCCCTCCGGTGCCGCACCGGTCGAGCGGAGGAACTCGAACAGCTCGGCGATCCGCTCGCGGGGAACGGCGGTGTAGTAGAGCTTGGCGGGGACGCCGCTCGCCTCGGCCGCCGCCACGGTGATCCGGTGGGCCTGGATGTGGTCGGGGTGACCGTACCCGCCGTTCTCGTCGTAGGTGACCACGACCTGCGGACGGTAACGTTCCATCAGCTCGGCCAGCCGCGCGGCGGCCCGTTCGACGGGGACGTTGGCGAAGGCGTCCGGCGCCTGGTTGGCGGCCCAGCCCTCCATACCGGAGTCGCGGTAGCCGAGCAGCTCCAGGTGGTCGATCCCGAGGTGGGCCACGGACTCGCGCAGCTCCGCCAGGCGCAGGGCGCTCACCTCCGACTCGTCGTGGCCGTCCTCGCCGGGCTTGATCCCTCCGGGGGCGTCGCCCTGCTCGCCGTTGGTGCAGGTGACCAGGACGGTGCGGACGCCCTCGTCCGCGCACCTGGCCAGGATGCCGCCGGTCCCGAGCACCTCGTCGTCGGGATGGGCGTGCACGGCCATCAGCGTCAGCTGGTCCATCAGTCTTCGACCCTTCCGTCTTCCGTCACAGGTGGCCCGCGTGGCCGGGGGCGGCTTTTCTGTCTTTTTCCGGCCTTTTCCGAGTCCTTTGCGGGCCCGGACCACTCTACGGCGGCGCGCGACGGCACGCGGGACCGCGGATCCCCCGGAAGGATCTTCGGGGAGGACCCGGCGCCGCCTTCCCGGAGGGCTTCCGGTGCCGCCCGCCGCGGACCCTCAGGAAGAGCCCTGGGGACCGCCGGGCTCGGCGCAGAAGACCACGCCGTCACCGGGGTCCACGGCGACCTCGGCGCGCGCCGCGGGGACGAACGCCGACCGTCCGGCTTCCAGCCGCAGGCCGCCCGCCGTCGCCGTTCCCCGGGTGCACAGCAGGATCCGGGGCAGGCCGCCCGTCAGCCGGGTGACACCGCCCGCCCCCTCGCCTCCCGCCGGCCGCGCGTCCCCGTCCCGCCTACCGTCCCCGTCCCGTCCGCCGTCCCCGTCCCGTCCGCCGTTCCCGTCCGGTCCGCCGTTCCCCGGTCGCTCGGTGCGCGCCTCGATCCGGCGCAGCCGGAACTCCGGCGCCGGGGTGGGATAGAGCCCGCCGGGGCCCGCCTCGACCGCCGCCGGGGCCGCCCCCGGGTCGGTGACGCGCAGCAGCTCCGGCACATTGAGGGGCTTGGGGGTGAGCCCGGCCCGCATGACGTTGTCGGAGGCTCCCATGATCTCCACGCCGAACCCCCTGAGGTAGCAGTGAAGCACGCCGGCCCCCAGGAAGAGCGCCTGCCCGGGGGCCAGCTCGTGACGTCGCAGCAGGAGCGGGGCCAGGCAGGCGGGGTCGCCGGGGTACAGGCGGGCCAGCCGCGCGACCAGCGCGTAGTCGGGGTGGTGCACGGCCGAGGCCGCCCAGGCGATCCGCTCGGCCGCCTCCCGCCGCTCCAGCAGCGCCGCCAGGGCGTCGAGGAGGGATCCGGCGGCGAGCAGCTCCGTCACCTCCCGTAGTTCGCGGACGCCCAGCCGCCCGACGAGCATCGCGGCCTGGCCTCCGTCGCGGAACCCGGCCAGCGCGGTGAACGGCGTGATCGCGCACACCAGCTCCGGTTTCGGCCAGGGGTCGCCGTAGACACCCCGCGCGTGGCCGTGGGCGGCCTGCTCGGCGGTCGGGTGGACCTGCAGGGACAGCGGCCGGTCGACGGCGATGAGCTTCATCAGGTACGGCAGGCGGCCGCCGTACCGGTCCGCGGTCGCAGCTCCCAGGACGCCGGCCGGGTCGGCGGCGGCGAGTTCGGCCAGCGAGCGCCCGTCGCCGTCCAGCCGCGAGGGCCCGGCGGGGTGGGCGCCGAGCCACATCTCCGCTTCGGGGCCGGGCGCGGGGACCGGCCTGCCGGTGAGCGCGGCGATGTCGGTCCGCGAGCCCCAGGCGTAGTCCTTGACGGGGTTGGCCAGCAGGTGCACGTGATCTCCTCCGGTCAGGGGGCCGGGGGGCGCAGGGGCAGGACGAGGGCGGCGGCGCCGAGCAGGCCGGCGTCGCGGCCCAGGGAGGTGGCGTCCACCCGCAGGCGGCGTGTGAAGCCGAGCCCGGCGTTCTCCGCCACCGCCTGCCGGAGCGGGCCGAACAGCACCGGCCCGGCGGCGGCCACGCCCCCGCCGACGACGACGCGGTCGAGGTCGAGCAGGGCGGCGGCGGTGTGGAAGGCGGTGGCCAGCGCGTCGGCGGCGCGGCTGAAGGCGGCCTGCGCGATCTCGGATCCGGCGCGGGCGCTCGCGGCGAGCGCGCGGGCGTCCGCCCCGGTCCAGCCGCCCGCGCGGGCCCAGCGGACCATGGCGGGCCCGCTGGCGACGGTCTCCACGCACCCGGACGCGCCGCACGGACAGGGATCGCCGCCGGGATCGACGGTGATGTGACCGATGTGCCCGGCGTTGCCGGTCGGACCGAGGTACGGCACGCCGTCCAGGACGAAGCCGCCGCCGACGCCGGTGGAGACCACCACGCCCAGCACCGCGCGGGATCCGGGCCGCCACGGCTCCTCCCCCGGTCCGGACGCCGCCCCGGCCGCCGTCCCCGGCACTCCCGGTGATCCCGGTGCCGCCCCGGCCGCCGTCCCCGGCGGCGTCCCGGCCGCCGCTCCGGGCTCCTCCGGCGTCCCGGGGTCCGCCGGGAAGGTCCCCCGCCACCACTCCCCCAGTGCCATGCACTGGGCGTCGCCGGCCAGCCGTACCGGCCGGCCGGGCAGCATCCGGCCGACGGCGCCGGCCAGGGGGAAGTCCCGCCAGCGGGGGATGTTGACCGGGCTGACCGTCCCGGCGCGCACGTCCAGGGGGCCGGCCGAGCCGATGCCGACCCCCTCGATCGCGTCGGCCGGCACCCGGGCGGTTATCTGCTCGACGACCTGGGCGAGCGCCCGGTCCGGCGAGCCGGCGCCGCTCAGCGGCACCTCGGCGCGGGCGGTCATGCCGCCGTCGGCGGTGACGGCCGCGGCGGCGAACTTGGTGCCGCCGATGTCCAGGGCGAGGACGGTCACCGGCGGGGCTCGTTCACGCAGCGCAGCACCGGGAAGGCGGTCAGCGCGGCCGGGTCGGGGAGGTTCCCGGCGGTGACGTGGAAGACCGCGCTCTCCCCCGGCAGCAGCGTCACCGGCAGGTCGTCCACCCGGGCGCCGGGGTCGAGCCGGTCGGGGAAGAGCGCCAGTTCGCGCAGGACGGTCCGGGCGGTGACCGTCACTCGGTAGCCGTCCCCGGCCGGTTCGGCGCGCGCGTCCCACGCCGCCTCGGGGAAGGCCACCCGGGTGTCCTCGTCGTAGAAGGACACCGCGCGCGTCTCGCCCAGGCGGGCGACGAGCAGTTCGGCGGCCGGGTCGCCGGGGTCCGCCACGGCGGCGGGCAGCGGGAGGCGGGTGACGGAGCGGGGGGCGACGGTCACCCCGGCGGTCTCCTCGGCCAGCACCTTCCCGGAGACGTCGTGCCGGACCAGCGACAGCTCGCCGTGCCACGGTTCGGCCGAGTCGTTGACCAGCGCGACCTCGCCGTCGATGACGGCGAGCAGCCGGTCGGCGTAGACGCGGCGCAGCGCGTACCACAGGGGCTTGCGGCGGCCGTCGCCGTCGACGGCGGCCCAGGAGGTGACCGGCCAGCAGTCGTTGAGCTGCCAGACGACGCTGCCGGTGCAGTGCGGGGCCAGCGCGCGGAAGCGGGAGACGCCGAACTCGATGGCCCGCGCCTGGTTGAGCTGGGTCAGGTAGTGCCAGTCGTCGAAGTCCCGAGGCCGGGGCAGGTGCTCGCCCAGGCCGCGCAGCAGCTTGTCGTTGCCGTCGATCGCCTTCTGGTGGTGCAGCACCAGGGGCGCGTCGGAGGCCAGCTCGCCGCCGATCGCCCTGCGCATCGTGGCGTACGTCGCCGGGCCCTGGAATCCGAACTCGGCGGCGAAGCGGGGGCGGTAGGCGGCGTAGCGGGTGTAGTCCTCGCGGTTCCACACGTCCCAGATGTGCAGGGTGCCGCGTGAGGGGTCGTTGGGCGGCAGATCGGGGGCGCCGGAGTAGGGACTGCCGGGCCAGTAGGGCCGGGTCGGGTCGAGCTCGGCGACCACCCGCGGCAGCAGGTCGTAGTAGAAGCCCGCGCCCCAGCTCCGGCCTTCGAGCCTCTCCTGCCAGCCCCAGTCGGCGTGGCCCTCGATGTTCTCGTTGTTGCCGCACCACAGCACCAGGCTGGGGTGGCTCGCCAGCCGGGTGACGTTCTCCCTGGCCTCGGCCTCCACCTCCGAGCGGAACGGCTCCTCCTCGGGGTAGGCGGCGCAGGCGAACGGGAAGTCCTGCCAGACGAGCAGGCCGAGCTCGTCGGCCAGGTCGTAGAAGTCGTCGCTCTCGTACAGGCCGCCGCCCCAGACCCGCAGGAGGTTCACGTTCGCTCCGGCGGCCTGGGTGAGGCGCTCCCGGAGGCGCTCGCGGGTGACGCGGTTCGGGAAGCAGTCGTCGGGGATCCAGTTGACGCCGCGCACGAACACCGGCTCGCCGTTGATCCGCAGGCCGAACGCCTCGCGGTCCAGCTCGACGGCGCGGAATCCGATCCTCCGGCTCCACTCCTGGTCGCCCAGGCGCACGGTGAGGTCGTGGCGCGGCTGCCCGCCGTACCCGCGCGGCCACCACAGGTCCGGCTCGGGCACGGTGAGCGTCACCGTGGTCTCCCGCTCACCGGCCGCGAGCCACGTCTGCGCCGCGGCGCCCGCCACGGCGACGTCCAGCGTGAGCGGCTCCTCGCCGGTGCGCTCGACCCTGACGTGCACGTCCACCCGGCCGTCGGTCCCGTCGAGGGTGACCAGCGGGCGCACCTCGGCCAGCCGTGCGCCGCTCCAGCTCTCCAGTCCGATCGGCCGCCAGATCCCGGCGGTGACCACGGTCGGCCCCCAGTCCCAGCCGAAGTTGCACGCCATCTTCCGGATGAACTGGTACGGCTCGGCGTAGGCGCCCGGCCGGTCGCCCAGGGCCGTCCGCCGTTCCTCGGCGTAGTCGTAGGCGGAGCCGAACACCACGGTGAGGGTGTTGCCTCCCTCGCGCAGCAGGTGCCGTACGGGGAAGCGGTAGGAGCGGTGCTGGTTGGCGGTGACGCCGACCGTGACGCCGTTGAGGACGACCGTGGCGACGGTGTCGAGGCCCTCGCAGACGAGGTCGGTCCGCTCGTGCCCGTCCGGCGTCCAGGTGAAGGCGGTCTCGTACCGCCAGGTGGTGCGGCCGATCCAGGTGAGCCGGGTCTCGTTGTCGTCCAGGTAGGGATCGTCGATGATCCCGGCGGCCAGCAGGTCGGTGTGCACGCAGCCCGGTACGGTCGCCGGCACCCCGGCCACCCCGGCCACCCCGGCGCCGGACGGCGCGGCGGCCACCCCGGCCGTCTCGGCGCCGGGCGGTGCGGTGGTCGCCTCGGCGTCACGCGGGACGGCGGTGAGGGTCCAGCCGTCGTGCAGCGGACGGTAGATGCTCAAGCGGTTCTCCTTCTCGCGGCGGTCTCCGGCCCCCCGGGACCGCCGGACGTTCTTCTCAGCGGTCTTCGACGCGGCCCTTGAGGCGACCTTCGGCGCGGTCTTCGGGCCGGTCTTCGCCGCCGCCTTCGGGACGGTCCTCGCCGCAGCCTTCGAGCCTGGCGCACGCCACGAAGTGGTCCTCCTCGGCCTCCGCGAGGCCGCCGGTGACGGCACCGGCGGCGCCGCCGTCGTGGTAGACGCAGGAGGTGACCGGCTCGGCGTCCTCCCAGGGGTCGTGCAGGCGCGGCACGGCCGACAGCAGCTGCCGGGTGTAGGGGTGCATCGGGTTGCCGAAGACCTTGTCGGTCGTGCCCATCTCGACGACCGTCCCGTGCCGGAGCACGACGGTCCGCTCGGCCAGGTAGTTGCCCAGCGACAGGTCGTGGGTGATGTACAGCACGCCCAGCCCGCGGCCCTTGATCTCGGCGAGCAGGTTGAGCACGTCGATGCGGGTGGAGGCGTCGAGCATGCTGGTGATCTCGTCGGCGACCAGCAGCTTGAGGTCCAGCAGCAGCGCCCGGGCGATGAGGACGCGCTGGAGCTGGCCGCCGCTGAGCTGGTGGGGATACTTGCCGAGGACCTGGTCGGGGTCGAGCCGCACGTCCCGCAGGGCGGTGCGCACCCGCTCGTCCCACTCCGCGGCGGACGTCGCGGGGAAGTACGCCTCCCTGATCATCTGGAACACCCGGTCGGCCTTGAAGACCGGGTTGAACGAGCTGAAGGGGTCCTGGAAGACGCCCTGGACGTGCCGGTAGTACTCCTTGCCGGGCCGTACCGGGGCGCCGTCGAGGGTGATCGAGCCGGTGGTGACCGGGACGAGGCCGAGGATCATCTTGCCGAGGGTGCTCTTGCCGCTGCCGCTCTCGCCGATCAGCGAGACGACCTGGCCCTCCGGCACGTCGAAGCTCACCCCGCCGACCGCGGTCAGGGTCTTGCCGCCGAAGGCGCCGACCTTGTAGACCTTCGTGACGTTGTCGAGTCTGAGCATCATGCCTTCCAGCAGGCGACGAAGTGGTTGGGCGCGACCTCGGCGGCCGGCGGCTCCTCGGCGCACCGGTCGAAGGCGAGCGGGCAGCGGTCCCGGAAGCGGCACCCCTTGGGCGGGTTCAGCAGCGACGGCGGGCTGCCGGCGATGCCCGACAGCTTCCGGTCGGCGTGGCGCACGCCGACCTCGGGCAGCGAGTCGATGAGCATCCGGGTGTAGGGGTGCCGGGGCGCCTCGACGATCGTCTTGGCCGGCGCCTTCTCGGCCAGCTTCCCCGCGTACATGACCATGATCGTGTCGGCGATCTGGTAGGTCAGCGAGATGTCGTGCGTGATGAAGACCATGCTCTTGACGAACCCGTTGTCGCGGAAGCCGGCCAGCGCCTTGGCCACCGCCTTCTGGGTGGAGACGTCGAGGGCGGAGGTGACCTCGTCGGCGATGAGCAGCGAGGGGTCCAGGAGGGTGGAGACGACCATGACCACGCGCTGCTTCATGCCGCCGGACAGCTCGATCGGGTAGCGGTCCAGCACCTCGTGGGGCAGGCCGACCGCGTCCAGGCGGCCGAGCAGCTTGGCGGTGTCGGGGGTGACGCCGCGGGAGCGCAGCAGCTCGCCCACCATTTTGCCGATCTTGCGGGTCGGGTTCAGCGCGCTCATCGAGTACTGCGGGACGAGCGAGACCTGGTGGAAGCGGAAGTCGTTCATCCTCCGGTCGTCGCCGATGGGCAGCTCGACGCCGTCGAGTTCGACGGTGCCGCCGACGTGGCGCATGCGGCCGTCCATCCGGATGAGGCTCTTGCCGAGAGTGGTCTTGCCGCAGCCGGACTCCCCCGCCAAACCGAGGATCTCGGCGTCCCCCAGCTCGAAGGAGACGCCGTCCAGTGCCCGCACGTCGCCCCGCAGGGTCCGGTAGTGCACCTTCAGATCGCTTACCCGCAGGCTCATGTCTCCCTCAGCTTCGGGTTGAAGACCTCGTCGAGGCCGACGTTGGCGACGTACAGGGCTCCGACGATCGCGGTGATCGCGGCGCCCGGCGGGATGAACCACCACCACATGCCGAGCTGCATGGCGCTCCACTGGCCCGCGTTCTGCAGCATCAGGCCGAGCGAGACGCCCTCGGTGGGGCCGAGACCGATGAAGTCCAGCGACGAGGCGATCAGGATCGAGTTGCCGAACAGCAGGATGAACGTCAGCAGCAGGTAGGAGCTCATGTTCGGCGCGATCTCCCTGGTGATGATCTTCCAGGTGTTCGAGCCGCTCAGCCTGGCCAGGTCCACGAAGTCCCGGCCGCGCAGCGAGAAGGTCTGCGCCCGGATGGCCCGCGCCGCCCACGGCCACGACGTCAGGCCGATGAAGATCGCCTGCGCGGCGACGCTGCGGATGCCGAGGTAGGCGTTGATGATGAGCAGTACGGCCAGCGTCGGGATGACCAGGATGATGTTGGTCAGCATGTTCAGGATCTCGTCGACGAGCCCGCCGCGGAAACCGGCCAGGAACCCGACGACCATCCCGATGAGGGAGGCGACCACGCCGCCTAGCAGGCCCGCGGTGAAGGTGGTGCGCAGGCCGTACACGAACTGGGCGAAGACGTCCTGGCCGAAGGTGGTGGTGCCGAACCAGTACTCCGACGAGGGGCCCTGCATGGGCGGGCCGACGTACTCGTTGGGCGGGGCGGCGATGGTCAGCGGCCCGATCAGACCCAGCAGCAGCAGGACGATGATCACGGCGACGCCGGCGAGGAGCTTGCCGTTGCGCAGCGCGAAGTGCAGCGCCTCGCGGCGTCCGCTGGCCGGGGCGGCGACGTCGCGGGTGGCGACTTCCTGGAGCGCGGTCATGCCTCAGCACCCGCCATTCCCGCCCGCGTCCGAGGATCGACCACGACGTAGACGATGTCGATGATGAAGTTCGCGGCGAGGACGCCGAGGACGATGAACATGAACGTGCCCTGCAGCAGGAAGAAGTCCTGGTTCTGGATGGCCTTGAGGATGAGGCTGCCCAGACCCGGGTAGGAGAAGACGATCTCCGTCACCAGGGCGCCGGCCACCAGCACGCCGAGCTGGAGCGCCAGGCCGGTGATCTGGGGCAGCACCGCGTTGCGGAAGGCGTAGCGCCGGATCAGCCGCTGCGGCGCGCCGAGCGCGGCGAGGTAGGTGGAGTAGTCGGACTCCAGCTCATAGATGATCATGTTGCGCATGCCGATCGCCCAGCCGCCGAGCGCGACGAGGAACAGCGAGGCGAACGGCAGCACCCAGTGGTGCAGCAGGTCGAGCAGGAACTCCCCCGACCAGTTGGGCTGCATGGAGAAGCTGTAGCCGCCGGCGATCGGGAAGAGGCCCGCGACCACGCCGAATCCCCAGGCGAGCAGGACCGCCAGCCACATGTACGGCATCGCGGTCAGGACGTAGCCGATCGGCAGGACGGTGTTGTCCATCAGCTTGCGCCGGGCCGCGTACGCCCCCAGCCGGTTGCCGACGACCCAGCTCAGCAGCACCGACGGGATCATCAGCCCCAGCGTGTACGGCACGGCGCCCATGATGACGTCGCTCACCGGGGTGGGGAACACCCAGATGCTGATGCCGAAGTCGCCGTGCAGCAGCGCCCCCCAGAAGTTGAGGTACTGCCGCCACAGCGGCTGGTCGAAGCCGAAGAGACCGGTGTAGTACTGCTTCATCGCCTCGACGGCCGCGGGCTGGCTGACGTTGGCCCGGGCGACCATGCTGGCGACCGGGTCGCCGGGCATGAACCGCGGGATCATCCAGTTGACCGTGACGGCGACGACGAACGTCAGCCCGTAGACCAGCAGTTTCCTGCCGAAGTATCGACGCACGAGAGAACTCCCGAAAAGGGCCCCTCCTCCCCCCGGAAGGAGGAAAGGGGGAGGAGGGGGCGGAACCGACGGTCAGGAGGCGGGCTGGAGCTGGGTGAGCGTCTCGAAGCCGCCCAGTTCCATCCAGTTACGCCACATGGCCGGCGCGTACTTGGGAGCGTTCGGGGCCGAGGAGGGCCAGTTCTTCCAGACGCTGGTGCTCGACTGGGCCCACAGGCCGTTGTACCAGAGCGGGATGACCGGCAGCTCCTCCAGGTGGATCTTCTGGAGTTCGGCGATCTTCGCCTTCATGCCGGCGATGTCGTCGGTCTTGACCCGGTCGAGCTCCTGCACCAGCTTCCAGGCCTTCTCGTTCTCGTAGCGGCCGAAGTTGACGGTGTTCTGCAGCTTGCGGACCGGGAGCTGGAAGACGTACTCGTAGTACGTCCACGGGGTGTTGGACAGCTGGCGCTCGTTGTTGAGCACCAGGTCGAAATCTCCCTTGCCGCGCTTCTCCACCAGGGCGTTGAAGTCGGGGAAGTCGGCGGTGACGTCGATGCCGGCGGCCTTGGCGCTGGAGGCGATGACGCGGGCGGCCTCCATCCAGTCGGTCCAGCCGGACGGCACGATGAGGGTCAGCTTGATCTTCGAGCCGTCCTTGTTCTCCACCAGCCCGTCGCCGTCGCGGTCCTTGTAGCCGGCGTCGGCCAGCAGCTTCTTGGCCTTGCCGGTGTCGAAGGAGAACCCGGCCGACGACACCGTGGCCTGGTCGACGAACTGCTCCCACTGCGGCAGCAGGCCGGTGGGGCTGGAGGCCTTGACGAGGTTGCCGTAGACGCCCTCGACGATCTTCTTGGTGTCGACCGAGGAGGCGAGGGCCTTGCGGAAGGCCGCGTCGTTCATCGGCTTCTTGGTGGTGTTGGGGACCAGCCAGGCGGTGTTGGCCGAGAGCATGTACGGCGGCTCGTTGTAGAAGGAGGTGATGCCGAAGTTGCCCTTGACGAGGTTGGCCACGCCCGGCAGGAAGTTGTTGCTGAGGTCCAGGCCCTTCTGCAGCAGCATGCCCATCGCGACCTCGTTGCTGGGGGTGGCGATGTCGACGATGTACTTGGGCTTGGGCTCCATGTTCAGGGCGGTCTTGCCCCACCAGTCGTCGCGACGCTGCCAGACGACGCGGTCCTGACTGTGGCTCTTGTAGGTGTAGGCGCCGGTGCCGACGGGGTTCTCGTTGACCCCGTTGAGCACGTCCTCCTCGGACCTGCCGTTCCAGACGTGCTCGGGGACGATGGCGCGGCCGTAGAGGTTGAAATCCCATTCCTGGTAGTTGGCCTCGGAGAAGGTGAAGCGCGCGGTCTGGTCGTCCACCGCCTCGACGCTCTTCAGCCAGTCCCACATGTTGTGGAACGGGATGGTCTCCATCTTGCCGAGCTCATAGGAGTAGACGACGTCCTTGGCGGTCAGCGGCTTGCCGTCCGACCACTTCACCCCGGAGCGGAGCTTGACCTCGTAGGTCTTGTCGTCGGTCCAGCTCCCGCTCTCGGCCAGCCAGGGGACGAGCTTGGCGGCGTTGGGGTCGTAGTGGAACAGCGTCTCGTAGACCAGGCCCTTGGTGCCGGTGGCGGAGTCCCATTCGCGGATCGGGTTGAAGTTGGCCGGCGGCCCCCACTGGGAGCCGGTGGTGTAGAGCGTCTCCTTGCGGGGCAGCGAGCCGCTGTCGCCACCGCCGGGGGCCGCGGCGGGCGCGCTCGCCGCCCCGGAGCCCTGGGCGGCAGGCGTGGTACCGCCGCCACCGGAGCACGCGGCGACGGCCAGGCCCGTCGCCAGGAGCGGGAGGATGATCCGCACCCGGTTTCGCATCTGTCTCTCCTTCCTCCGCCGCCCGGCGGAGGTCTGAACGTCGTTCCAGGCCCCCGATGGATCGGCCCGCGGGAGCGTAGCCCCCGCGGGCCTCGTGGGAGCGCTCCCAGTGCGTCGCGAAAACACGCTCCCCGTCTTCGGGCCGGTGGATGGTGTCGCAACCCGCGCCACACCCGCCGACGTGCCGGCCTGCGGGCCGGACCGCTCCGGGATGCGACTGAACCGGATAAGTACCGAGAACGTAAATTCCGCGTGTCCGGCATGTCAAGAGCCGTGACTCCTTCGAGACGTCCCGCCGCGCGCCCTGTCCGCGCCCCGGCCGGGTCACGCGCGCCGAACAGCGGTGGCACCGGGCGACCCGCCGCCCGCCCACCCGTCCTGGCGGCGGTCCCACCTGTCTGTGGGCACGGGCGCGCAGGTAGTAGGGTGCGCGTGGACATCAGAACCGAACCGATTCAGTCAGGAGGGCGTCGTGAAGCGGCCGACGATCGCCGACATCGCCCGCCGGGCCGGTGTCTCCAAGGTGGCGGTCTCCTACGCGCTGAACGACCGCCCCGGGGTGTCGGAGGCCAAGCGGGCGATGATCAAGGCCATCGCCCAGGAGATCGGCTGGCGGCCCAACAGCGCCGCGCGGGCGCTGAACGGCGCGCGGGCGCGCAGCGTGGGGCTGGCCGTGTGCCGCCCGGCGCGCGTCCTCGGCATGGAGCCGTTCTTCATGGAGCTGATCAGCGGCATCGAGAGCGAGCTGTCTGCCCGCTCCTACGGGCTCATGCTGCAGGTGGTGACCGACCACGAGCAGGAGATGGAGACCTACCGCCGCTGGTGGGGCGAGGGCCGCGTCGACGGCGCCATCCTGGTCGACCTGCACTTCGCCGACCCGCGCATCCCCGAACTGGAGACGTTCGGCATGCCCGCCGTGGTGCTCGGCCACCCCTCGGAGGCGGGCTCGCTGGTCCCCGTCTGGTCCGACGACGCCGCCCCCGTCCATGAGACCGTCCGGTATCTCGCGGCGCTCGGCCACCGCCGCGTCGCCCGCGTCGCCGGGCTGCCCCGGCTGGTCCACACCGTCCTGCGCGACCGGGCGTTCACCGCCGTCTGCACGGAGCTGGGCCTGGACGACCAGGTCATCGTGCACACCGACTACACCGGCGAGGAGGGCGCCCGCGCCACCCGCCGCCTGCTCAGCTCCCCCGGACGGCCCACCGCGATCATCTACGACAACGACATCATGGCCGTCGCCGGTCTGTCCGTCGCCCAGGAGATGCGCCTGGACGTGCCCGCCGACCTGTCGATCGTGGCCTGGGACGACTCGCCCCTGTCCCAGGTCGTACGGCCGGCGCTGACCGCGCTGACCCGTGACATCCCGGCCTACGGCGCCCACGCCGCGCGCACCCTGCTCTCGCTGATCGCCGGGGAGCACGCCCCGGCGATCGAGGACGAGGCGTCCCGGCTCGCCCCCCGGGCCAGCACCGCCCCTCCCCCGCCCACGGCCTGACGCCCGCCTGTGCACCGTCCGTGCGACGGCTACGGCATGCGCGTCCGGGCGAGCCCTCGACCTGACCTGAAGGCCGCCAGGCCGCCGAACCCGGCGGGCAGAG
Organism: Streptosporangium sp. NPDC048047; assembly: GCF_040653115.1. Taxonomy (NCBI): domain Bacteria; kingdom Bacillati; phylum Actinomycetota; class Actinomycetes; order Streptosporangiales; family Streptosporangiaceae; genus Streptosporangium; species Streptosporangium sp. NPDC048047. Next base: position 68,742 of record NZ_JBEZNH010000011.1, on the reverse strand, counting down.
GGTGTAAGGCGATCTCATGACGTGACCACGCTTGACCTTGACACTGTGCCAAGGTCTTCGATGACACCGAGGAGGTGGTCCCGATGGCCATGGCGAAACAGGACACGGATGGGATCCGGGCTTCGCGGGGACTGGAGGACGGCGACTCGTCGGTGCGGCTGCGGGCGGCGCTGGCGGTCGGCACGGTCCCCGACCCATCGTTCGTGGACAAGCTCATCGAACGATGCGCGATCGAGCCCGAGTTCTATGTACGTGACATGCTGACATGGGCGCTCACCCGCCACTCGGCATCGATGACGGTCCCGAAGCTCATCGACGAACTCCGTTCGGAGCGTGCGCAGGCCCGGAGCCAGGCGTTGCACACGCTGTCCAAGATCGGAGATCGGCGGGCGTGGCCCGCGATCACACGGGCGCTTCTGTCCGATGCCGACGACGAGGTGGCGCGGAGCGCCTGGCGGGCAGCGGTCGTGCTCGTACCCGAAGGTGAGGAGTCCGGGTTGGCCGCGGTGCTGGCGACACAGTTCGGACGCGGCGGGCGTGAGACGCAGCTGAGCCTCAGTCGTGCGCTGATCGCGCTCGGTGAGGTGATCACGCCGACCCTGCATGCCGCCATGACGGACCTCGATCCGCGGGTGCGCGCTCACGCGATGGCCACGGAGCGGCTGTTGCGCGACCCCGATGCCGGGTTCGAGTTCGCGATCGGGGAGGCGAAACGCATCGTGGCCCTGGGGGGCACCGGCAAGGAGGAGTGATGGGCAGTGTTGATCGGTGATGTGGCACGGCGGTCCGGGGTCAGCGCCCGCATGCTCAGGCATTACGACTCGCTCGGCCTGGTGCGGCCGACGGGTCGTACCGGGGCCGGTTATCGGGAGTACTCCGACGAGGACATCCGGCGGATCTTCCACATCGAGAGCCTGCGGTCATTGGGACTGTCGTTGCGTGAAGTCGGCCGTGCGCTCGTTGATCCCGACTTCACGCCCTCGGAGCTCGTCGACGACCTCATCCGCCAGACGCGGGAACGCATCGCAGCCGAGACGGATCTGCTCACCCGGCTCCGCCGGATCGGTGCCGCGGAACCCGCGGGCTGGGAGGACGTCCTCCAGATCGTCGCGCTCCTCCGGGACTTGGGGGCGAAGAGCGCCAGCAGGCGCCAGCGCGCGGCCCTGTCCTCGGCCGGAGAGGTTCCGGTGCCGGTGGAAGCGCTGGTCGAGGCGGCGCTGAGCGAGACGGACCCGAACGTCTCCGGAGCCCTCCGGTGGGCTCTGGCGCGATCGGGCGGCGATGGATTGGCGCTGCTGGCGGAGGGCCTCGGCTCACCAGCGGCCGAGGTACGCAAACGTGCCGTCCGGTCCATCGCCGAGATTCCGGGTGATGAGGCGACCGCGCTGCTACGGGAGACCCTCGCGGACCCCGACATCGTGGTCCGCGGGCATGCGGCTCTGGCACTCGGGGCACGCGGAGTGACCGACGCGGTCCCGACGCTCATCGACATGGTCGTCGAGGGGACGCACGACGTCGACGCGGCCGACGCGCTGAGCGCGCTGGCGAGTCGTCCCGCGTCGGCGGACCGGATCGCCGCCATGCTCATTGACCGCCTCGCCCACGGCGCCGTCGAACCGTCCGCACGTCCACGGCTGACACAGGCGCTCGCGGACATCCCGGGGGCTGAGGCATCACAAGCCCTCGCGGATCTGTCACACGACGAAGACCGTGTCGTCGCACTTACCGCAGCATACGTTCTCGGGATACGCGACGCGCGATAGCGGATCTTCCCTGGGGCGCTGTGCGCCCCGGGCAGACCCGATCCACGGAGCGGCACCGGCGCGGCCCCTTCGCCCGCAGCGGTGACCTGTCGGTGCCGTTGCCTAAGGTGTTGACTCATGGAGGCATCCGTCGAGCAGCTGGTGTACGTCCGCGAGGACGAGTACACCGTCGCCCGGATGAGCGCCGACGACGGCTCGGGCTTCGTCGCCTCGGGCCGCGCCCTGGCCGGAGCGCAGCCCGGGGAGACGCTCCGGCTCACCGGGCGGTGGGACGAGCACCCCCGGCACGGCAGGCGCTTCGTGGTCGACGGCTGCGAGCGGATCACACCGTCCGGCGTCCGGGCGATCCGCCTCTACCTCGGCTCGGGCCTGATCCGCGGCATCGGGCCGCGGCTGGCCCACGCCATCGTCGACCACTTCGGCGAGGAGACGCTGAAGATCATCGACGCCGAGCCCGAGCGGCTCCGCGAGGTCGTCAACATCGGCCCGACCCGGCAGGGCCAGATCACCGAGGCGTGGCGCGAGCAGAAGGCGATCGCCGCGCTCATGGTCGTCCTGCAGGGCTTCGGGATCAGCCCGCTGCTGGCCGCCAAGGTCTACCAGGCGTTCGGCTCCGACTCCGCCGCCATCCTGTCCGCCGACCCCTACCAGCTCATCGGCCAGGTCAGGGGGGTCGCGTTCGTCACCGCCGACAAGATCGCCCTGCAGTCGGGGGTGCCGGAGTGCAGCCCGCAGCGGATCAGGGCGGCGATCCTCGACCGGCTGGAGGCGGCGGCGGCCGGCGGCGGGCACTGCTACCTGTCGGTGACCGCCCTCGTCACCCAGACGATGGAGCTGGTCGGCCAGGACGAGGACGTCGTCCGGAGGATGGTCGACGCCCTGGTGGCCGACCGCCGGGTGGTGGTCGAGGCGTCCCTCGACGGCGCCGGCCGTACCGTCGCCTACCTCGCCTACCTCCACGACCGCGAGCTGCGGCTGACCACCCACCTGACGCGGCTCTGGCAGGCGCCCTCGGAGCTCCCCCTGCGCGCCTTCCACGAGGACCCCGCGCTGCACGAGGATCAGCGGATGGCGGTGAACATGGCGCTGACCAGTACCGTCTCGATCATCACCGGCGGTCCCGGCTGCGGCAAGAGCCACACCGTCCGCACCATCGCCCGGGTGGTGCGGGCCGCGGGCGGCTCGGTGACCCTCACCGCGCCGACCGGCAAGGCCGCCAAGCGGCTGTCGGAGCTGGTCGGCATGCCCGCGATGACCGTGCACCGGATGCTGGCCCATCGGCCCGACGAGGAGGAGGGCACGCTGTTCCAGGAGACGCCCGCGCGGGCCGACCTGATCGTGGTCGACGAGGCGTCCATGCTGGACCTGCACCTGGCCACCCGCCTGACCGCGGCCATCCCCTCCGGCAGCCACCTGCTGCTGGTCGGCGACGGCGACCAGCTCCCCAGCATCGGCCCCGGCAGCGTGCTGGCCGACCTGCTGCGCGTCGAGGAGATCCCGCGGGTACGGCTGACGCACGTCTTCCGCCAGGCCGAGGGCAGCGGGATCATCGAGGCCGCCCACCGGATCCGGGCCGGTGAGGTGCCGGCGGTCCCCGGCGGCGGCGGTTTCTGGTTCGAGGAGCTCGACGACCCCGAGCAGGTCGCCGAGCGGGTGGTCCACCTGGCGACGGTGGCGATCCCCCGCAAGCAGAAGGTGGACCCGGGCGAGGTGCAGGTGCTGTGCCCGATGCGCAGGGGCCCCACCGGCACCGTCGAGCTGGGCCGGATGATCCAGGAGCGGCTCAACCCCGCCCGCGACGGCACGGCCGAGCACTGGGCGGGCTCCACGGTCTTCCGCGTCGGCGACCGCGTCATGCCGATCCGCAACAACTACGACAAGGGCGTCTTCAACGGTGAGACCGGCACGGTCACCGAGGTCGTCCCGGAGAGCCGGATCGTCGAGATCCGCACCGACGACGGCCAGGTCGTCGAGTACGGCTTCGACGAGCTCGACGAGCTGACCCACGCCTACGCCGTCAGCGTGCACCGCTCGCAGGGCAGCGAGTACCCGTTCGTGGTGGCGCCGATCGTCGCCGAGGCCGGGGGCGTCATGCTGCGCCGCCGGCTGCTCTACACCCTGGTCACCCGGGCGAAGGCGTGGGTGGTCCTGGTCGGCCGGCGCGAGGCGCTGGAGACGGCGGTCCACCGGCTCGGCGGGCGCCGCAACACCGGCCTCGCCCGCCGCCTCGCCCTGGCGCTCCAGGGCTGACCGCCCGGTTCCTCCCGTGCGGGTCCCGGCCGAGCGGATTCCGGGCCGCACGAGTTTCGAACCGCACAAGGCTCAGGCCGCACGAGGCTCGAACCGCACGAGGTTCGGGCCGCACGGACCCCGGCCGTATGGGGTCGGGACCGCGCGAGGTCCGGAGCGGTCCGGGCCCGCCGTACGGCGTCGCCGGTTTCCGCTGGCGTGCGAATCTCGTCCCGCGGACCGGAACGAGTTGGCCCGGACGGGGGCGGCCGGGCTAACCTTGATCCGGAAAGGCCGAGAGGCGCTGCAACGGGCCAAGACCCGCCACGCTCGGTCCCCTACCTGTTCGACAAGGGCGCCTCCGACAACGGAGGTGAGCCTATGAACATGTCCTCAGCCGGCGAGAACGCCCGTGAGAACGCTCCCGGGACCGCCCGCGACACCGCTCCCGGCGCCCCCGCGGACGCCTCCGCCGGCGCCCCCGCCTCCGGCGGCGCGCCGGACGCGGCGGTGACCCGGGCGGCCGGCCGGACCCGCGCGCTGCGCGAGCTGCTGGACCGGCGGATCGCCGTGCTCGACGGGGCGTGGGGCACGATGCTGCAGGGCGCCGGGCTCACCCCCGCCGACTACCGCGGCGAGATCCTGGGCGACCACCCGCTCGACGTGACCGGCGACCCCGACCTGCTGAACCTCACCCGCCCCGACCTCGTCCTCGACGTCCACCGCCGCTACCTCGCCGCGGGCGCGGACATCACCACGACCAACACCTTCACCGCGACGAGCATCGGCCAGGCCGACTACGGCCTGCAGTCGCTGGTGCGGGAGATGAACGTGCGGGGCGCCCAGATCGCCCGTCAGGCCGCCGACGAGGCCGGAGGCCGGTTCGTGGCCGGCTCGGTCGGCCCGCTGAACGTCACGCTCTCGCTGTCGCCGCGCGTGGATGACCCCGCCTACCGGGCGGTCACGTTCGACGACGTGTACGCCGCCTACGCCGAGCAGATCGGCGCGCTGGCCGAGGGCGGCGTCGACCTGCTGCTGATCGAGACGATCTTCGACACGCTCAACGCCAAGGCCGCGGTCGCCGCGGCCCGCGACGTCGCCCCGCACCTGCCGCTGTGGATCTCGGTGACGATCGTGGACCTGAGCGGGCGCACGCTGTCGGGCCAGACCGTGGAGGCGTTCTGGACCTCGGTCGCGCACGCCGAACCCCTGGTCGTGGGGGTGAACTGCTCGCTGGGCGCCGAGGAGATGCGCCCGCACGTCGCCGAGCTGTCGCGCCTGGCCGGCACGTACGTGGCCTGCCACCCCAACGCCGGGCTGCCGAACGCCTTCGGCGGCTACGACCAGACGCCCGAGGAGACCGCCGGGCTGCTCGGCGAGTTCGCCGCGGCCGGGACGGTGAACATCGTGGGCGGCTGCTGCGGGACCACACCGGGCCACATCGAGCGGATCGCCGGCGCGGTGTCCCGGCTCGACCCGCGCCGGGTCCCGGGGCCGCCCGCGCGGACCCGTCTCAGCGGGCTGGAGCCGTTCGAGATCGGCGAGGACACCGGTTTCGTGATGATCGGCGAGCGCACCAACGTCACCGGCTCGGCGCGGTTCCGCCGCCTCATCGAGGCGGGCGACCACCAGGCCGCCGTGGACGTCGCGCTGGAGCAGGTGCGCGGCGGCGCCAACCTCCTCGACGTGAACATGGACGCCGACCTGCTCGACAGCGAGCGGGCCATGACGACGTTCCTGAACCTGATCGCGACCGAGCCGGAGGTGGCCCGCGTCCCGATCATGATCGACAGCTCGCGGTGGAGCGTGCTGGAGGCCGGGCTCAGGTGCGTGCAGGGCAAGGGCGTGGTCAACTCGATCAGCCTCAAGGAGGGCGAGGAGCCGTTCCTGGCGCAGGCGCGGCACATCCGCGACCACGGCGCCGGCGTGGTCGTCATGGCCTTCGACGAGCAGGGACAGGCCGACACCGTCGAGCGCAAGGTGGAGATCTGCGGCCGCGCCTACGACCTGCTCACGCAGAAGGCGGGCTTCCCCGCCGAGGACATCGTGTTCGACCCGAACGTCCTGGCGGTCGCCACCGGCATCTCCGAGCACAACGGCTACGCCAAGGCGTTCATCGAGGCGCTGCCGCTCATCAAGGAGCGCTGCCCCGGGGTGCGGACCAGCGGCGGCATCTCCAACCTGTCGTTCTCCTTCCGCGGCAACGACGTCGTGCGGGAGGCGATGCACTCGGCGTTCCTCTTCCACGCCGTGCGCGCCGGGCTGGACATGGGCATCGTCAACGCCGGGCAGCTCGCCGTCTACCAGGACATCCCCGCCGACCTGCTGGAGCTCGTCGAGGACGTCATCTTCGACCGGCGTCCCGACGCCACCGACCGGCTGGTCTCGTTCGCCGAGACGGTCAGCGGGAGCGGCACCCGCCGTACGGTGGACCTGTCCTGGCGCGACGCGCCGGTGGAGAAGCGCCTGGCGCACGCGCTCGTGCACGGCGTGGCCGACTTCGTCGAGGAGGACACCGAGGAGGCCCGGCGGCAGGCGGCCCGGCCCCTCGACGTGATCGAGGGCCCGCTCATGGACGGCATGAAGATCGTGGGCGACCTGTTCGGCTCGGGGAAGATGTTCCTGCCGCAGGTGGTCAAGAGCGCGCGGGTGATGAAGCGTTCGGTCGCCTACCTGGAGCCGTTCATGGAGGCGGAGAAGGAGCGGGCGCGGCTCGCGGCGGCCGAGGCCGGTGACGCGGACGCCACGGACGGGACCGCGGCGGGTGGCGCGGACGGCGCGGCTTCGGGCGAGGCCGCTTCGGGCGCCGCGGCCGGCGCCGTGACCGGCGGCACCGCGGCCCGCGCGACCCGTACGGGCGGCATGGCCGGCGACGCCGGGCGGGGCAGCGGCAAGGTGGTGCTCGCGACCGTCAAGGGCGACGTGCACGACATCGGCAAGAACATCGTGGGCGTCGTCCTGGGCTGCAACAACTACGAGGTCGTCGACCTCGGCGTGATGGCTCCCGCCTCGCTCATCCTCGACACCGCGGTCGCCGAGGGCGCCGACGCCGTCGGCCTGTCGGGGCTGATCACCCCGTCGCTGGACGAGATGACCTCGGTCGCCGCCGAGATGGAGCGCCGCGGGATGCGGCTGCCGCTGCTGATCGGCGGCGCCACGACCTCGCGCCAGCACACCGCGGTGCGCATCGCCCCCGCCTACGGCGGCTCGGTGGTCCACGTGCTCGACGCCTCCCGGGTGGTCGGCGTGGTCTCCGACCTGCTGGACCCGGGCCGCGCCGAGGAGCTGGATGTGGCCAACCGCGCCGAGCAGGAGCGGCTGCGCGAGCAGCACGCCTCCCGGGAGCGCAGCCCGATGCTGACGCTGGCGCGGGCCCGCGCCAACCCCGAGCGGGTCTCCTTCGACGACCTGCCCGTGCCCGCCTTCACCGGCGTCCGCGTCGTCGAGCCCGGCCTGGCCGAACTCCGCGAGATGATCGACTGGCAGTTCTTCTTCCTGGCCTGGGAGCTGAAGGGCAAGTATCCGGCGATCCTCGACCAGCCGGTGGCACGCGAGCTGTTCGACGACGCCAACACGCTGCTCGACGAGATCATCGCCGCGGGCACGCTGCGGGCGCGGGGCGTCTACGGCTTCTGGCCGGCCCGCTCCGAGGGCGACGACCTCGTGGTGGACACCGGTGACACCGATGACACCGCTGGCGGCGCCGTGCGGCTGCCGATGCTGCGCCAGCAGACCGCCAAGCCCGAGGGGCGGCCCAACCGGTGTCTCGCCGACTACGTGGCCCCGGCCGGTGACCACCTCGGCGGCTTCGCCGTGACCGTGCACGGCGCCGAGGAGCTCGCCGCCGGGTTCGAGGCCGACAACGACGACTACCGGTCGATCATGGTCAAGGCCCTCGCCGACCGGCTCGCCGAGGCGTTCGCCGAGTGGGTCCACCTGCGGGCCCGGCGCGAGTGGTTCGAACCGGACGCCGACCCGTCGCTCGCCGAACTGCACGCGGAGCGGTTCCGCGGCATCCGGCCCGCGTTCGGCTATCCGGCGAGCCCCGACCACAGCCAGAAGCTCGACCTGTTCGACCTGCTGGGCGCCCGGCGGATCGGCATGGACCTGACGGAGTCCTTCGCGATGACCCCGGCCGCCAGCGTCAGCGGGCTGATGTTCGCCCACCCGGCGTCGCGGTACTTCACCGTCGGGCGGCTGGGCAGGGACCAGATCGAGGACTACGCGGTACGGCGCGGCCTTCCGGTCGCCGAGATCGAGCGCTGGCTGCGCCCCAACCTCGCCTACGGCGGCTGACCCTCCGGTCCTCCTCCGGTCCTCCTCCGCGCCGCCGCCGTCCCGCCGGACGGCGGCGGCCGGACCTCGTCAGACGATCCCGCCGTTCGCGCGCACGACCTGCCCGTTGACCCAGTGCCCGGCCGGGCTCGCCAGGAAGGCGACGACCTCGGCGATGTCATCCGGGGTGCCGAGTCGTTCCAGCGGGGGCTGCTTGGCGAGCCGTTCGATCGTGGCCTCGTCCTTGCCGTCGAGGAACAGGTCGGTGGCGGTCGGGGTGAGCCAGCCCGTGCTCTACCGCCTGTTCGGTGACAAGCGAGGACTCCTCGACGCCGTCGCCGACCACGGGTACGAGCGGTACGCCGCGCTCAAGGCCGCCCAGGAGCGGACGGACGACCCGGTGGCCGACCTGCTCGCCGGCTGGGACGGCCACATGGCGTTCGCGAGGGAGAACCCGGCGCTGTACCAGCTGATGTTCACCCCCCGGCCGTGGTCCCGCTCGACCGCCCGTGACCGCGTCTTCGACCTGCCGGAGGCCACGCTCGTACGGTGCGCCGCGACGGGCGCGTTGCGGGTCGGGCCGCGGACCGCCGCCCAGCTGGTCCTGTCGGCCACCGTCGGGATCGCCCTCGACCACATCGCCAGGCCGGACCTGTTCGACGACCCCGCGCTGTCACACCGCATGCGCGACGCCGTCTTCTCGCACGTGCTCGCCGAGACGGGCGTCCAGGACGACGCGGACCCGCTGCGCACCGCCGCGCTGCGCCTGCACGCGCAGCTTCTCCTCTCCGGCACCGAAGCCCTCGAACCGGCCGAGACCACCCTCCTGCTGCGCTGGCTCGAACGCATCACCCGCCCCGGCCCGGCGTGACGGCCGCGCGTCCGCCCTCCTGGTGGAATCTCGGCGAGAAAGGCGGGAACCGCGCTCCCCGGTTGATCGTTTCAGCGTACGGTTCACCACGCAGGACGTCACAGGGAGAGGAAGCCGTGATCTTCAAGCGCATGTTGGGGGCCCTGGGGGTCGGGGGTCCGTCAGTGGACACGGTCCTGGCCACGCCGCGCGTACGGCCGGGCGGGCCGCTGCGCGGCGAGGTGCGGATCAAGGGCGGTGACTTCGACACCGACATCCAGTACGTCGCGCTGAGCCTGGTCACCCGGGTGGAGGCCGAGCACGGCGAGGGCGAGCACGTCGGGCTGATGGAGTTCCTGCGCGCCGAGGTCTCCGGGGCGTTCCGGCTGCGCGCCGGCGAGGACCGCGTCATCCCCTTCGAGCTCCCCGTCCCGTGGGAGGCGCCGATCACCGAGATCCACGGTCAGCGCCTGCACGGCATGGCGATGGGCGTGCGCACCGAGCTGGCGGTCGCCGGCGCGGTCGACAAGGGCGACATGGACCCGGTCGAGATCGAGCCGCTGCCCTCCCAGGAGGCGGTCCTGGGGGCCTTCGGCCGACTCGGCTTCCAGTTCAAGAGCGCCGACCTGGAGCAGGGCCACATCTACGGCGCCGACCAGCGGCTGCCGTTCTACCAGGAGATCGAGTTCTACCCGCCGCCCGCCTACTCGGGCCTGGTCAACGAGGTGGAGCTGACCTTCGTCTCCGGTCCCGGCGGCATGGACGTCGTCCTGGAGGCCGACCGGCGCGGCGGCTTCCACGGCTCGGGCGGCGACTCCTTCGGCCGCTGGCGCGTCGGCCACGACGAGGCCGCGCACCGTGACTGGGCCTCCGAGATCAACGGCTGGCTGGCCGCCCTGTCCCAGCACGGCCACGGCGGCGCCCACGGACACGCCGGGCACCATGACCCCTACGCACACGGCGGCCATCACGACCCGTACGCCCACGGCGGGCACCACGGTCATCACGGCGGGCCCGGCCTCGGGGCCGTCGCCGCGGCGGGCGCGGCCGGGCTGGTCGGCGGTTTCGTGGCGGCCGAGATCGTCGACGAGATCGGCGACGCCTTCGAGGGCGACGACGACGGCGGTGACTTCGGCGGCGGCGACTGGGGCGACGACTGATCCGGGCCCCGGCCCCGGCTGACGACCGGGGCCGGGGCCGGTCCGGCACCGTTGCCCCGCCCGCTCATCCGTTCCGTGTGCTCCGGTCGTCCAGCCAGGCACGCCAGGGGTGGGCACCGTGCTCGATCGCCAGCGCCTCGTTCAGCCAGCACCGCTGCACGGCGGTCAACGCGGGCAGCGCCTCGGCGAAGTCCGCCTCGTCCTTGGCCCGCCGCCCCCTGGCCTTGTAGAGCAGCTGAACATCCAGAGCCAGCCGGCGGAAACCGTCGTCGGCGACGGTGAGGGAGTCCAGTGGACGGCGGATGCGTCCGTCGCGGCGGTAGACCCATTCGTCTCCGTCGGACTCGTCCAGCATCAGCTGGAAGCGCCAAGGGCCTCCGGCGTGTTCGCGCACCCATACGTCGTGTGCATCGACCGGCAGGGTCTCCCCGACCGGCCAGGGCCGCAGGGTGCCCGGCGGGTCGGCGACGTGACAGTCCCAGCCGGACAGCACGCGACGGATCGCGTGCTGGTCGCGGCGCAGCAGGCCGATGTCGACGTCGGCGTGCTCCCGCCAGGACCGGCCGGCTGCCAGTTCCACGGCGTAGCCTCCACCGACCCACCAGGGCGCGGCCGATTCCCGGAACAGCCGGACGGCCTCCGTCAGGGGCACCGGCTCCCATGAGTCCTCGACGTGTGTCATCCGGCCATCCTTCCCGATCACCCCGGAGCGATGAAGGCGGTCGGGGAGCCGGCCGACCGCGAAGGTCATGAGGCGATCGGTGAGGTGACCGATCCCGGATGGCGGACCGGCCGGGCCCGGCGTCCGGGCCGGGGGAACGAGGCCGGGACCGGGGCCGGTGGAAGCGGGCCCGGCCCCGGATGACGGCCGGGGCCGGGACCCGGATCCACCGGGGCGGGCCGGCCCCGGCCCGGGATGACGGCCACGGGACGCCGCCCGCCCCAGTCCGGCGGGCGGCGTCCCGGCCGTCCGGTGACGGCGCCGCCGGAGACCTTCACGGGGGAGACCTCCCCTCCGGGGCGCCGTACCGGGTCAGGAGTGGGCGACGAACCGCCCGAACCGGCCCCGGTGGTACAGCAGCGGCAGGTCCCGGTCGTGCACGCTCGCCTCGGCGACCAGGCCGACGACGAGGATGTGGTCGCCCACGTCGACCGTCCGGTGGGGCAGGCAGACCAGGTGGGCGGAGACGTCCTGCAGCAGCGGCGCCCCGAGCGGCCCGGGACGCCACCGGGTGGGTTCGGCGAAACGGTCGACGCCCTTGCCGGCGAACCGCGCGGCCAGTGCCGCCTGGTCGCCGGCGAGGATGTTGACCGCGAAGTGGTCCGCCGCCCGCAGCCGGGGCCAGGTGGCCGAGCCCCGGTCCACGCAGAAGGAGACCAGCGGCGGCTCCAGACTGACCGAGGAGAACGAGGTCGCGGTCAGCCCGGCCGGGATGCCCCCGCTCTGCGCGGTGATCACGACGACCCCCGCGGCGTGTACGGCGAGGGCCCGCCGGAACGTGTCGTGGTCCACGGGCCCGCCCCACGGGGTTTCCGTCGCTCCTCCGCCGACGGGAACGGGCACGATCCGGGATGGCTCCGGCACATCCCCGCTCACCGGAACGGGCACGGGCCGGCGCCGCGGGGTCTTCGTCGCGGTCCCGCCCTGGGACGCGGACCGGTTTCGCGAGCTCTCCGTCATGTTCCCGCTCCCTCCCTGACCGCCGCCGCCACTTGGGGGGCGACCCTGCCGGCCCAGCGCGCGAGGACCTCGCCGAGATCCGGGATCTCCGCCTCCAGGAGCGCCAGCCCCGGGGTGGGGACGTGCGCGCCGAGCTCCACCAGGAGGGGCCGCAGGTGCACCTCGACGGCGAGGGCGTGCCGGGGGTCGCCCATGACCAGCACCGGCAGCGCCACGCCCCCGGCCAGCGCGGCCGGGGGCAGCCGGTCGAGGAACGCCTTGAGCAGGCCGGTGTAGGTGCCCTTGTAGGTGGGGCTGGCCACCACGAGCACGTCCGCGCCCCCGACGAGTTCCAGCGCCACCTCCACGCCCGCGGACGGGCCGGGCGCGAGCAGCTGCGGCCCGAGCGCCGACAGGTCCACGACCTCGTGGGTGCCGTCGCGCCCGATCCGCTCTCCGACCGCCTCGGCCGCCGCGATCGCCGCGATCCGCGTCCTGGACCCTCCGCGGGGGTTGCCGACCAGCGTCACGATGGAGGTCACGAGGCCACCACCGCGTCCACCGGCTCCACCGAGCCCGCTGAGCCCACTGAGCCCACCGTGGCCGGCGTGGCCGCCCCGGAGGGCCGCGCGTGGCGGGAGGCCGGCCGGGGCAGGTCGTAGTTGTCGCGCAGAGTGCGGCCCTCGTACTCCCGCCGGAACAGGCCCCTGATCTGCAGTTCCGGCACGACGTGGTCGACGAAGTCCTCCAGGCCGGACGGCAGGACCGGCGGCATGATGTTGAAGCCGTCGGCGGCGCCGTTCTCGAACCAGAGCTGGATCTCGTCGGCGATCCGCTCGGGGGTCCCGGCGACGACCCGGTGTCCCCGGCCGCCCGCGAGGCGGCCGAGGAGCCGCCGGACGGTCAGGTTCTCCCGGCGGGCGAGGTCGATGACGAGCCGACGGCGGCTCTGCGCCCCCTCCGTCTCGGCGGAGACGTCCGGCAGGGGGCGGTCCAGCGCGTCCTCCGTCAGCTCGATGCCCACCAGGTGGGACAGCTGGGCCAGGCCGTACGCGGGGATGATGAGGTCCTGCAGCTCCTGTTCCAGCCGGCGCGCCTCCCGCTCGGTGGAGCCGATGATCGGGGAGATGCCGGGGAGGACCAGCAGGTCGCCGGGGCCCCTGCCGTACCGGGCGAGGCGGCCCTTGATGTCGGTGTAGAACGCCTGGGCGTCGGCGAGGGTCTGCTGGGCGGTGAAGACCGCCTCGGCGTACCGGGCCGCGAAGTCCTTGCCGTCCTCGGAGGAGCCGGCCTGCACCAGCAGCGGGTGGCCCTGCGGCGGGCGGGAGGTGTTGAGCGGGCCGCGGACCCGGAAGTGGGGTCCTTCGTGGTCGAGCGGGTGGATCCGGCCGGTGTCGGCGTAGAGGCCCCCGAGGCGGTCGCCGACGACGGCGTCGTCCTCCCAGCTGTCCCACAGCCCGGTGACGACGTCGAGGAACTCGGTGGCCCGGGCGTAGCGGTCGGCGTGGGCGGGGCGGTCGATCCCGAAGTTGCGCGCCTCGGCCTCACCCGCGGAGGTGACGATGTTCCAGCCGGCCCGGCCGCCGCTGATGTGGTCCAGCGAGGCGAACTTGCGGGCCACGTGGAACGGCTCGTTGTAGGTGGTGGACACCGTCGCGATCAGGCCGACGTGGTCGGTGACCGCGGCCAGCGCCGCCAGCAGGGTCAGCGGTTCCAGGCCGCCCAGCGCGTTGTGCCGGACGTCGCCCTGCAGGGCGAGGCCGTCGGCGAGGAAGACCGAGTCGAGCCGGCCCCGCTCGGCGATCCTGGCGAGCTGCTGGTAGTGCCGGACGTCGGTGAGGCGGGCGGGTTCGGTGCTCGGGTGGCGCCAGGCCGCCTCGTGGTGGCCGACGCCCATGAGGAAGGCGTTGAGGTGGAGCGTCCGGATGGGCATCAGGTGGTCCTCCAGGTGGAAAATCGCCGCTCCACGCCGAGCAGGAGCAGGTTGAACAGCAGGCCGAGGGCGGAGATGGTGATGATCCCGGCGTACATGTCGGGGATGCGGAAACTGAACTGGGCGTCCTGTACGAGGTAGCCGAGGCCGGCCTTGGCCCCGACCATCTCGGCGAACAGCAGGACGAGGATCGAGGAGGCGCCCGCCAGCCGGATGCCGGTGAAGATGGTGGGGACGGCCGCCGGGAGGATGACCTTCCGGAAGAGGCTGAGCGGGCCGAGCCCCAGGGAGCGGGCCGACTTGACCAGCAGCGGCTCCACGGTCCTGACCCCGCTGACGGTGTTGAGCAGGATGGGCCAGGAGCAGGCGTAGAACACGAATACGATCTTGGACGGCTCCCCCAGGCCGAGGATCAGGATGAACACCGGCAGGAGGGCCACCGCCGAGGTGTTGCGGAAGATCTCCAGGATCGGATTGAGGAAGTCGGCGACGGGCCGGTACCAGCCGATGGCCAGCCCGAGCGGTACGGCCAGCACGACGGCCAGGCCGAACCCGGCGAGGGAGCGGACCAGCGACGCCTGGAAGTGCTCCAGCAGCTGCCCGCCGAGCAGCAGGTCGTACCAGGCGCGCAGCACCTCCGACAGCGGCGGCACGAACACCGGGTCCACCGCCCCGGTCCGGGGCAGCAGCTCCCAGATCGCGGCGAGCAGCACCACGGCCGGCGCCCGCCGTACGAGGCGGCCGGGCCTGACGCGGCGGCCGAGCCGGGCCAGGCCGCCGAGCCGGGTGGACCGCGAGGCCGCCGGGCTCTCCGGCGTCTCCGGGTTCTTCGGGATCTCCGGGTTCTCAGGGACAGCGGGCGGCACCGGGCTCGGGGCCGGGGTCACGACAGGGGTGGCGGACGGCGTCAGGGCCGGGGCGGCACCCCGTGCGGATCCGGTCGCGGGTGCGGCGAGGATGTCAGTCAACGGTCCGCTCCTGTTCCCGGCCGGCCGCGACCTCGTTGCGCAGCAGGCTCCAGACGTGGTGGCGGTACTCGCCGAACACCGGGTCGGCGCGCAGGTCGCCCTCGCGTGAGTCGAACCGGACGTCGACGATCTCCTTGATCCGGCCGGGGCGGGAGGTCATGACGGCGACCCGCTGGCCCAGGTAGACGGCCTCGTCGATTCCGTGGGTGATGAACACGACCGTCTTGTGCGTCTTCTCCCACACCCGCAGCAGCTCCTCCTGCAGTGACTCCCGGGTCTGGGCGTCCAGTGCGGCGAACGGCTCGTCCATCAGCAGCACGTCGGGGTCGAAGGCGAGGCTGCGCGCGATCGCGACGCGCTGGCGCATGCCGCCCGACAGCTCGTGGGGGTAGCGGTGCTCGAACCCGGTCAGCCCGACCAGGTCCAGGTAGTGCCGGGCCCGCTCGCGCCGTTCCCGCCGCGGGACGGCCTTGGCCTCCAGCCCGAACTCGATGTTGGTCAGGGCCGTACGCCACGGGAGCAGCGCGTACTGCTGGAAGACGATGCCCCGGTCGAGGCCGGGACCGTCGACGGCGCGGCCGTCGATGAGGATCTCACCGCTGGTCGGCGTGGTCAGTCCGGCGATCAGGTCGAGCAGGGTGGACTTGCCGCAGCCGCTCGGGCCGACGAGGGTGAGGAACTCCCCCTCGCGGACGTCCAGGTCCGCCCCGGTGACCGCGGTGAACGGGCGGTCCGAGCCGCGGGTGCGGAAGACCTTCCCGACGTCCCGGATCCCGATCTTCACCGGCCGTACGGCCGTCCCCGTCCCGGCGTGCCGCACGCCGGCTTCCGTCCCGGTGCGCTCCGCGGCGGCGCCGGGGGCGGCCGGTACGGCGGTGCCGTCCGCGGAGATGTCCTCCGCGGTGTCCCTGTCGGTGAGGTGCGCGCTCACGAGGTCCTCCCGTTCGCGAAGGGGTTGAACTCGTTGGTGTAGACGTCGGACGCCTTGACCTGGCCGGGCCTGATCTCGCCTTCGCGTCCCAGCCAGTCGATCCAGGTCTGGAAGTCCTTGTCGGCGATCGTCCCGCCCCGGGCGGCCACACCGCCGCTCTTCCAGAAGCCGACCGTCGAGGGGTCCTCGTTACGGCCCCGCCGGGCGATGATCTCCCGGTACCTGGCGATCACCTCCTGGCGGGAGTGGGTCTGCGTCCACTTGACGGCCTTGGCGAACGCCTCCACGAACTTCCGGGTGGTGTTCGGGTTGCTCCGGATGAACCGCTCGGTCAGCACGACGCTGCCCGCGGTGAAGGAGCCGAACAGGTCGATGTCCTTGAACAGGGGGCGGATGCCGCCGCGCTCCAGGGCCTTGTCCCGCAGGATGCCGGACAGCGCGGCCACGTCGATCTGGCCCTGGCGCAGCGCCTGCTCGGTGTTGACGGGCGGCACGACGACGAGCTCGACCTTGTCGATCTCCTGCGGGGTCAGGCCACCGCGCTTGAGGTACTCCTTGAGCACGGCCTCCAGGTGGGCGCCCAGGGTGTTGACCCCGATCTTCTTGCCGATCAGGTCGCGGGGGCCCTTGATCGGCGAGTCGCCGGCGACGTAGTAGCCGATGTAGCTGTCGGCGTCGCTGCCGTAGTAGCCGATCACGGCCTTGATCGGGGCCTTGGCGGCCTTGAGCTTGACGATCGCGCCGTTGAACGCGCCGCCGAAGTCGGTCTGCCCGGTGGCGGCGGCCTGGATGTCCTGCGGGCCGGAGATGGTGTTGCCGATCCACTTCAGTTTGATCGGCCCGAGGTAGCCGAGCGACTCGGCCAGTTCGGGGAAGGTGACGGCGCCGACGCTGCCCTGGTAGCGCAGCTCGGTCACCTCCGGCGCGCCCGGCTGGGAGGAGCCGGAGGCGGAGGCGGAGCCGCAGCCGGCGAGGGCGGCGACGAGGAGGAGGGACAGAAGGGCGTGTCTGGTTCTGATCACGGGGGTGGTTCCTCGTGGAGGGGCGCGCTCGTGCGGCGCCGTGCCGCTGGCGGGGCGCGCCGGAGGGAAGTGAGGGGAAGGACGCGTGGGCGTCGTCGGCCACGCGGGGACGCGAGGGTTCGGATGCGGCGGCAGGCCGGCCGTACGCCCTCGGGGAGTGCGGTCGGAACGACGGTGATGGTCCGCGATCAACGACACTGCGCGCTGGCGACGTGGCAGAAGTCCACGTGCGAGCGGCGCGTCAGGTGAAGCCCCAGGCTCATGTCCTCGAACCTACGATCCCCCGCCGAATAAGTCAACTTTTCCTACTAAGATTACAGGAAATAGGGGCGGACCTGCCCATGACGACGCGCCCGCGCGCGCCGGAGGCCCCGTGGCCGATGCCCTCACCCGGCCGGCGCGACCGCTCCCCACCTGGAGACGCGACCGCTCCCGCCCGGGACCGTGATGGCTCCCCGCCCGGAGACGCGACCGCTCCTCACCCGGGGCCGTGACGGCCCCTCAGCCGCCGTGACCGCCCTCGCGGCGCAGCACCGCGGCCGGCGCGGGGATGGCCGGGAACGGATTGTCGGGCAGCAGGATGAGCCGCCGGGTCCCGCCCTGCAGCGCGGCGTCCAGGTGCAGCAGCGCGGCGCCGACGCCCGCCGCGCCCGCCATGTAGCCGGTGTCGGCCGACACCTCTCCCGGCCGCAGCCGCCGGTACGCCTGGTACCAGCGCAGGCCCCGGCCGTCGTGGCCGTCCGCGCGGCCGATCAGGTCGTCGGCGAGCCCGCGGGCGAACTCCAGGTACGGCTCCCGCCCGGTCTCGGACCACAGCCCGACGAACAGCTCCAGCAGGCCGGCGGTGCCGCAGCACTGGCAGGCCGAGTTCCAGAACCCGGCCGTGCGCCGGTACGGCACGCCGCTGCGCATGACGCCGCGCGCCAGCCGCTCCACCCACTCCAGGTCGGACGCCTCGCCCGTCACCCGGTACAGCTCGTAGAACATCCTCGCCACACCGGCCGAGCCGGAGCAGAACCCGAGGTAGTGCAGGCCGCGCCCCTCCGGCAGGTGGTGCGGGACGACCGCGCACTCGCCGCTGACGACGCTGACCGCGCGGACGAAGTCCGCCCCCCGCCGCGCGGCCTCCAGGAACCGCACGTCGCCGGTGACGCCGTACAGCCGGGCGAGCAGGAAGGCGGTGCCGGCCGTACCGGACAGGAAGCCCGGGGTGACCGCGTCGGCGGGCAGGCCGGGACAGTCGCCGAAGAGATGGCCGGGCACCGGCTGTCCGGCGATGCGCTCGCCCGCCTCGACGGCCGGCTCCTCCAGGGCGGGAGCCCCGAGGACGGCGGCGGCGTGCAGCAGGCCCAGCACCACCCCGCCGTCGCCCCGCTGGGCGGGCTCGCGCGACCAGCCGAGGCCGCCGCGCACGGGACGCGCGGCGCGGACGATCCGGCCGGCGGCGGCCAGGGCCGCCTCCTCGAACTCCTCGTCGCCGAGCACCCAGCCCGCCTGCGCCAGCGCGAACACCGTTCCGGCCAAGCCGTGGTAGAGGGAGACGTCCTGCTGCTCCCGCCAGGTGGCGGCGAGGTGGCGGGCCCCGGCCCGGGCGTCGTCCAGGTAGGCCTCGTGGCCGGTGGCGGCGGCGAGTTCGAGGAAGAACAGCACGATCCCGGCCGCCCCGGCGTAGAGCGAGCCGGGCTCCGGGGAGAGCGCCGACCTGCCGCGCGGGTCGGGGTTGGCCCGCCAGTGCCGCCCCCGTTCGTCGTCGACGGCCGCCGATCGGATCCAGCGGCCGGCCATGATGGCGGCGGTCAGGGGCGTCTCGGCGTGGGCGCTCTGTGAGCGTGTCGGATCCAGGCCCATGGTCAAACTATCCCACAAAATTGGTAGGGAAGACCGGTATTCACCACGGCGTACCGAGGGACGACGATGCCCCTGCCCGACTTCCTGGTCGCCGGCGCTCCCAAAGCGGGGGCGGGCCCTCCTCACAACCCCGCCGGGACGGCGGAGGACGGCCGGCGTCAGCCGCCCGGCCCTCCATCGGGCGCCGCGCCGTCTCGGGCGGTGCGCCCCGGGCCGGCTGGCCCGCGACCCGGGCCGGCCGGCCCGGCGGCCGCCCTCAGGACCCTTCGGCCGGCTGCCGGCCGAAGGCGTGGCGGAGGGTGTACTCGGCGGTGGCGAAGTCGCCGCCCTGGAGCGGGCCGGCGGCGTAGTACTCCGCCACCCCGGGGATCCGGTCGGCGTACGCCTCGGCGTCGTCGAGGGGCCGGTAGCCGAGCCCGTCGTCGAGCTCCCAGTACCGGCGGGTGTTGGCCGAGACCGCGTACGCGGCGGTGAAGGTGACGCCGGGCCGGGTCAGCGCGGCCCAGACGAACCCGGCGCAGTCGCGCGGGCTCAGCCAGGTGGCCAGGTGCCGCGGCTCGCTCGGCTCGGGTTCGAGGCTGCCGATGCGCAGGCACACAACCGACAGGCCGAACTTGTCGGCGTACAGCCGGCCCAGCGCCTCCACGGCGACCTTGCTGACGCCGTACAGCCCGTCGGGGCGGGGCGGCGCCGACGCGGAGACCGGCTGCGCGGCCGGATAGCAGCCGGTCAGCCGGTTGCTGCTCGCCAGCACCACGCGCCCGACCCCCGTACGGCGCGCCGCCTCCAGCACGTGGTGGGTACCCAGGACGTTGCCGGCCAGGAGGTCGGCGAGCGGCGCCTCGTCCGGCACCCCCGCCAGGTGCACGACCGCGTCGGCGCCCTCGATGACCGAGGCCACATCCTCGATGTCGGCCAGGTCGGCCCGGCGGATCTCCTCGTCCGGCCCCTGGGCGGTCAGCGGCTCCCGGTCGACCGAGACCAGCCGGCGCAACCGGCGCCGCAGCGGCTCGCGCAGCACGGATCCGACCCGGCCGGCGGCACCGGTGAGCACGACTCTCTCAACTGTCATGGATCGGGATTATGGCAGCGGCCGCCGACATCTTCCGATCACGCGGCCCGCCGGGCCGGTCGTCCCGTCGCGGCGGCCCGGAACCCGTCCGGCGGCCGGTGTCGTGAACCCCGCTAAAGCCGCGGATCGCCCACCGGACCCGCGGGCGGGTCCGGGAGCGCCCCGACGTACACCCAGGCGCCCTCCTCGCGGACGAAACGGCTGTGCTCCTCCAGCCGCCCCTCGGCTCCGCGCTCCACGTAGCAGGCGCGGAAGCGCACGGTGCCCTCGGTGTGGAACGCGCTGCCGCCGGTCGTCTCCAGGACCTCCAGGCCGGTCCACCGCAGCGAGCGGTCGAGGTCGAGACGCGGCGGGCGGGTCCGCGGATGCCAGGTGCGCAGGAGGTACGCCGTGTCGCCGACGGCGAAGGCGCTGTACCGCGAGCGCATCAGCGCCTCCGCGGTGGGCGCGGCGGCCTCCCCCCGGTGCAGCCGTCCGCAGCAGTCGCGGTATGGCGCGGGCAGCCCGCACGGGCAGGGACCGGCGGAGGCGGCGGACGGGCGCGGAGAACGTGGGCTGCGTCGGGACACGCCCCCATTGTGCCCGCCACCGTGCGCGACGGCGCCGGTGACGGCCTCCTCGCGACCGTCCGGACCCCGCCCCGGCTCGATCCGCCGGCGGTCCCGGGGCCGCCGGGGCCCGCCGGGTCGGTTTCACCGACGTGGAGCTGGAGCGGTGCGACCTGTCGAACCTGCGGGCCGGGATGTCGTCGATGCACCGGGCGCGGGTGTCGGCGAGCCGGCTGACCGGCATGGCGTGGACCGGGTGCGTCTTCCGGGAGGTGACGTTCGACGGCTGCCGTGCCGATCTGGCGGGCTTCCGCTTCTCGTCCTTCGAGAACGTCGTCTTCCGCGACTGCGTCATGCCGGAGGCCACCTTCCAGAACGCCGACCTGCGGGGGTCCGGTTCGAGAGCTGCGACCTGACGAGGGCCCAGTTCTCCGGCGCCCGGATGGACGGCGCCCGCTTCACCGACTGCGTGCTGCTGGGCATCGGCGGCGTGACCGCCTTCGCGGGTGCGACCGTCGGCGGCCGGGACGCCCAGGGGCTCGTCCACGCCCTGGCCGGCGCGATGAGCATCACCATCGAGGACTGAACCCTCACTCGTCCTCCGGGAAACGGGGGTGGCATGCTCGTCGGGACGACGGAAGACGGCGGACGGCCGGGCGCGCGGCGCGTGGGTGACGCGGCACGCGCGGACGGCGGAGAGGCGGCGGTGATGCGCACCTGGCTGACCGAGCGGTTCGGAATCGAGGTACCCGTAGTGGGCGCGCCCATGGCCGGTGTGGGCGCGGGCCGCCTGGCCGCGGCCGTGTCGGCGGCCGGGGCGCTGGGCATGATCGGCGTTTCCGCCACCGCGACGGCCGAGTGGATCACGGAGCAGGCCGCGATCGCGGGCGGGGACGGACGGCCGTACGGGATCGGGCTCATGGCCTGGGCGCTGGACGGCGTCGAGGGCGGCCCCGCGCAGCTCGACGCCGTCCTCGACGCCCGGCCGAGCCTGGTCTCGGTGAGCTTCGGCCCATACGCCGGTCACGTCGAGCGGCTACGGCGGGCCGGGATCACCGTGGTCACCCAGGCGGGCACCACCGGCGAGGCGCGTGCCGCCGAACGGGCCGGGGTGGACGCCGTGGTGGCGCGGGGCGCCGAAGCGGGCGGGCACGGGCGTGACGACGTGGCGACCCTGCCTCTGCTGCAGAGCGTCCTGGATGAGGTTCGGATACCGGTGATCGCCGCGGGCGGTGTCGCGACCGCCCGCGGGCTGGCCGCCGTGCTGGCCGCGGGCGCCGCGGGCGCCTGGGTGGGCACGGCTTTCATGGGCTGCGCCGAGACGACGCTCCCGGAGGCGGCCACCGGACGGGTGCTGGCGGCCGGGGAGACCGACACCGCCTACGGCCGGGTCTTCGACGTCGCCCAGCGGCTCGCCTGGCCGCCGGAGTACGGCGGGCGCGCGTTGCGCAACGCGTTCTTCGACCGGTGGGCGGGCCGGGAGGACGAACTGGCCTCGGACGAGAAGGCGCGCACCGAACTCGAGACGGCCCGCCGGTCCGGCGACTACGACACCGCCTACGTCTACGCGGGCCAGGCGGTGGGGATGGTACGCCGGCGGCGGACCGTCGCCGAGGTGGTCGCCGGGTTCGCCGAGGCGGAACGGCTCCTGCGCCGCTTCGCCACCTGACCGGGTCCGGCCTCTCCCTCGTCGCGCCGCACGCGCGCCGTGCCCTGCCGGGCGGCGAGACCGTACGGATTCACCCGGAACCCGGTCCGCCCGCTCACGGGCGGCCGGTCAGCCGTCGAGGGCGGCGGCCATGCGGTCGAGGTCGGCCAGCAGGGCGTCCAGGCGCCGGGGCGGGACCGCCTGGATCATGCGCCGCTCGACCGCGTAGACCGCGGCACGCGCCGCCTCCAGGCGGGCCAGTCCCTCATCGGTGAGGTGGACCGGCAGGGCCCGGCCGTGGTCGGCGGTCGCGGGCCGGGTGACCAAATCCGCCTCCTGCAGGCCGCGCAGCACCACGCTGGAGGACTGGCGGGTGACGAAGGTGCTCCGGGCCAGCTCGGCCCCGGAGATCCCCGGGCGTTCGTCCAGCAGTTCCAGGCACGCGTACTGCGGCACGGTCAGGTCGTGATCGCGCAGCACCTGGTCCATCGCGGACCGCAACGCCGCCGCGGCCCGCTTGAGCCGGTATCCCACATGGTCCGTGACCTTCTCGGTCTGATTCGGCGCCTCTTCTTTCATGTCAATATTTTGACATAGGCAACAGGGTGCGCGTACCTTCGGTCATGTCAAAGTCCTGACATAAGGACTCCGGTTCGAAACCCCCGGGAGCACCCCATGAGCGCCACCGTCACCGGCCCCGACTTCCTCGCCCTGCAGGTCCGCGACATCGAGACCGCAGCCGCCTTCTTCGAGGAGCACCTCGGCCTCGTCCGCGCGCCCGCCGCACCCCCGCGCGCCATCGTGTTCGACACCCGGCCGATCCCCTTCGCCGTCCGCGAGCCCCTGCCCGGCACCGACCTCGACGGCGGGCGGCCCGGCCTGGGCGTCGCCCTGTGGCTCGCCGCCGACGCCCAGGCCGTGCACGACCGCCTCGCCGCCGCGGGCGTGCCCATCCTCGTCCCGCCGCAGGACGGTCCCTTCGGCCGGATGTTCACCTTCACCGGCCCCGAGGGCTACGCCCTCACCGTGCACGGCGGCTGACGTGGGCGGCGACCCGCAGGCGCCTGCCCCGGGAAGTGCTCCGCCGCCGGGAACGAGGGCCGGAGGAACGCCCTTCGCCGGGCGCGGCGGCCGAGAGAGCGTCCGCCGTCAGGGCCGGCGGCCGGCGAAGCAGAGGAACCTCGTCTGCGGGCCGGCGCCGGCCGGAGGGTCGACCGCCGGGGAGAACGCGCCGGTGGCCTGCAGCGCGGCGTAGTGGGGACGCAGGGCCTCGTAGGTCCGCACGACGGCCTCGGCGTCCAGGGTCTCGTCCCCGCCGACGGCGCGGGCCAGGTCCCAGGTGTGCACGAGCAGTTCCAGCGCGCCGATCGTGTCGACCGCCTCCGCCACGGTGACGGAGCCGATGGGGGCGCGGAAGCCCGCGGCGGCCAGGTCCGGATCGGCGAGTACGGCGAGCACGCCCGCCCGGCACTCCGCGAAGGCGGCGGCCAGGTCCGCGCCCGGAGCCACCTCCGGGGCACCCGCCATGCCCGAGACGCCCACGCCGTGCGCCGGTTCCGGGCGCGTGCCGCGCACCGCCGCGATGATCCCGCGGTGTCCGTTGACGACGTGCGCGACGACGTCACGGGCCGTCCAGCCCTGGCAGGGGCTGACGGCGTCCCATCGGTCGCCGGGCGTCGCCTCGATCCGGGCCAGGAAGCCGTCCGCGAGCCGGCCGTATCTCTCCGCGATGTCAGACATCGTCATCCTTTCGTACGCCCCGGTCGTCCGGGGCGGGGAGGTTCGTGCCCCGGACGGCCGGAGCGGGGAAATTCGTGCTCCGGCCGTCCGGGATCGGGAGGTTCGGGTTCCAGCCGCCCGTAGCCGGGAGTCCTGGCTCCGGCCGTCCCGCCGCGAGGTCGGCGCCCCGGTCATCCGGGGGACTCTTCACCTCACCCGGGAAGGGTCCGGGAAGGGGAGGCGGTCCAGGACCTCCGCCAGGGCGGGCACGACGCGGGACCGCCAGCCGCCGCCCATGATCGCGTGGGCCCGCCGCTGGAGGGGTCGTCCGGGTCGAAGCCCTCGTGCGTCAGGAACAGCCGGGTGCCGGTGCCCTCCGGCTCCAGGGTCCAGGTGACCGTCCAGTCGACGCCGGCTCCGCCTCCGGGGGCGGCGTCGCGCCAGCCGAGGCGGAGCATCCGCCCGGGGGTGAAGGTCAGCACCTCGGCCTGGACGACGCCGGAGAACCCGGTTCCGGGCATCGCGACGCCGCGCATGGTGTAGCGGTGCCCGACCTCCAGCCGGAAGTCGCCGGGCATCAGCCACCTGGCGATCAGCTCCGGTTCGGTCAGCGCCCGCCACACCTTGGCCGGAGGGTGCGGCAGGAACTGGTCGAGGTGGAGAACGGTCGGGTCGTCGCCGGTCATCGGTGCCTCCGGTGGGGAGCCCGCCGCCCCCGGGCGGCGGGACGGCCGGGAACGGTCAGGGTTCGTCCATGTCGTCGAGCAGGTCGCGCAGCCCGGTGAGCCTCTCGCGCCAGAACCGCTCGAACGGGTCCAGCCACTCGCGCACCTCGTGCAGCGGGACCGCCTCCAGCCGGTAGAGCCGCTGCCTGCCCGCCTTGCGCTCGCTGACCAGCCCGGCGTCCCGCAGCACCCTCAGGTGCTCGGAGAGGCTGGGGCGGGCCATGTCGAAGTGGCCGGCGATCCGCTGGACGGGCTGGGGCCCCTCCTCGCGCAGCAGTCGCAGCACCTCCCGGCGCACCGGGCTGGCCAGCGCCGCGAAGACCCGGTCCCCGGCCATGTCCGCGGTTTTCGACGGCACGCCGCCGCCTGGCCGGGCGGACCCGGCGCGTGTGTCGGTCACGCGCCCACTATAGGTAGGAAATCTCCTACCTATCAAGTCGCTCCCTCCCGCCCGCCGCGCCCGGCCCGCGCCGCCGGGATGTCAGGTGAGGCAGCCGACGTGCGCCAGCGCCTGCTTCAGCAGGACGCCCTGGCCGCCCGTCATCTCCTGCTGCACCATCGGCGACGCCGCCTCCTCGGGGGTGAACCAGACCAGGTCGAGGGCGTCCTGGCGGGGACGGCAGTCCCCGGCGACCGGCACGATGTAGGCCAGCGAGACCGCGTGCTGGCGGGGGTCGTGGTAGGGCGTGACGCCCTCGGTCGGGAAGTACTCGGCGATGGTGAAGGGCTGCGGCGAGGGCGGGACGCGGGGCAGCGCCACCGGGCCGAGGTCCTTCTCCAGGTGGCGCAGCAGCGCGTCACGGACCCGCTCGTGGTGGAGGACCCGCCCGGAGACCAGGGCGCGGCTGACCGTCCCGTCCGATCCGATGCGCAGCAGCAGGCCGACGTGCGTGACCACCCCGGTGTCGTCGACGCGCACGGGCACGGCGTCGACGTAGAGGATGGGCATCCGCTCGCGCGTCAGCTCCAGCTCCTCGCGGGAAAGCCAACCGGGCGTTGTTTCGGTCATTTCGGTCATTGGTCGATCGTACGTCGCCGCAGGCCGCGGGGCACGGCGGCTCCCCTGGCTCCTCCCGCCTCCCGTGTCACCGGGCCACCGGAGGCCGGGGACCGTGAAAGCCGCCGGTCCCCGGGGAGCACCGGCGTCGGACGGGCAGCCGTTTCCAACCGGGTCACAAGTCCCCGCGGCCACCGTGAGGAGGAACATCCCCGACGACGAGGAGCAGCCATGCGAGTGATCAGAGGTATCCGGATGGCGGCCGCGGTGCTGGCCGTACCGTTCCTGGCGGTCATGACGAGCGATGTCGTGGAGGCCGGCATCCGCATCGCCAACCACTGCGAGCCGTCCCTTGCCGAGGACTGACGGTCTCCTGGGCCGCCGCCGGGCCCGTGTGGTCCGGCGGCGCGTCCTCCGGGGGGCCTACTGCCTGCGACGCGGCTGGTACGCCGAGGGCGAGCGGTGGGCGCGGCGCGCGGAGGAGGTCGCGCGCCGGGTGGATCCCGCCGCGCACCCGGCGCTCATGGTGGAGCTCGCCTCGCTGTGGCACGGGCTCCACCGCCATCGGCCGGCGCGCGAGTGCGTCCTGCGGGCGGCGGGTCCGCTGTCCGCCGCGCCGCCGGGTCCGGGACGCGACGGACCGCTCGCCGACGCGCTGGTCCTGCTGGGCGACGTCGAGCGCAGGCTGGCACGGTACGACCGGGCCGAGGCGTACCTGCGCCGCGCGGAGGAACCGGCCCGCGCGGCCGGCGGAACCGGACGGCGACGGCTCGTGGCGGTGCGCCTGGCCCTGGGGGTGTTGTGCAAGGAGACCGGACGGTACGGCGAGGCGGAGGTCCTCTACCGGGAGGCGCTGACCCTGCTGGAGCGGTACGGCGGTGACCCGCTGGCGCGGGCCGACGCGCTGCACAACCTCGCCGGGCTCGCCCACGCCCGGCGCGACGACGACGGGGAACGGCATATCCGGGCGGCGATCGGCATCAGGCGGGCGGTGCTGGGTCCCCGGCACGTCCAGGTCGCCGCCGACCTCACCGTGCTGGGCGCGCTGCTGACCGAGCGGGGCGACCTCGACGAGGCGGAGGACGCGCTGCGCCGGGCCGAGGGCATCCTTCGCGAGCACCTGGGCGGCGACCACTACGAGGTGGCGGTGTGCCAGGTGAACCTGGCGCGCCTGGACGCCCTCCGGGGCCGCGCCGGCGAGGCGGCGCGGCGGCGGCGGGACGCCCTGCGCGTCAAGCGCCTCGCCCTCGGCCCCGACCACCCGGAGGTGCTGCGCCTGGCGGCGTCCGTACGGGGGTGAGGAAGGACGTGGGCGGTGATCCCGGATCGGGCGGGCGAAGGCACGGAGGACCGGCGGCGGTTCCCGGCGGTTCCCGGCCGGACTGGGCGGAGCGCCGGCGGCGGCCTCAGGCCGGGCGGGCGAGCCGGGCGAAGGAGAGCACCACCACCGTCGACAGCAGCCAGCCCAGCAGGCCGGCCACGTTCAGCGACGCCGAGACCCACCGCCCCGCCGCGCTGCGCGTCTCCGGATACCACGTCGCGCGCTGGCCCAGGGAGACGAGCGGGATGACGGTGTCGACGGTGTAGAACAGCGGGTCGAAGCAGCGCACCTGCCCGTCCCCGCACGGCCCGGGACGGGCTCCGCGCGGCGCGGCGGTCGCGGTGCCGTCCCCGGCCGCCGACACGTCGTCCACGGTGACCAGCCGGCCGTCCACCGCGTAGACGTTCCCGCGCGGGTCGGTGGCCCGGAGGGTCTGCTGGACGACGGGACTCATCATCATGACGCCCACCAGGGCGAGCAGGGCGCCCAGCATCCACAGCACCCGGCCCGGACGGTAGCCGTAGCCGACGGTGAGGCCGTAGAGCGTGTCACGGGTGTTCCTGATCCACCGGCTCGGCGAGGGGCCGCCCGGCGGGGGCGTCTTCCTGGCCTGCCTCCGCTGCTCGATGAGCAGGTTCTCGGCCTCCACCGGGCGTCCGTGCTGACGGAACACCCTGGCCGCCTGCTCGTAGGGACCGGCGTCGAAGGGGACGACCGCGCGCAGCCAGTCGCGGCGGGCCCGCCAGTCCCACCCGCCGTCGAACCGGTCGTAGACGAAACCCGAGATCGCCGAATCCCGCGGCCACCGGGCCGGGTCGTCCGCGAGCACCGTGGTGGACGCGCCGGTCAGGTCCACTCTCGGCGGGATCTCGGCCCAGCGCAGCCGCATGCCGCTGCGCGCCGTGACCGAGACCGCGTCCAGCCCTCCGGCGAACGTGCCGCCGTCGCAGTCGAGCCGGCCCTCCACCGCGCACCGGTTCAGCGTCACCCTGCCCTCGGCGGCGAACCCGCCGCCGAGCAGCACCGGACCGCGGACCAGCGCCTGTTGCAGCGCGAGCGCCTCGCCGCCCGGATTGCGCAGGCGCGCGCCCTGGACATCCAGGACGCCGCCGAGGGTCGCGGAGCGGAACCCCGCCCTGCCGCCGTCGGTCTCGACGCCGCGCAGGTCGGCCACGCCGTCGATGGTGACGCCCTGGGCGGCGATGAGCGTGTCCCTCTCCGGCCGGCTCCACCGGGTGTCCCTGACGACCAGATCGCCCCTGATGTGCGCCCCGGCCAGCCGCAGCGTGCCCTCGACCGCCGTCCCCGCCTGGATGAGCAGGCCGGAGCGCAGTTCGGCGTTGGTCAGGTCGAGGGCGCGCCCGCCGCCGACGGTGAACGAGCTTCCCCGGTGGATCCCGACGGCGCCGAAGGAGCCCATCGCGAGGTCCACGCCGCCGCCGATCCGGCACTCGCCCTCGACGCTCAGTTCGCCGCCGACGAAGAGCCCCGGGGCGCTGATCGCGTCTCCCCCGTCGCGCCCGCCGGCGTACCCGGCGCCCCTGACCATCTCGGCGGGCTCGAAGGTGGCGTGGCGGATCAGGAGCCGCCCGGAGATCCGGGCGTTGCCGAGGTTGACGCAGCCGCGGACCAGCGGACGGCGACCGGTCTGGTCGTCGATGAGGAAGACGCTGCCGCCGATCTGCGCGTCCCCCAGGTCCAGCGCCAGTCCCCGGTCCGGGCGGGTCAGCCGGGCGCCGGTCAGGTCCAGCGACCCCGCCACCTGCACTCCCAGCAGCCGCAGTCCGCCGCGCGCCTCGAATCCGTGCAGCAGCCGGACCGTCCCGCCGACCCGCATCCGGTCGGCCTGGATCGCCCGGTCCGAGGACTCGATGACCGTGTCGAGGCAGAGCAGGCGCCCGCCGATCTCCGACTCGCACAGCCATACGGCCGCGCTGCGGGAGGTGCTGGCCGTGGTCCGCAGATCGCCGGTGACGCGTGATCTGGACAGGTCCAGGTCACGGCGGACTCTCAGCCCGTTGGCCCGCAGGCCGGGCACCGCGCAGCCGTCGAGTGCCAGCAGGTGCAGGTCGGCGCCGCCCAGGTCGACGGGCCGGTCGAAAACGCAGCCGGTGAAGCGCAGCGGGAAGGGGACCTCCATCCCCGTCAGGTCGAGGTCTCCGGTGATCCTGGCGTCCTCGACGGTCAGCCCTCGCGGGTCGATCTCCTCGCGTCCCCGCCGGCACAGCTCGCGCACCAGCCGGGCCTCGACGACGAGCCTCCCGCCGTTCCGCGCCCGTACGGCCCGCCCCTCCCGGCAGGCGCGCACCAGGGTCGTCTCGTCGACCGTCTGCGCGGCGCCGGACGCCATGCCGGCCGCCGGAATCCTGATATGCGACATCCCGCCATCCTTCCCGAGGATCAGGCGAAGCGCGGCGGGAAGGATCCGCCCGCCGCCGGACGGCTCACGGTGCGGCCGGGGAGCCTGGGGAGTCCGGGCCCCCGGGGACAGGACGCGGCGCGGGACGTCCACCAGCATGGCGGTGAGCTGCTCGTCTGTGACGATAGGTTCTCCACGTACACCGCTTGGTTGTCGCGGATGATGTTCGCGGAGAGCTTGTGAGCGAAGTCGCGGCGCGCGTCCCTTGATCACCGTCACCGACGACGGCTCCGATGGCAGGGACCGCGACCACCGCACCGGCGCCTCCCCGATCTTCGGCAGGTGCAGTCTCCCGCCCGCCGTGACAGTGAACCGGGCGTTGCGGGTGAAGCGGATCGCCTGCCGATTGTCCTTCTTCGACCGGAACCGGGGAGCGGCGACCTTCGGCCCTTTGCGCTTACCGGTGATGGAAGCGAAGAAGTTGCGGTAGGCGGCATTCAGGTCGGCCAGGGCCTGCTGAAGCACCACGGCCGACACCTCGCCTAGCCAGGCGCGCTCGGGCGTCTGCTTCGCCTCGGTGATGACCCGCTGGGACAACTCCCCGTCGGAGACATACGGCAGGCCGGCCCTGTGGGCGTCCTGCCGGGCGCGCAGCCCGTCGTTGAACACCCACCCGGGCACACCCAAACGCCCGCGCCAGCGCTTCACGCTGGGCGGCGTCCGGATAGAGCCGGTACCGGTAACGAAGCCGCACGGTCATCATCGTGCCACCCGACCATGACCGAACGCAGGGGAATCAGAGCGATCCGTGAACATATCGGCGACCACACCGACGCCACATACCATCTCGGCGAACACACCATCATGGAGCGCGGGAGGTCGGCCCTTGCCGCCGTGGTGGCCTCCACCTGGTGGACCGAGCAGCTGCCCGGCGACGCGTTCCAGCAGCAGGAAGACAACGTTGCGCTCCAGGTTCGCGTCGAACGGGGGATCGCCGACGTCGCGGACGAGGTAGGTCAGGTCGAGCGAGAGCGGCAGCCCGTTCAGGCGGCGCGGCCGCTCGAGGTAGAAGACGGACTCCGCAGCGACCAGGCCGAGCCGCCGCCCGGCCGCCGTCGGCTCAATGCGTCGTCTACTCCCCCGTGGCCGTCCCCGCGGCAGCCTGAGACGCCCGGTCCGCCGGGCCGGCCCTGAAAGTTACAGGAGGGCTCGGCCGGACCGGCAGGTCACAGCGGTCCCGGCGGCCGGTCGCTTCCGGCCGCCGGAACCGCGCCCCTACGATCCGTTCAACCGACGGCGGAGGGGACGATGACGCGGAGGAACGCCTTCTCGGCGATGCTGGCGGCGCTGGCCGGAGCGGTGATGTTCATGGCCGCGGCGTTCGCGGCCTCCGCGCCCGCGGACGCCGCGGCCACCAGGATCATGCCGCTCGGCGACTCGATCACCGGCTCCCCCGGCTGCTGGCGGGCCCTGCTCTGGAACAGGCTGCAGAGCAGCGGGTACACCGACATCGACTTCGTGGGCACGCTGCCGCCGCAGGGCTGCTCGGTGGCCCACGACGGCGACAACGAGGGGCATGGCGGCTACCTGGCGACCAACATCGCGAACCAGAACCTGCTGCCAGGCTGGCTGGAGGCCACCAGGCCCGACGTCGTGATGATGCACCTCGGCACCAACGACGTGTGGAGCAGCATCGCCCCCGCGACGATCCTCGACGCGTTCACCAAACTGGTGGGCCAGATGCGGACCTCCAACCCCGACATGAGGATCCTGGTCGCCAAGATCATCCCGATGAACCCGTCCACCTGCGCCGAATGCGGGCAGCGGGCGGTGAACTTCAACAACGCCATCCCCGCCTGGGCGGCGGCCACCTCCACCGCGCGGTCGCCGATCGTCGTCGTGGACCAGTGGACGGGCTTCGACACGGCCACCGACACCTACGACGGCGTGCACCCGAACGCCACGGGCGACCGCAAGATGTCCGACCGGTGGTACCCGGCGCTCACCGGCCTGCTGGACGGCGTCCGCCCGAGCCCCACCCCCTCGATCACGCCGACCCCCACCGTCACCCCCACTGCCACTCCCACGGCCACCCCCACCGTCCCCGCGGGCGGCTGCTCGGCCACGTTCAGGAACACCAACCAGTGGGCGGGCGGCTTCCAGGGCGAGGTCACGGTCAGGAACACCGGAACCGCCGCGATCCGCTCCTGGACGGTGCGGTGGACCTTCGCCGACGGCCAGCGGATCACCCAGGTCTGGAACGGCGAACTCTCCGCGAACGGCTCCGCGGTGACCGTACAAAGCCTCTCCTGGAACGGTTCCCTCGCCGCGGGCGCCTCGACCGCCTTCGGCTTCCTGGCCTCGTGGAACGGCGTGAACACCGCGCCGGTCCTCACCTGCTCGGCGGCCTGACCGCCCGGACCGCCGTCCTCCGAGGGGCACCGGATCCGAGTCCTCCGGCCGTCAGGCCGGGTCGAACGTCACGACCCGGGGCTCACCCGCCGCCAGGCGCAGCTCGTCGGGCCCCGTCACGCCCACGGGGAGGGCCAGGGCGACGACGCGGTCACGCCCGGCGGTGAAGGACGCCCGCCGGAGGAGGCCGCCGGACCATTCGAGGTCCACGATGACCGGGCCCCGGGCGCGCAGGCCCGTCACCGCGCCCGCCGGCCAGCCCGGCGGGAGGGCGGGCAGCAGCCGCAGCGTCCCGGTGTGACTCTGCAGCAGCATCTCGGCCACGCCCGCGGTGAATCCGAGGTTGCCGTCGATCTGGAAGATCCGCGGGGGGTGCAGGCCCATGAGGTTGGCTGCGGTGTGCTCGCGCAGCGCCTCGCGGACGGCCGTCTCCGCCGCCGCGCCGTCGCGCAGCCGGGCCCACAGGCAGATCGTCCAGGCGCGGCTCCAGCCGGTGCCGCCGCCACCGGCCGCGAGCCGGGCCTCCAGCGACCGCCGGGCCGCCGTGGCGAGCTCCGGCGTGCCGTCCACGTCGATCTCACCGCCGGGGAACAGCCCGTAGAGGTGGGACAGGTGGCGGTGGCCCGGCTCGTGCTCGGTGAACGGCCGCGACCACTCCAGCAGGCGGCCGTCCGCGCCGATCACGGGGCCGCGCACCCGGGCGAGCGCGTCGCGCAGCCGCCCGGCGAACCCCGCGTCACCGGCCCGTACGGCCAGCCCGGCCGCGGTGCGGAACAGCTCGCGGATCAGCCACACGTCCATGGTGGCGGTGACGTCGACCGACACGTGCTCGCCGCGGGCGTCGAGGAAGGAGTTCTCCGGCGAGGTGGACGGCGCGGTGACCAGACGCCCCGCGCCGTCCTCGACGAGCTGGCCGAGCACGAACTCCGCGGCCCCCCGCACCACCGGCCACGCCCGCGTCATCCGGAAGCCGTCGTCGCCGGCGAAGTCGGCGTGCTCGGCCAGATGCCTGACCAGCCAGGCCCCGGCCATCGGCCACATCGACCACATCGCCTCGCCGGGCATCGCCCAGCTCGCCCGCCAGAGGTCCGCGTTGTGGTGGGCGACCCAGCCTTCGCCGCCGTAGACCTCGCGGGCGGTGCGCGCGCCGGAGCAGGCCAGTTCCTCCACCAGGTCGGCCAGCGGCAGGTGGCACTCGGGCAGGTTCGTGGTCTCGGCGGGCCAGTAGTTCATCTGGACGTTGATGTTGGTGGTGTAGTCGCAGCTCCAGGGGGGCCGCACGTCCTCGTTCCAGATGCCCTGGAGGTTGGCGGCCTGCGTACCGGGCCGGGAGGAGGCGATCAGGAGGTAGCGGCCGTAGGCGAACAGCAGCGCGGCGAGCCCGGGGTCGTCGGCGCCGGCACGGACCGCGGCCACCCGTTCGTCGGTGGGCCACTCGTCACCCGGCCGCTCGTCGGTGGGCCGCCCGCCGTCCGGCCGCGCACCGGTGGGCCGCCCGCCGTCCGGCAGGGGTGCACGGGTGCCGTCCCCCGCCTCCCTCCTCTCCGGAGCCTCGCCGTCCCCCGTCTCCGGCCGCCGCTCCTGCGCCTCGCCGAGGCGCAGGCTCACCCGCGAGAACAGCCCGGCGTGGTCGGCGACGTGCCGCGCGACCAGTTCGCCGGCCCCGTACGGCTCCGCCGCGCCGATCGTGGCCAGGCACCGCTCCAGCGGCTCTCCCCGGTCGTCCCCCGGCTCCCGGTCCCAGCCGCGGAACGAGGTCTCGGCGGCCAGCGCCAGGGTGAGCGATGTGGCCCCCTCCACGGTCAGCGTCCCGCCTGCGGCGCGCACCGCCCCTCCGTCGGCCCATGCCCGTACGGCGACCGCGAGGAGCATGCCCTCACCGGCGCGGTAGACGACGGGCTCGGGGACCGGCCGGTGCGGTTCGACGTGGGCGGGCGCGCGGGCGGTCAGCGTCAGCGTGCGCGCGTCGGGGTGGCCCGTCTCGGCCTCCGCGTGCGGGGTGCGCAGCCCGGCCCGCAACCCGAGGGCGGAGGAGGAGGTCAGCCGTACCAGGAGGAGCCCGTCGGGCGCCGAGGCGAGCACCTCGGTGGTGACGCCGCCGGCGGAGGTGACCGCGACGGCGCGGTCGAGGTCGAGCTCCCGGTGGTACTCCCCACACGGCTCGTCTCCCCCCGGATCTCCCTCCCCCGGCTCCCCTCCCCCGGTCCCGTAGGTCAGCAGGAGATCACCGAGGGGCTGGTAGGACTCGCTCTCCGGCCCCTGGAGCCTCCGTACGGCCTCCTCCGCCGCCCGGCGGTCGTCCTCGTCGAGCAGGAGGCGGCGGATCTCCGCGAGGGCCCCGGGACCGTCGCTCACCCCGGCCCCGTGCGGCCCGCCCGACCACAGCGTGTCGACGTTGAGCGCGATGCGCTCCCGCCGCGGGCCGCCGAACACCATGGCCCCGAGACGGCCGTTGCCGACGGGCAGGGCCTCCATCCAGTTCCTGGCCGGACGCGGATACCAGAGCCTCAGGGTCATGTCTCTCCTTCGGGAGCCTGCATCGGGCCACGGCGGTTCATCCGATGAACACCGCGGTCACCCGGAGAATCCTGCCGGATGAGCCGGAACGCACCTGCAAGTGATCCTCAAACCCCGTGCAAGTTGGAGCCCCTACCTTCGGGGTGTGTCCAGAAGACTGATCCTCGGCGGCGCCGCGATCGCGGCGAGCGCCACGCTGCTGCTCCCCGCCGTCCCGGCCTCCGCCCGTACGGCCGGCGCCACCCCCGCCGCCTCCACCGTGAGCACCGCCGCGACCGCCCCGGCCACCACGCGGGTGATCACTGCCGGGGCGGCGGCCACCGCGACCGCCGCGACCTCCGCCCCGGCCCCGGCTACCGTGGCCAGGAAGCTGTTCCGCGCCTGGCTGCGCGCCGACCGCGGGGCCGCGGCCCGGGTCGCCACGCCGTCCGCGGTGCGCGCGATCTTCTCCTACCGCTACCGCGCCCCGGACGAGTTCGCCGGGTGCCGGGGCGCCGCGTGCCGCTTCGTCCACACCAGCGTGCGTGTGCGGGGCGGCCTCAACGGCGTCCTCATGGTCGTCTCCGGCTCGAAGGTCACCAGGGTGTACACCTCGCGGCTGCTCACCAAGCCCTCGGCCGCCGCCGGGCACCTCTTCTCGGCCTGGCGGCACGGTGACCGGAACGCCGGACTGGAGGTCGCCAGCACCGCGGCGGTCGGCAGGCTGTTCCGGACCGCGTACGACCCGCGCGGCGTCCGCCACATCTTCCAGGGATGCACGCCGGAGCCCCGGGGGCACGCCTGCGCCTACTCCTACGAGGGCGGCGCCATGGTGATGCACACGCGCGGCTCGGCCGCCGGCGGCTACGAGGTCCACTCCATCGGCTACATCGCCGACTGAACCGCCCGCGGGTCCCCCTCCGCCTCCCCGCGGCCGGACGCCCCCGCGGCCCCGGCCGGCCGTCGCCCCCGCGGGCGTGCGACCGGCCGGGGTGTCA
Source organism: Streptosporangium sp. NPDC048047 (assembly GCF_040653115.1). NCBI lineage: Bacteria > Bacillati > Actinomycetota > Actinomycetes > Streptosporangiales > Streptosporangiaceae > Streptosporangium > Streptosporangium sp. NPDC048047. The sequence continues at coordinate 33,808 of NZ_JBEZNH010000011.1, read as the reverse complement.
GCCGGTCAGCGGTTGGTCCACAGGTGCCAGAGCCAGTCGCCCTCGGAACAGGTGTAGGTCTCCCAGTGGCCCCGGTCTATCCCGCCCTGGCCGGCCGCCACGCAGGCGGAGTGGGTCCAGTACCAGTCGCGGTACACGTCGTTGCTCGCGGCCGACCGCGGGGCCGTGTCGGCGAGCGCGGGGGCGCAGAGCAGGGCGGTCGTCACGAGGGCCGCGGCTCCGGCCTTGGACACCGATCTGATCATGATGGTCCTCTCTCGGAAGGATGCATGACGGTCACATTATGACACCGAATCATTACTCTCCGCATGCACGTCGATTACCCGCCGGGCGATCGGAGGAACGAGCCCGGGAGGCGGCCCGCAAGGCGGCAACCTTAAAGCGGATATTTAATGACAAAGGCGGAGTCGGCCATAAAACCGGGCGGCGAAGAACAAGCGGTGGACCGGTCGGCACCATGTCCGCCGGCCGCCGTCGCGATGGTTACCAGCGCGTAGAGTCACCGGCGACAAGCACCCTTTACTATCTGAAATTCATGACTTTTCTAGGAAAAGTCAGTAAATATCACTAGAAAACCCGATACCCCGTGCGATCAGTGAGTCACACCGTGAAATTCTCCGGTGAATGACCTTACGGAGTGTTACTTTTCGCGAGCAAGGCGGAACATCACGCAAATCTAAATATGTCCGGTTCGCCTCGTTAATGTAACGAAACGATCTTTGCGTTGTATGGCCCGTATACCTTTGCGAACCTTGCCCGCGTACGTCCCTACACACCCCCCGCCCCCAGAGGAGATCGCAGGTGGCTGGCAAACTCCCGCTGCTCGAACCGGTCTGCAAGGCCTTCGAAGAGCAGGTGCGGCGCACCCCCGAGCGGACGGCGGTCGTCGCCGGGACGACCCGCACGACCTACACCGACCTCAACGCGCAGGCCAACCGGATGGCCCACGAGCTCCTCTCCCGGGGAGTGGGCCGGGGCTCGACCGTCGGCGTGTGCCTGGACCGCGACGAGAAGCTGATCGCGGCCCTCCTGGGCGTCTGGAAGACCGGCGCCGCCTACGTGCCGCTGGAGTCCGCGTTCCCGGCCGACCGGCTGGAGTTCATCGTCGAGGACGCCGGGGTGTCGCACGTGGTCACCTCCGCCGCGCTGGCCGGGCGGCTGCCGGAGACCGAGATCGTGACGGTGGACTCCGTCGGGGAGCGGCCTTGGAACGATCCCGGCCGGCCCACCGACCCGGCCGATCTGGCCTACATCATGTACACCTCCGGCTCGACCGGCCGCCCCAAGGGCGTCATGGTCGAGCACCGCAACGTGATGACGCTGCTGCGCTGGGACGCCGACCACTTCACCGAGGAGGAGCTGGCCGGCTTCCTCGCCTCGACCTCGGTCTGCTTCGACCCGTCGGTCCCCCAGCTCTACCTCCCCCTGCTGCTCGGCGGCACGGTGATCATCGCCGAGAGCCCCCTGGCGCTGCACTCCCTGCCCGCCAGGGACGAGGTGACGATGGTCAGCGCGGCGGCCTCGGCGCTGACCGCGCTGCTGCGAGAGCCGCTGCCGCCGAACGTCCGCACGGTGCTGTCCAGCGGCGAACCGGTGAGCCGGGCGCTGGCCGACCGCGTCTTCGCCAACCCCGGCGTGCGGCGCATGGTGAACCTGTACGGCCCGACCGAGTGCACCGTCCACTGCTGCGCGCACGAGATCTCCCGGGACTCCACGGGCGAGCCGCCGATCGGCACGCCGTACGCCTGGTCGGAGCTCTCGGTGCGCGGCGCCGACGGCGCGGTGCTGGGCGACGGCGAGATCGGCGAGCTGTGGGTGGCCGGCCCGCTGGTCGGCCGGGGCTACCTGCACCGGCCCGACCTGACCGCCGAGCGGTTCGTGACCGACGCGGCGGGCGTGCGCCACTACCGCACCGGCGACCTGGTCCGCCGGGAGGGCGGGGTCCACTTCTACGAGGGGCGCATCGACGACCAGGTGAAGGTGGCGGGTTTCCGCGTCGAGCTGGGCGAGGTGCAGGGCAGGCTGGCGCGCCACCCGCTGGTGAACCACGCCGTCGTGCTGGCCCCCACCGACTCCGAGGGCACCCGGCGGCTGGTCGCCTACGTCGAACCGGCCGGTCCCGGCCTCGACGACGGGAGCCTGCGGTCCTGGCTGCGGGAGTGGCTGCCCGATTACATGATCCCCGCGAGGATCGTCTTCCTCGACACCATCCCGGTCGGCCCCACGGGCAAGGCCGACCGTTCCCGGCTGCCCGCGGTGACGTTCTCCTCCGCCGCCGGAGCAGCCGGGACCGCAGGAGCCGCCGGAGCAGCCGGGACGGCCGGAAGCTCCGGAGCCGGATTCGTCGCCCCCCGCGACGAGACCGAGCGGCGGCTCGCCGCCGTCACCGCCGAGGTGCTCGGCGCCGAGCGGGTCGGCGCGCACGACCACTTCCTCGACCTGGGCGGCCACTCCCTGGCCGCGGCCAAGATCTGCGTCAGGATCGAGCACGAGTTCGGCGTCCGCGTCCCGCTGACGACGTTCCTGGCCCGCCCCACGGTCGCCGAGCTGGCGGCGTACGTCGCGGAGGCCGCCCCCGTGGCGGTGACGCCGCTGGTCCGCAACGCCGGGCGGACCACCTACCCGCTGACCGTGACCCACCGCGACATGTGCCTGATGCGCGAGGTCAGCCAGAACCACGGCTCCACCGCCATCGCCTTCCGCCTGGGCTTACGCGGCCTCGCCTCGGCCGAGCCGCTGCGCGCCGCGCTGGACGGGATCGTGCGCCGCCACGAGGCGCTGCGCACCGTCGTCACCGACGGCGTGACCGCCGAGGTCGGGCCGCCGGTCCCGGTGCCGCTGACCGAGCACCGCCCGGCGTCCGAGGAGGAGGCCGCCGCGCTGCGCCGGGCCGCGGTCGCCTGCGACTTCGACGTCACACGGGACTCGCCGCTGCTGCGGGCCACCCTGCTGTGGTCGGGGCCGGACAGCGCGGAGCTGGTGCTGCTGACCGACCACACCGCGTTCGACGGCTGGTCGCTGGGGGTCGTGATGCGCGAGCTCCTCGACGGGCTCGCCCACTCCGGCGACATCTCCCTGCCCGAGCCGGCGCTGCAGATCGGCGACGTCGCGCTGCACGAGCAGGACACCGTCCTGGACACCGCGGCGCTGCGGGCCTTCTGGGCCGATGAGCTGGCCGGAGCCGTCCCGCCGTACGAGCTGATGTCCGGCTTCGACGGGCGTCCCAGCCGGATGAGCGGCGAGCGGCTGGTCCGCAGGATCGACCCGGCGACGGCCGCGCGGATCGGCGAGCTCGCGGCCGACTGCGGCGCCACCCCGTTCGCCGTCCACCTGACGGCGCTGGGCGTGCTGGTGGCGGGGCTGACCGACCGGCCGGACATCGTCCTCGGCGCCGCCGTGGCCGACCGCGCCGCCCCGGGCATGGAGTCCGTGGTCGGCGTGCTGGTCGACGTGGTGCCGGTGCGGCTGCGTCTGGACGACGGGCTGTCGCTGCGCGAGGCCGTACGGCACGCCGGAGCCGCGACGGCCCGGGTGATGGACCACCGCGCGCTGCCCTCGCGGGACCGCGCGGACGCCAGTGGCGTCGAACGGCCGCCCGGCGCGGTCCTGACACCCGTCACGCTGTCCATCCAGCCCGCGGAGGTCCCCCTCTCCCTGGAGCGTGACGGCGTGGGCGTGGACCTGATCGGCGAGCTGGACGCGGGCAGCGCCCAGGCGCCGCTGATCGTCTACGTCAACGACACCGTGGCCGGGCCCGAGCTGCAGGTGGAGTACGACCTGGAGCACCTGGACCGGGCCGCGGCCGAGGACCTCACCGACCGGCTGGTCCGCCTGCTGGAGGACGCGCTGGCCCACCCCGACCGGCCGCTGTCGGCGTTCGAGGTGGTCGGCGCCGAGGAGCGGGCGGCGCTGCTGGCCGCCGGGACCGGTGCGCCGCTGCCCGCCGACACGCCGCGGACCGTGGTGGAGGCGGTGCTGGAGCAGGCCGTACGGCGACCGGGCGCGCCGGCGGTCGCCGACGCCGAGGGCGTCGTGACCTACGGAGAGCTGGTCTCCCGGGCGCGGCGGACGGCCGCGACGCTCGGCCCGGCGACGGCGGGTTCCTGCGTGGGCGTGTGCCTGCCCCGCGACCGCCACCTGCCCGCGGCGCTGCTGGGCGTGCTGCTGGCCGGCGCCGCCTACGTCCCGCTCGACCCGGGCCACCCCCTCGAACGGCTCCGCCACCAGGTCGAGGACGCGGGCGCCAAGGTGATCCTCGCGGCGGGCGAGGGCCTGGAGGTGGCCTCCCGGTTCGGCTGCACCGTCGTCGACCTGGCCGGGCCGCCCGCGGCGGAGACCACGGACCTCCTCCCGGCGGACGGCGACGGCTGCCGGGTGGAGCCGGGCGACCTGGCCTACGTGCTGTACACCTCCGGCTCCACCGGCCGGCCCAAGGGCGTCGAGATCACCCACGCCAACCTCGCCGCGTTCACCGCCTCGATGCGGCTCGCGCCGGGGATCCGGCCCGACGACGTGATGCTCGGCCTGACACCGTTCTCCTTCGACGTGTTCGGCTTCGACCTGTGGGTGAGCCTCTGCCACGGCCTGCGGCTGGAGCTGCTGGGCCGCGACGACGCGCTCGACGGGCGGGCCGTCGCCCGGCGGATCGCGGAGGCCGGGGTCACGCTGATGACCGCGACCCCGACGACGCTGCGCATGCTGGTCTCCTCCGGCTGGCGCGGCGGGGACGTGCGCGTGGTCAGCATCGGCGAGGTCCTCGACGCCGCCCTGGCCGCCGACCTGGTGGAACGGGCCGGTGAGCTGTGGAACGCCTACGGCCCCACCGAGACCACGATCTACTCCACCATGGTCCGCGTCACCGCCCCGGTGGGCGACCCGGTGTCGATCGGCGTCCCGCTGGCCGGGGAGCGCGCCTACGTGCTGGACCGGGCGGGCCGGATGCTGCCCCCCGGGAGGGCCGGCGAGCTGTGGATCGGCGGCGTCGGCGTGGCCCGGGGATACCGCGGCCGGCCGGAGCTGACCGCCGCGGCGTTCACCGAGGACCCGCTGGACCCGGCGGGCGGCCGCCGCTACCGCACCGGCGACCTGGCCCGCTGGCGGCCCGACGGCACACTCGACTTCCTCGGCCGCCGGGACCGGCAGGTGAAGGTCCGCGGCCACCGGATCGAGCTGGGCGAGATCGAGACCTTGCTGCGCGAGGGCGAGGACGTCGCCGACGCGGCGGTCACCGTCCACGGCGGCGACCACCTGGTCGGCTATGTCGCCGCGCCGCCGGGGACCGACACCGGCGGGCTGGAGCGGCGCCTTTCCGCCCGGCTCCCCGAGTACATGGTGCCCCGCCGCTGGGTGGTCATGGACGCCCTGCCCCTCACCGCCTCCGGCAAGGTCGACCGCACCGCGCTGCCCGAGCCCGGCGGCGAGGCCGGGTGGATCCCGCCGGGCACGGAGGCCGAGCTGCTGGTCGCCGAGGTGTGGGCCGCCGTGCTGGGCCGCTCCGACCTCGGCGCGCACGACGACTTCTTCGCCGTCGGCGGCCACTCGGCGACCGCCGCGCTCGTCACGGCCCGGCTGGGCGACGCCCTGGGCCTGCGGCTGCCGGTGCGCATGCTGTTCGAGCGGCGCACGCTGGCCGGCTACGCGGCGCGGCTGGAGGAACTGCTGCTGGACGACATGGAGGGGGAGGCGTGAGCGGGCCCACGGCGGCCGGCGACCGGTACGGCACGCCGCTCGCCGGCCACCCGCAGGACACGCCGCCCACCACCGCCGCGCGTGATACGCCGCCCACCGCCGCCGACCCGCACGACACGCCGGTCACCGTACCGGCGAAGGAGGCCCCATGACCGTCAGCGACGAACGTCGCGGCGCCCTTTCCGCCCGGCTGGCGGCGGCGCGCCGCGCCGCCGCCCAGACCGTCCCGGCGATCCCCGTCCGGGAGGCGACCGGCGGCCCCGCGCCGCTGTCGCCCGCCCAGGCCCGGCTGTGGTTCCTGTCCCAGCTGGACGACCTGGCCGCCTACAACGTGCCCACCGCCGTACGGCTGCGCGGCCCGCTGGACGCCGAGGCGCTGACCGGGGCGGTGCGCGACCTCGCCGACCGGCACGAGGTGCTGCGCAGCCTCGTCACCGACGAGGGCGCCACCCCGGTCGAGGCGGGCCGGGTGCCCGTCACCGTGGAGGACCTCGGCGACCCCGCCCTGCTGGGGGCGCGGCTGGGCGAGGAGCTGGCCCGGCCGTTCGCGCTGGACGCCGAGCCGCCCGCCCGCGCCCTGCTGCTGCGGCTGCCCGGCGGCGAGGACCACGTCCTGTCGCTGACCGTGCACCACATCGCCTTCGACGCCTGGTCGCGGAACCTGGCGCTGGCCGAGCTGGCCGCCCTGTACGCGGCGCGGCTCGGCCGCACCGCCCCGCCCGCGCCGCCGCAGGTGCGCTACGCCGACTACGCGGCGTGGCTCGCCGGGCGGCCGGAGGGCGACGTCACCTGGTGGGCCGAGCGGCTGGCCGGCCTCGAACCGGTGCTGGACCTGCCGGTCGACCGGGCCCGGCCGTCGGTCGCCGACTGGACCGGCGCGGCCGTCCCGGTGCGGCTGACGCCCGCGCTGACCGCCCGGGTCCGCGAGGCCGCCGCCGAGACCGGTTGCACGCCGTTCATGGTGCTGCTGGCCGCCTGGCAGGAGCTGCTGGGCCGCGTCTCCGGCACCGACGACGTGCCGGTCGGCGTGCCCGAGGCGGGGCGGCTGCACCCCGACACCGCGCGCATGCTGGGCTGCTTCGTCAACACGCTCGTCCTGCGCGGCGACCGGTCCGGCGAGCCGACCGGCCGGGAGCTGCTGGCCCGGACCAAGGACGCGGTGCTGGACGCCCTCACCCACCGCGACGTGCCGTTCGAGCGGATCGTGGAGCGGCTGCACCCCGAGCGCAACCTCTCCACCACGCCGATCTTCCAGGTGATGCTGAACGTCCTGGACGACCCGCCGCAGGCGCTGGACTTCCCCGGCCTGACCGCCGAGTCCGTCGACCCGGTGCTGCGCACCGCCAAGTACGACCTGAACCTCGCCTTCGTCAACGCCGGCGAGGACTACGACGGCGAGCTGGTCTACCGCACCGACCTGTTCGACGAGTCCACCGCGCTGCGGATGACCGGCTGGTACCTGAACCTGCTGGAGGGCATGCTCACCGACCTGGACGCGCCCGCGGCGGCCGTGCCGCTGGAACCGGTGACCGGGCCCGCCGTCTCGGGCGCGCGGATCCCGATGGACCTGACCCGGCCGCTGCACGAGGTGGCCGCCGGCTGGGCGCGGCGCACACCCGACGCGGTCGCCGCGGTGGACGCCTCCGGCTCGATCACCTACGGCGAGGCGGACCGGATGGCCGGCCGCCTGGCCCGGCACCTGATCGCGGCCGGGGTGCGGCCCGACGAGCCGGTCGGCATCCTCGTCGACCGGCACCGGGGGCTGGTCCCGGCGCTGCTCGGCGTGCTGCGCGCGGGCGGCGCGTACCTGCCGATGGACCCCGCCTACCCCGACGACCGGCTGGCCTACATCCTGCGGTCGGCCGGCGCGCGCGTCGTGCTGACCGACCGGGAGTACGCGGGCCGGGTGCCCGGCGCGCTGGTGCTGCCCGACCTGCTGGCCGCCGATCCCCCCGGGACCGGCGGGCCCGGCGGTTCCGGGGAGCCGGTGGACGCCGGCGTCACCCCCGGCCACCTGCTGCACGTGATCTTCACGTCCGGCTCCACCGGGCGGCCCAAGGGCGTGGCGATCGAGCACCGCTCGGTCCTGCACTACCTGCACGGCCTGGCCGGGCTGGTGCCCGAGGGGTGCGAGTCCTACGCGGTGGTCTCCACGATCGCCGCCGACCTGGTGATGACCTGCCTGTACGGCCCGCTGTTCCAGGGCGCGGCGGTCCACCTGGTGGACCAGGAGACCTCCACCGACCCGGAGGCGTACGCCGCCTACCTGGAGAGCCACCGGGTCGATGTGATCAAGATGGTGCCCAGCCACCTGGAGCTGCTGGCCGCCCACGGCGACCTGGCCCGGATGCTGCCGCGCCGGCTGCTGATCCTCGCCGGCGAGGCCACGTCGTGGGAGTTCGCCGAGCGGATCCGCGCGGCCCGCCCCGACCTGGAGGTTCAGATCCACTGCGGGCCGACCGAGACGACGGTCTCGGTCCTCGGCGGCCGGGTGCCCGAGGTGCCGTCGGGCTCGGGGTCGGTCCCGCTGGGCCGGCCGCTGGCCGGCGTCGACTGCTACGTGGTCGACCCGGCGGGCCGCCCGCTGCCCGCCGGGGTGCCGGGCGAGCTGTGGATCGCCGGGCCCAGCCTGGCCCGCGGCTACCTGAACCGCCCCGACCTGACCGCCGAACGGTTCGTCTCCGACCCGGTGAACGGGACCGCCCGCTGCTACCGCAGCGGCGACCGGGTCCGGCTGAACTCCGCCGGGCTGGTGGAGTTCCTCGGCCGGGTCGACGACCAGGTCAAGATCAGGGGTTTCCGGGTCGAGCTGGGCGAGGTGAAGGCCGCGCTGCAGGAGCAGCCCGGCGTCCGGGAGGCCGCGGTCCTGCCGGTCGGCGAGGGCCGCTCCCGGCGGCTGGCCGCCTGGGTCGCGCCCGCCTCGGTGGACGTCGCCGCGATCCGGGCGGGGCTGCGCGAGCGGCTGCCCGACTACATGGTGCCGTCCGGCATCGTCGTCCTGGACGACCTGCCGCTCACCCCCCTGGGCAAGATCGACCGGGCCCGGCTGCCGCTTCCCGAGGCCGCGCCCGCCGGTGAGCGGGTCGCGCCGGGCACGCCGACCGAGCTGCGGATCGCCGAGGTCTGGTCCAGGCTGCTGGACGTCGCGGAGATCGGGATCGACGACGACTTCTTCCACCTCGGCGGCGACTCCTTCCGCGCGGTGCGCGCGGTACGGGAGATCGACCCGGCTCTTCGGGTGATCGACCTGTTCACCCGGCCCACGATCCGCGAGCTGGCCGCGCACCTCGACGGCGGCGCCCAGGCCCCCGCCGGGCTGCTGCACCGCCTGGCCGGTCCGCGCCGGGCGAGCCGTACCGTCGTGTGCCTGCCCTACGGCGGCGGCTCGGCCGCCGCGTTCCAGCCGCTGGCCACCGAGCTGGCGCGCCTCTCCCCCGCCACCGCGGTGCTCGCCGTCGAGCTGCCCGGCCACGACCCGGCGCGGCCCGGCGAGGACGTGCTGCCGATGGACGAGCTGACCGACCGGGTCCTGGCCGAGCTGGCCGGGCAGGCCGACGCGACCGGCCCGATCGTGCTGTACGGCCACTGCGTCGGCTCGGCCGCCGCGACCGAGCTGGCCCTGCGGCTGGAGGAGGCCGGGACTCCGGTCGCCGGCGTCTTCGTCGGCGGCAGCTTCCCCGACGCGCGGCTGCCCGGCCGGCTGTCGGCCTGGTGGAACCGGAGGTTCCCGGCGCACCGCTGGTCCTCCGACCGCGCCCAGCGCGACTTCCTGCGCACGCTGGGCGCCCTCGACGAGGACTTCGGCGACACCGGGCTCATGCTGCGCGGCCTGCGGCACGACGTGGAGGAGGCCCAGGGCTGGTTCAGCCGCCGCCTCGGCGAACCCGCCGAGCGGCAGCGCAGGCTCACCGCGCCGCTGCTGTGCGTGATCGGCGAGCGGGACCGGGCGACCGAGCTCTACCAGGAGCGCCACCGCGAGTGGGGGGCGTTCGCCGACCGGGTGGAGCTGGCCACGATCCCCAAGGCCGGCCACTACTTCCTCAAGCACCAGGCCGCCTCCCTGGCCCGGCTGATGTGCGACCACCTGGACCGCTGGAACGCGGGCGACCTGCCCGAGCCGGTCGGGGAGGTCGGGGTGTCGGGCGGAAGCGCCCGCCGCGACCTGCGCCGCTTCTACACCGTCGCGGCCGGGCAGACCCTGTCGCTGCTCGGCGCGGCGCTGACCTCCTTCGCGCTGGGCGTGTGGGCCTACCAGAAGAGCGGCCGGGTGCTGGACTACGCCCTGGTCAGCATGCTCGCCCTGCTGCCGTCGCTGCTGGCGGCGCCGCTGGGCGGCGCGCTGGCCGACCGGGTGGACCGGCGGCGGATCATGCTCGTCTGCGACGGCGTCTCCGCCGTGGCCACCGCCGGCCTGGTGATCCTGCTGTGGCTGGGACGGCTGGAGATCTGGCAGGTCGGGATCGTCGCCGGGATGCTGTCACTGGTGGCGGCCTTCCACCGGCCCGCCTACCTGGCGGCGGTGGCGCAGCTGGTGCCCAAGCCGTACCTCATGCAGGCCAACGCGCTGGCCAACCTCGGCACCGGCCTGGGCATGCTCATCGGCCCGCTGGGCGGCGCCGCGCTCATCTCGCTGGTCGGCCTGCACGGCGTGGTGGCCGTGGACGTCGTCACGTTCCTCGCCGGGCTCGGCACGCTGCTGGCCGTACGCTTCCCCGACCGGCTGTTCTACCGGCTGGAGGAGTCCTTCGGCCAGGCCATCGTCGGCGGCTGGCGCTTCCTCGTACGGCGCCGCCCGCTGATGATCATGATCGGGTTCTTCGTCGTGCAGAACTACCTGAACATGCTCGCCGTGTCGGTGACCGTGCCGGCGGTGATGTCGTTCAGCGACGTCGGCGGCGTCGGCCTGGTCACCGCGATGCAGGGCCTGGGCGCGGTGCTGGGCTCGCTGGTCATGGTGTTCTGGGGCGGCACCGAGCGGCGCGCGATCGGCATGGTCGGCTTCGTGGTCGGCCTCGGGATCGGGGTGCTGCTGGTCGGCCTGCGGCCCTCGCTGCCGTTGGCGGCCCTGGGCGGCCTGCTGTCGTGGGCCTCGCTCAGCGTGCTGAACGCGCACTGGCTGTCGATCATCCAGCTCAAGGTCGGCCTGGAGCTGCAGGGCCGGGTGCTGGCCACCAACCAGATGATGGCGGTGTCGATGACGCCGCTGGCGTTCCTGACCGCCTCGCCGCTGGCCGACGACGTCTTCGGCCCGCTGCTCGCCCCCGGCGGCCTCCTCGACGGCACCGTCGTCGGCGACGTCGTCGGGGTGGGTCCGGGCCGCGGCGTCGGCCTGCTGCTCGTCGCCTGCGGCGCGCTGCTGGCGCTGTGGGGCGCGCTGGGTCTGTGGTACCGGCCGCTGCGGCGCATGGAGGACGCGCTGCCCGACGCGGTGGCGGGCGCCGAGATCGCCGACGACCTGGACGCGGTCCAGGCCGAGGCGGACGCCGCGCTGCTGACGGGGGCGGCTCCCGCACGGTGAGTCGGACGGGGCCCGTCCGGTTGCCGGGCCCCGGTTTCCGCGGGGCCCGGCCGGTCGTCACCGGCCGGGCCCCGCCGCATCCGTCGGCCGTCACCGGCCGGGCCCCGTCGCGTCCGTCCGCGTCGCGTCCGGTGTGTTTCCGTGACCGGTGGGGTAGGAGTGGTGATCATCCATCACGTCCGCGCACCCGGAAAGGAGCGGGCGGGCGACCGTACGGCGGGCGGACCTGCCCGGCGGGACACGAGGAGGCAGGACCATGTACCTCGCCCACTATCTGGGAATGCTGCACCGCTCGCTGAACGAGCTGGCCGGCGCGTTCAGCGAGATCGGCCGGGGCCACACCGGCGAACCGGACCTCCACGACGCCTGCGAGCGGCTGGCCGGCCAGTGCGTGGAGCACTCCCGGAGGCTGGAGCCGTTCGTCGAGCGATACGCGGAGGAGACGTCCGGCGAACCGGAGCGGCCGCACTCCACGCTGTTCTCCGGCACCCGCACCGGCGACCTGGGGCTGCTGCGCGACCTGCACGACCTCTACCTCATGGCCGCCGAGTGCGACCTCTGCTGGACGCTGATCGGGCAGGCCGCCCGGGACGCCCGGGACGAGGAGCTGCTCGGCGTCGTCGGCTCCTGCGCGCGGGAGACCTCCGAGCAGACGCTGTGGCTGCGCGACCGGATGAAGCAGGCCGCGTCCCGGACCCTGGTGGTCGTCGCCTCCTGACGGAACCGGGCCGGGCGCCGGCTTCTCGGGCCGGCGGCGAGGGGAAGGCCGCCGCACCCCGCCGCCATGCCCGGTTCGCGGCGCCTCCCCGGAGCCCGGAGCGCGACACGGAGATCATTCAATCGCCACCGAGGGCGATGAGATGAGAGCGAACAGTAACATCCCCGTGAAGTTGATCTACGAAGGCATCTTCACAGAGGGGGAACCACGTGCTCAGATCGCATCGCCCGAGATCCGCGCTCATCGTGCTGGCCTGCGTCCTGCCGGTGTTGCCGGCCTCCGCCGGGGCGCGGGTCGCGGCCGACACGGGCGCGCACGCCGCCGCACCGCAGGCCGTCACCCGGGCCGCCGCGCCCTGCATCCGGCAGGGGCAGGCGACCTACCCCGTCGACTACTACTGGAAGAACGCGCTCGGCATGAGGCTGGGCAGCGGAAAGGTCTCGGCCGACACCTCCCCGTCGCTGTGGGGCGGGCAGATCACACCGGGCGGCACCTTCACCCTCACGGTCACGCACCGCACGGCCCAGTGGCCGCTGCTGGTCAGGACCTACACCACCACCTGGGACCTGTCGTCCCTCCTGGCGAACGCCGACGTCGTCAGCCAGTCCGGCACCGGGACCATCGGCGGCAACACCCTGACGATCACCTCGCCGGGCACCAAGACCGACCCGCCCCCGAAGGTCATCACCTTCCGGGTCAGGCAGGGCACCGCCGGCAACGCCATGACCATCCGGCCGACCGGGATCAGCAGCGTCGTCGCCGCCCCCGGCCAGCTCGGCGGCAACACGCCCGCCCCGCCGATCCAGATCGCGAACGGGCAGTCCATCGCGCCCACCACGGCCATCGACGACACCGCCACCACCGCGCCGGGCACGGCCGTCAGCGTGCCCGTCCTGGCCAACGACACCGCCACCGCACCGGCGGTCGGCGGCGTCACCAAGCCCGCGAACGGCACCGCGACCGTCTCCGGCGGCAACGTGGTCTACACGCCCGACCCCGGCTTCAGCGGCACCGACACCTTCACCTACACGATCACCACCGACTGCGGGACCAGCACCGCCAAGGTCACCGTCACCGTCCCCTGCAACTGGAAACCGGTCAGCCTGGTCAACGGGAGCTTCGAGGCGCCGCCCGTGGCCACGATCGACTACTCCATCCCCGACGCCTCCACCAACCCGCCCGTCGGCTGGCAGACCACCGCCACCGACCGCAAGCTGGAGTTCTGGCGCGGCGGCGCGAGCGGGGTCCCGGCGGCCGACGGCCAGCAGTTCGCCGAACTGAACGCCAACGAGGTCTCCACGCTCTACCAGGATCTGCCCACCGTGCCGGGGACACCGATGACCTGGTCGCTCTACCACCGCGGCCGCCTCGGCACCGACGTGATGCGGGTTCTCGTCGGCCCGCCGGGCGCGACCGTGGCGCAGACCCCGACCGGCGCCTCCTCCCCCGACATCTCCGACGACGACACCGCCTGGCGCCGCTACACGGGGACCTACATCGTCCCTCCGGGACAGACCACCACCCGGTTCGCCTTCGAGTCGGTGTCGGCCACGGGCGGCAGCCCCGCGCTCGGCAACTTCCTGGACGGCGTCACGTTCAACACGCCGCCCTGCCCGTGAACGACCGCTGAGCCGCAGGCGCTCAGATCCCTGACTGCGGAACAAGGGGCCCGGGGAGAACGGCACGCGCCGCCACCGGGCCCTTGACCGCCCGCCACCCGGAAGGACGGGACCGTCTCCCCCAGACTGGCCACAGGCGCGGACAGACGAGCCGGACCGCATGAAGGCGCGGTGACGGGAACCGGGCCGACGACGACTGCCCCCACTACCGGCCCGTTTCGTCACGAGACCATCACACCACGTCCATTCGGGCTGCTCACGGGCACTCGCCATGCAATCGTCCGCATGGCGGCCACCAGAGAAAGGCATCCAATGCTCAACGGCTTACCCGGTTACGCGGTCATCGACGTGGAAACCACGGGACTGCACCCCGCCTTGCACGACCGGGTGATCGAGATCGGCGTCGTGCATCTCGACCTCGCCGGCCGTGTCACCGGCGAGTGGGGCACTCTGGTCAATCCCGGACGCGACCTCGGCCCGCAACACGTCCACGGCGTCACCGCCGCCGACATCCGCCACGCCCCCGCCTTCACCGACATCGCCGGCACACTGGCCGCCCTGCTTCGCGGACGCGTCCCGGTCGCCCACAACCTCCCTTTCGACCTGGGCTTCCTGACGCACGAGTTCCAGCGTCTCAACGTGACCGTGCCGCTCCGTCACGACCTCGGCGTGTGCACCATGACGGAGGCCGTACGCTTTCTCCCCCACGCTCCGCGTACCCTCGCCGGCTGCTGCGCCGTGGCCGATATCCTGCTCGACGGCCACCACGACGCACTCGTCGACGCCCGCGCCGCCGCCGGTCTGCTGCGCCATTACCTCACCCTGACCGGCCCCACTCCCCCGTGGCATCCCCTGCTCGCCACCGCGACGCGGACGCCCTGGCCCGCTCTCTCCGAGACCGGGATCTCCTGGGTACGGCGCGGCGTCTCCGCCGAACGCGACGCCCACTTCCTGGCCCGCATCCTCGACCGGCTCCCCCGCGTGCCGCAACCCGTGATGGCCGACTCCTATCTCGCCCTGCTCGACCAGGCCCTGCTCGACCGGCACATCTCCGCGAGTGAAGCCGACGCCCTCGTCCGGCTCGCCGCCGACCTCGGTCTCACCCGCGCCGACGCCGAACGGCTGCATCGCGACTACCTGACCGCGCTGGCGCACGCCGCCCTGGCCGACGGCGTCGTCACCGCCTCCGAGCGGCAGGATCTGGACCTCGTCGCCGCGCTCCTCGGACTGCCCGACGGCTCCGCTGACGAGGGGCTCGCCCTCGCGTCCCGGGAGCCCTCTCCCACGGTCGCCCGTTTCCAGCTGTCCCCGGGCGATCTGGTGGTGTTCACCGGTGAGATGGACGGCGACCGGGAGAACTGGGAGGACCTCGCACGTCGAGGGGGCTACGTTCCGCATCCCAATGTCACCAAGAAGGTCCGGCTCCTGATCGCCGCCGACCCCGACACGCTCTCCGGCAAGGCGCGCAAGGCCCGCGCCTACGGCGTTCCCATCGTCACCCCCGAGGCGTTCAGCCGCATGACCTCCTGAGGCGGGTCCCGCACCAGCCAGGAAAACGACGGACGTGGTTCATCGGCGCACAGCGCTTCGCGTTGCACGACTCCTGTCGCGCCCGTGCCGCCAGATCCCGTTTTGCCGAACTGGAGGGAATCCGCGGTTCCGCGCATGCGCCTCCATGACAACGTGATCATCTATGGGTGGCACGCTGATCCTTTAAGGGTGCCGTCGTCAATTGAACGGCATCGGGGAACGTACCCACGAGAGGACTTGATCGGACACCGGAGACGGTGTTCGGGTCATGCGGCGTGGGTGTCGGTGCCACGGAGTATGTACAGGTCATCGCCGAACACGGCCGAGATCTGGAGCCGCCCGCCGAGGGCCTGTACATAGCGGGCGATGGCCTCCACGGTGGACACCTCACCACGTTCGATCTGGGAGACCCGGCTCTTGGTCACTCCCATCAGGTCAGCGACCTCGGTCTGCGACAGGCCCAGGATCCTGCGCCGTTCGGCCAGCCGGTA
The DNA here is from genome assembly GCF_040653115.1 of Streptosporangium sp. NPDC048047. Taxonomy (NCBI): domain Bacteria; kingdom Bacillati; phylum Actinomycetota; class Actinomycetes; order Streptosporangiales; family Streptosporangiaceae; genus Streptosporangium; species Streptosporangium sp. NPDC048047. Next base: position 18,244 of record NZ_JBEZNH010000011.1, on the reverse strand, counting down.
GCCGTCGATGTACGCCTGGTTACGCCGTCGGGCCTCGGTCACGGCCTCCTCGCCGCCGGAGGCGGCCACGATGTCGGTGCGGACGTCGCTCCACTTGGGAAAATTCGTCATCGGTCCTTCTCCTCCGTCTCACGTTCGGCCAGGTACTCCCCGTACAGTTTTTCGGCAAGGGGGATGGCCTGCCGATACCAGCCCGACCAGTCGCCGGACTTGTCCCCGCCGAGCAGCAAGATGGCCGACCGCCATGGATCGAACACGAACAAGATCCGGATTTCGGAGCGGCCCGCCGAGCCGGGGCGTAGTTCCTTCAAGTTGTGGACCTGGGAGCCCTCCAGTTTGTCGACCAGCGGGCGGCCCAGGCTCGGGCCGGCTTCGGCCAGTCGATCGATGGCATCGACGACCTGCACCCGGGATCACTCGTCCAGGGCGTTGATCCAGGCCAGGATCTCGTTGGTGACGCGGATCTCCCACTCCTCCATACCCAGAAGTGCAGTAAATCCTTTACCAGGAGGAGCAACATCGCGACACCGGATCCCTGGGCCTTTTCATCGTCAGGCGATTTCACAGTTCTACAGGGTGGCCACGGAAGCGCAGCCCGTCTTCGGGTCGCCGGTGTTCGGCCGGCCGTACAGCGGCGGCACCGGCAACATCGAGGTCCGGAACCGGTCGGCCTGTAGTGAAGATCAAAATGAGCCGGTAGGGTGCGGCGAATGCCGATATCGCGTGGTGTCCGCGCAGCGTCCGCCCTCATGCTGCTGGGAAGCGTCGTCGTGGCCGGTGCGCCGGAGGCGGCCGAGACGTCCACGTGCGACTTCGGAGGCTTCGGCTCCATATCGATGACCTGCTACGACTCCGAGGGGCGCCGGGACACGGAGCTGGAGGCGAGGATCCGGGCGCGGGCGCTCAGCCCGGCTCAGGCACGCGCGGCCGGCTGCGAACCCGTCTTCTGGGAGGAAGAGGGATCGGGACCGGAGGTGATCACCGAACCGCTCCTCACTGACGAGCAGGCGGCCGCCCTCAGCCCGCGCACCCTCGACCCGGCGGTTACCGCCCGGGTGAACCGGGCGTGGGACGGGATCGAGCGCTGGCTCGGCGCGCACGCCTCGGCCACGCTGCGCAACCTCCGGCATCCGGCGCAGGCGCGGGACGTCGCCCGGTGGGAGCACTACCAGCGGGCCCGGCTCCCCGACGACCTGTACGCGTCGCTGCTCCGCCACGACGGGGCCGACAGGAACTTCGATGCCGGGTTCCAGCTTCCGTTCTCCCACGGCCTGGCCTCGCTGACCAGCTTCGCCAGTCTCCGCGCGTACAACTGCCATGAACTGGTGATGGAGGGTCCGCCGGAGGCGGCGCACCCCGAGCGCGGCGCCTGGCACGGCAGCCTGCTGCCGTTCGCCGCCACGGGCTACGGCCAGGAGCTGTTCGTCGATCCGCGCACCGGCCGGGTCGGGGAGAAGGAGTACGGCCGGAACCTGCGCTACGACGGCCCGATGGGCTGGCCCTCCTACCTGGCCCTGCTGGAGGCGCTGGCCTCCTCCCTGGAGAGCGGTACAGCATTGCGCGGCCGGTATCCGTCCGTCACCGCGGGCTGCGAGCTGCGTTGGAGCGAGGAGCCGGCCGGCGCTCTGCCCGGCGGCTGCGCCGGCGCGCCGCGCCCGTCACCGACCCCCACCCCGACCCCGTCCCCGGACTCGCCGGAGCTCACCCCGGCGCAGGCCCGCGCCAGCGGCTGCCGCCCCGCCCAGCGGCGGCCCGTCGTGCGACCCGTGGACCCCGCAATCAGCGCGCGGGTGAACGCGACATGGCGGCGGATCGAGCGCTGGCTGGCCGCCAGGGCGCCGGTGAGCCGCCGGAGCCTGTACGGCCCGGCCGACCCGGGACGGATCGCCAGGGCCGAGGCCGCGATGGGCATGAGGTTCCCCGACGACCTGCGCGCCTCCCTGCTGCGGCACGACGGCGCCCGGTACTGGGGCGGGTTCGGCCCCGCCCCGTTCTACGAGTTCATGTCGGTCAAGGCGTTGCGCGCGGACTGGAAGATGCTGTGCGGCGGCATCCTGGGCGGGCCCGAGGAGATGGTCGGCTACTGGTGGGACGGTCATCTCCTGCCGTTCGCGACCGCCATCGACGGCGGCAACCTGTTCATCGACACCCGCACCGGCAAGACCGGCGAGTACTTCAACGAGACGGGGCTGCAACTCGACGGCGACGTCGTCTGGCCTTCCTATCTCGCCCTGCTCAGGGCCACCGCCAGCTCCCTGGAGACCGGGAGACCGATCCGCGGTTGGCGTCCCGTGGTGCGGAAGGGTGAGCTGGATTGGGAGGCGCGGTGACGCGATCAGCCGGCCACCGGTCCTGAGCACCCGCCGCATTAGCCGGCGTCGCCCCGACGAGGAGCCGGTGTGCGGCGACGGCGGCCCCGTCAGCGGATGTCATTGTCGGGGTGAGCCTGGTCGTACGCGTGCCGTGCCTCGGCGATGACGGCGCGGTGGGCGAGTGACCAGTCGGCGAGTGCCTTGACCAGGTGGGTCAGATCGGCTCCGGTCCCGGTCAGGCGGTAGTCGACCTGGGCCGGGACGGTCGGGTACACGGTGCGCAGCACGAGGCCGTCGCGTTCGAGCCTGCGCACGGTGAGGGTGAGCATGCGCTGGGAGATGCCGTCGATGGCGCGCTGCAGTTCGCGGAACCGGCGCGGCCCGCCCGCGAGCTCGACGATCACGAGCACCGACCATTTATCACCGATGCGGTCGAGGACATCGCGAATGCCGCAGTCGGGGTGGTCCGCGCGTCCGCAGGGGTCGAGGCCGGCGGGGGCGGTTACCCCGGTGTGCGTGAGTGACATCGAACTGCCTTCTTGTGGCCGGTGGGCGGGCGATCCAGGATCAAGCTTAGTTACTGATGAGAACCACGACGGAAGACTGTGATCGACATGATCCTGGTGACAGGAGCCAACGGGAACCTGGGCTCGGCCACCCTCGCCGCGCTGCACGCCCGCGGCATCGCCGCGACGGGCGGAAGCCGCACGCCGGGCGAGAGTATGCGGCGTCTCGACTTCGACGACCACGCGGGTCTCGATCTCGCCGGGGTGTCGGCCCTGGTGCTGGTCTCCGCCGGTTACGCCGAGGACGACCAGGTCGTCGAGCGGCACGCGGCGGTCCTGGACGCCGCCGTCCGCGACGGCGTCGGCCATGTCGTCTACACGAGCCTGACCACGGCCGGCGACCATCTCGGTTTCGCGGCGGCGCACCGTGCCACCGAACGCCTTGTGCGGGCGAGCGGACTGCCGTGGACGATCCTGCGCAACGGCCTGTACGCCGAACTCTTCGGCGGCCTGCTGATGTGGGCCGAAGACGGCGTGGAGTCCCCGTTCGGGGACGGGGCCCTGGCGGCGGTCGCGCGGGAGGATCTCGCCGACGCCGCGGCGGTCGTCGCGGCGGGTGCGGCGCGACACGGTGGGCGCGTCTACGACCTTGTCGGTACGCCGATCACGGCGGGTCAGGTGGCCGACCGGCTCGGGGTCCCGCACCGCGCCATCGGCCTGGGCGAGTACCGGCGCAGGCTCCTGGAGACGCCGGGGCTCCTGCCGTTCCAGCCGCCCATGCTCGCCTCGATCGCCACGGGCATCCGGCACGGCTTCCTGGACGGCACCGCTCCCGACCTCACGGACCTTCTCGGCCGCCCGGCCCGCGACCCGCTGGCCGCAGCCGTCGCGGTCGCCTCCGCCACACGCCCGAAGGCCCACGTCTGACAGCACGCGTCTGACCGCCGTACCGCGCGCCGGGCGGTGAACCGGGTCCTCCCCGCGGCCGTCTCGGGAGGACCCGGTCGCGGCCACGGGCAGCCCGGCGCCTTCCGGCGCTCAGCCGGCGGACGGCGAGCGGTGGACGGGGCCGACGGGCCGGTCGCCGCGCAGGGTGACGGCGCACAGGATCGACACCAGCGACGGGCGGGGCATGAGGAAGGCCGGTCATGGGGACACGGCGGCGGCCGGTCCGCCCGGCCGGTACGCCGCGTCCGCCAGGAGGCGTGCCGCCGTCTCGACGTCCCGCTCGGTCGTCCACCGCCCCAGTGAGAGACGCACCGCGCCCAGCGCCCGGTCCCGGTCCAGCCCCATCGCCAGCAGGACGGCGGAGGGCTCGGGGTCACCGGTGTGGCAGGCGGAGCCGGTCGCGGCGGCGACCTGGGGCGTCACGGCGAGGAGGTCGGCCCCCCTGACCCCGGCGACGCTGACGTTGAGGGTGCCGGGCAGCCGCCGGCCGGGATGCCCGTTGAGCAGGACCCTGCCGGGCAGCCGCTGGTGCAGCCGCAGGTGCAGCAGGTCGCGCAGGGCGCTCAGCCGGGCCGCCTCCCGGGTCGTCTCCTCGGCGGCGATCCGGGCGGCGGCCCCCAGCGCGACGGCGTAGGCGGTGTTCTCGGTGCCGGCCCGCCGCCCTCCCTCCTGGCCTCCGCCGTGGAGCAGCGGCTCGACGTCCACCCCCTCGCGCACGTAGAGCGCGCCGATCCCCTTGGGCGCGTACAGCTTGTGGCCGGCCACGGTGAGCAGGTCCACGCCGAGGTCGCCGACCGCCAGCGGGATCTTCCCCGCCGCCTGGGCCGCGTCGGTGTGGAACAGCGCCCCGTGACGGTGCGCGATCCCGGCCAGCTCCGCGACGGGCTGCAGGACGCCCGTCTCCCCGTTGGCCGTCATGATCGAAACCAGGTGCGTCCGCGCCGTGACGGCCGCCTCCAGCTCGGCCGGATCGACCAGGCCGCGCTCGTCCACGGGCAGGAGGGTGACGCGGACGCCGTGCAGCCGCGCGAGGCTCTCACAGGTCCGCAGCACGGCGGGATGCTCGGTCCGCTGGGTGACCACGTGCCCGCCGGGCGGGACCAGCCCGCGGATCGCCGTCACGTCGGACTCCGACCCGCCGCCGGTGAAGACGATCTCCTCGGGCCGGCTCCCGATGAGCCCGGCCACCTCGCGCCGGGCCTCGGCCAGGGCCCGGCGCGGCCGCTCGGCGTAGGCGTAGGAGGTCGAGGGGTTGCCGAAGAACCGGCTGACGTACGGCCAGGCCGCCTCGGCGACCCGCGGATCGACCGGCGTGGTCGCGTTGTAGTCGAGGTAGATGACGTCCTCGTCGAGGCCCGGATGACCCACGTCGCACCCGCTCTCGGTCAGGAGGGCGGCGGGCGGCCCCGCGCGCCGCCGCTCAGGAAGCCCGTCCTCCGGAAAGCATCGCACGGGCTCTCCGGCCACGAGGAACGGCGCGTGCTTCCCGTACGGCTTCCCGCCCGTTCCCCGGCTCCCTGGGAGCAGCCGGACGGCACCGTGACGTCCGGCGGACCGGTTCCTTCAGGGCCGAGGCGTTCGCCGGCGCTCCGATCCGGCGGTGAGGGCCGGCCGCCGGGAGAGGCGGCGGGGCCGGCCCGGTGCCGTCCGAGGTCAGCGGACGGGCAGGCCGGTGACCGCGCGGCCGATGATGAGGCGCTGGATCTCGGACGTGCCCTCGAAGATGGTGAAGATCTTGGCGTCGCGGTGGAAGCGCTCGACCGGGTGCTCGCGGGTGTAGCCGGCTCCGCCGAGGATCTGGATGGCCTGCTCGGTCACCCAGACGGCGGCCTCGCCGGCCACGAGCTTGCACATCGACCCCTCGGCCTGGCCGAAGGATCGCTCGTTGCGGGCCATCCAGGCCGCGCGCCAGGTCATCAGGCGGGCCATGTCGACGCGGGTGGCCATGTCGGCGAGCCGGAACGCGATCGCCTGGTTCTCGCCGATCTTCCGGCCGAACTGCTCGCGCTCGCGGGCGTAGTCGCGGGCGTACTCGTACGCCGCGCGGGCGATGCCCACGGCCATCGCCGCCACCACCGGGCGGGTCGTCTCGAAGGTCCGCATCGCCCCCTGCTCGCCCGCCCGCCCTCCGGCGCGGACCCGCTCCAGCCGGGCCTCCAGCTTCTCCCGGCCGCCGACCAGGCACGAGCCCGGCACCCGGACGTCCTCCAGGACGACCTCGGCGGTGTGGGAGGCGCGGATGCCGTGCTTCCTGAACTTCTGGCCCATCGTCAGGCCCGGCGTGCCGGGCGGGACGATGAAGGACGCCTGGCCCCGGGTGCCCAGCGCCGGGTCCACCGAGGCGACGACGACGTGGACGTTCGCGATGCCGCCGTTGGTGACCCAGGTCTTGACGCCGTTGAGGATCCAGTCGTCGCCGTCGGGGACGGCGCGGGTCCGGATGGCGCCGACGTCGGAGCCTGCGTCGGGCTCGGAGGCGCAGAACGCGCCGACCTTGACGTCGTCGGGGGTGCCGAACATCTGCGGCAGCCACTCCCCCACCTGCTCGGGGGTGCCGCCGGAGGCCAGGGACGCCGCGGCCAGGCCGGTGCCGGCGATGGACAGGCCGATGCCGGCGTCGCCCCAGAACAGCTCCTCGAACGCGGCGATCAGGCCCAGGCCGCTGGGCTCGAACCACTGCTGCGCGAAGAAGTCGAGCGAGTACAGCCCGATCCGGGCGGCCTCCTGGATGACGGGCCAGGGCGTCTCCTCGCGCTCGTCCCACTCGGCCCCGGCGGGGCGGACGACCGTGCGGGCGAACTCCCGCACCCAGTCGCGCACCTCCCGCACGTCGTCACCCAGCTCCGGGCAGAAGCCGGCCTCGCTCATTGTGATCAACTCCTTTCGCGCGCTGCCCACCGTAACGGCTCGCCCGGCCGCCCGGTAGGCCAGGGCGTACGGCGGGGCCGCCGGACGGCCGGTGCGGCGGCCGCGGGTTCCGGGACGCGCGGGTTCCGGGACGCGCGGGCGCCGCGGGCGGGATCACGCGCGGCCGGTGCGGGCGGCGGCGGCCAAGGCCAGGACGCCGAGGAGGAGCAGGGCGGCCGTGCCGTACATCAGGAGGCCGAACCCGCCGCCGGCGAAGGCGGTGGCGAGCTGCGGTCCGAGGCTCCCGCCGAGGAAGAGGGAGAAGGTGAACAGGGACAGGGCGGTGCCGCGGGCGCCGCCGGCGATCGCGCCGATGTTCTCGTTGACCGCGGGCGTGCCGGCGGCGACGCCGAAGACGTAGAGGGCGAGGAGCAGGGCGAGGCCGGTCACGCCCGGTTCGGCGGCCCCGGCGACGACGAGCGCGAGGGCCGCCACCACGAGCAGTGCCGTCGCCCGCCGGGGGGCGGGGAAGCGGGCCAGCACGGGGGTCAGCAGCGGGACGGCCAGCATGGACGGCAGGCCGCTGATCCGCAGGGCCAGCAGGGCCTGGGGAGAGCCGGTGATCTCGGCGGGGCCGGCGAGCTGCAGGCCGGTGTAGACGGCGACGAACGTGGTCAGGATGGTGACGGTTCCGGCGTAGCGGAGCAGCAGCGCGGGGGTGGCCAGCAGGGACGGGATCGCGCGGTAGGCGGAGACGAGGGAGCCGGTGGCCGTACGCGGCGGGTCGGGCAGCATGACGGCGCGGGCGGCGACGGCGGAGGCCGCGAACCCCGCGGCCGACAGCAGGAACACCCCGCGCCAGCCGATCGCCCCCGCCAGCGCCTGGGCGGCGACCTGGAGCAGCACCGCGGCGGCGAGGAAGGCGCTGGTGATGGTGGCCAGTGACAGCGTACGGCGGTGCGGGGTGACGCGTTCGCCCAGGTAGGCCATGGCCGCCGGGGGGAAGACCGAGACCGCGACGCCCTGGAGCACGCGGAGCCCGATCGCCGCGCCGGGTCCCGGCGCGACGGTGACGAGGGCGGTGGCGACCGCGGCGGCCAGCAGGCCGGCGAGGATCAGGCGCCTGCGGCCGTACCGGTCGGAGAGCGGGCCGAAGATCAGGAATCCGGCGGCGTAGCCCACGCCGAACGCGGTGACGAGCCAGGTGAGGCTCGCCTGGGCGGCGCCCCAGCCGGCGGCCATGCCGTGCAGCAGGGGGATCACCACGTACAGCTGGCCGCTGGACAGCACGGCGGCGAGGGAGAAGACGGCGAGGGTGCGTCCGAGGGGGGCGAACCCGCCGGAGCGGAGGGCCGCGGCCTGGGTGGCCGGGGCCGGCGGGGAGATCGTCATGGCAGGACCGTAGCCAACCAACCGGTTGGAAGTCAACCAACCGGTTGGTTCCACGGAAGGGCGGTCGTCCCGTACACTCGGCGCATGCCGAAGGAAGCCACCAGGGACGCCCTCCTGTCCGCCGCCCGCGCCGAGTTCGCCGCCCACGGCATCGCCGGGGCCCGCGTCGACCGCATCGCCGAGCGCGCCGGAGTCAACAAGGAGCGCATCTACGGCTACTTCGGCAGCAAGGAGAAGCTCTTCGACCAGGTCATGATCACCGTGATGGACGAGCTGACCGCGGCGGTCGCCATGCCCGGCGACGACCCGGTCGAGTACGTCGCCAGACTCCACGACTACTACGGCACCCACCCGGAGCTGGTCCGCCTGCTGATGTGGGAGTCGCTGCACTACCGCGACGGCGAGCTGGAGGGGCAGGAGCACCGGGTCGCCAAATGCGAGAGGAAGGCCGAGTCGCTCGCCGTGGGACTCGGCCGCGAGCCGTCCCAGGAGACGGCGCGCACCATGATGACGCTGATCGGCCTGGCCGCCTGGCCGGCGGTCATGTCGCGGCTCGGCCGGATCATCCTCGGTGACGAGGCGGCGACCGAGGAGGGGCGGCTGCGGATGCGCGAGCACCTCGTCTCCTTCGCGCGGACCGCCCTGGCCGGTGAGGCGGACGGCGCCCGCCCGGCCCAGGGCGGGGAACCGGCGACCGCGGACGGCGCCCGCCCGGCCGGCCCCGCCGAGTAGAAGGGCCCCGCCACGGGCCCCCTCGACCCGCCGGGATGCTCCGTGGGCCGTCTCCATGCCCGCGGGCGGCGAGAGGGGCCGGTGGCGGGCGCGCACCGAGCGCATCCGCCACCGGCCCGTTCCCGTCACCGGCCCGTTCCCGTCACCGGCCGCCCCCGGTCGTGCCTGGCGGCCGGCGCTCGTCTCAGAGCCGGTCGAGGATCTTCCGCATCTGCCCGATCTCGGCCCGCTGGGCGATCACGATGTCGGCGGCGAGCTTCTTCGCGCCGGGGTCGGCGCCCTGCGCCCGCTCGGTCTCGGCCATGTCGACCGCTCCCTCATGGTGGGCGATCATCATCTTCGAGAACATCCGGTCGAACCCGGCGCCCTCGGCCGCCTTGAGACCGGCCATGTCCTCCTCGCTCATCATGCCGGGCATGTCGTGTCCCATGTGGCCGCCGTCGGGCATCTCGGGCGCACCCCATGCCTTGAGCCAGCCGGTCATGGTGGCGATCTCCGGGTCCTGCGCTCCCTTGATCTTCGCCGCCAGGTCCCTCACCTCCGGGTCCGAGGCCCGGGTCGCGGCGAGTTCGGCCATCGTGACGGCCTGCCGGTGGTGCGGGATCATCATCTGGGCGAACATCACGTCGGCGGCGTTGAATGCGGCGGTGTGCGAGGTGCTCGCGGCGGGCGTGGGCGCCCCGCTCGGCATGCCGGTCATACCGGTCATGCCGTCGTGATCCGGCCGGGCGGCCGTCGTGCCGTCCCCGCCGCCGCAGGCGGTGAGCAGCGCGAGGGCGCCGGCCCCGGCGACGACGGCGAGGGCGAACCTGCGCGGGGCGGGGCGGTTGAGGTGGTGTGTGGACATCTTCGCGTTCTCTTTTCGTTTCCGTCGGGTCTGCGAACCGGTCGTCCGCGGGCGCGCTTCGACCGCCGCCCGCGGGAGCGGCCGGCCTATATGCGCAGGACCGACAGACACGCGAGACGCAGAGCCGTCCTTCGCGGGGGCGGCCGGGCGACGAACGGCACCGGCCGTACGCCGGCGGGCCGCGCCTCCAGACTCCGGCGCGTCCACATCCACGCCGCTCCGGCGAGGAGCAGCGACACGAGCGAGGTGAGCACGGCCAGGCAGACGGAGGACGGATCGGAGGAGGGAAGGGGGCCGCCGGGGCCGGAGAGCGACCGCCGGAGGTCCGGTGCCGGGTGTGACGCCGCGTCTCCGTGGTCGCCGAACGGGAGGGCGGCGGACGGGAGGGCGCGGACCGCGGCGGATGGGAGAGCCTGAACCGCGGGGGCGGCCTCGACCATGCCGGGCATGCCGTCGTGCCGCCCGCCATGGTCGAGGTGCCCGAGCGTGTGCATCCCGGCGACGCCGAGGACCAGGGCGACGAGGAGCAGCCAGCGATGCGCAGGAAGGGCGGGCCGGCGGGCCGTGCCGTCCATCTCCCCTCCCTCACGCTCGCGCTCCGCCCGTCGGCACGGGCCTGTCACCGCAGGAAAGCATAGGTCGGTCCGGCACCGGTCCCGCGGCGGGCACGGCCGTACCGGGTTCGCGACGGGGCGGCTCCAGTCGCACCCGGAACGAGGGTGGGCCCGGTGAGCCGCCGGGACGCGGCGTGTCTACCGTGGGAGGAGGGACCGCACGAGCGGTTGGGGGGTCGAGATGACACGACACGCGGTAACGGCGCGGATCGCGGCCGGGGCGCTCCTGGCGGCCGTGGCGGTGGGCGTCACCGCCACCGGTGCGGCCGGGCAGCCGACCCCGGCCCCTTCCGGATCGCAGAGCGCCTGCCCGCCCACCGGCCCCGGCATGGGACCGGGCATGGGGCCGGACATGGGTTCGAGCATGGGACCGGGTATGGGGCCGGGCGGCCCGATGCACGCGGCGGACAACGAGTACGCCTACCTGGCGCGGATGATCCCGCACCACCGGGAGGCCGTCAGCGCGGCGGAGCAGCTACGGCGCTCCGACCGGCCGGAACTGCGCCGCCTGGCCGAGTCGATCGTCACCACACAGAACGCCGAGATCGCGAAGATGCGGGGCTGGCTGGCCGAGTGGTACCCCGGGTGCCCCGCGGAGATCCGGCAGCGGCCGATGATGAGCGACCTGTCAGGGCTGTCGGGTGAGGCGCTGGACCGGACGTTCCTGCGGGAGATGATCCGGCACCACATGATGGCGGTCATGATGTCCCAACGGCTGCTGGCACACGGGGACATCCGGCACCCGCAGGTCGCGGAGTTCGCGCGCACCGTGCGGGACGACCAGTGGGCCGAGATCCGGCGGATGCACCGGTGGCTGACCGAGTGGTACGGCGAGCGGGGCATGCCGCACGGCCCGATGCCGACGCCCACGGGCACGGCCCCCGCTCCCGGCCCGGAGACGCCTTCGGAACCGGCGCCCACGCGAACGGGCTGACTCCCGGATCTCGCCCCCATGATCCGGGGCGGCAGGCCGGGATCGGGCCCCGGGGCCGGACGCACGGCCCGAGGCCGGTCCCGGAGTCCAAGGCGTCCGAAGCCGTCCTGACCTTCGCCCCTGCCACCCCGGCCTCCCGGGAACATCCCGGCCGGCGGCCCCCGCCGCGCGGCGGTCGTGTACCCCTCCGGGAAGATCAGCCGGGGGCGTGGGAGCGCCGGTCGGGGACGGTGGACATCGGGGGGCGCTCGGCGACGGCCGTGTCGCGGACGACCGCCCGGTGCCCCACCGTCCTCTCGGACCCTCCGGTCCCTCCGGTCCCTCCGGTCCCTCCGTCCTTTTCGGTGCTCCCGGCTTCGCGGCGGAACTGCACCAGCCGGGGGGACGGCTCGTGCAGGGGGATCATCTTGTTCTGGCGTTCCAGCCGGGACCAGCAGGTCTGCAGGATCTGTGCGGCCATCCCGCCGAGCGCCTCGGTGGACTGGTGGGAGTGGACCCGGCGGCCCAGGTCGACCTGGGCGAGGGCGTCGAGCCCGGCGAGCTCCAGCAGGTCGATCAGCAGGGCCAGTTCCACGCCGTAGCCGGTGACGAACGGGACGCGCTCCAGCGCCGAGCGCCGTCCCGCGTACTCCCCCGCCAGAGGCTGGACGAATCCGGCGAGCATCGGCCAGTGCAGGTTGAGCAGCGGGCGGGCGACGAGTTCGGTGACGCGCCCGCCGCCGCCCTGGACGTCCCACAGCGGCCGGTCGTAGCAGCCCTTGACGTAGACCACGTCCGGGTCGGCGAGCAGCGGGCCGAGCAGGCCGGTCACGAACGAGGTCCGGAACTCGCGCAGGTCGGCGTCGACGAAGACCAGCAGGTCGCCCGAGGTCGCGGCGAGCGATTTCCACAGCGCCTCCCCCTTGCCGTCCAGCGGCTTGAGGTCGGGGAGGACCTCGTCCTGCGCCACCACCCTGGCTCCGGCCCGGGCGGCGCGCGCGGCGGTGTCGTCCACCGAACGGGAGTCGACGACCACGAGCTCGTCCACCAGGGGGACGGTCTCCATCAGGTCGCGCCGGATCGCGGCGACGATGTCCCCGACCGTCCCGGCCTCGTCACGCGCGGGCAGCACGACGCTGACGGTCGCGTCGCCCTTGGCCTCCAGCAGCCACGGCAGCGGCCAGTCGTCCGACGATGAGGTGCGTCGCCGCAGCCATGCCTCCACCTCAGGCAGCACAGCCCACCCTTCTCACCGTCGACGACCTACGGCTCTCACCATATGTGTCGATAATCATGGACGAGTATCGGGGAACACCTCCTGTCTTCCGCGCTCCCTACAGGTGGGAGGATCGGCACAGACCGGAGGGAAAGGGGCACCATGGACCCGGTGGCCGTGATGAAGGCGGCACGCATCGTCCGTGACGAGCTTGACCGGCTGCTGGGCGGGTCTTCCGGGGAGCTGCGCGAGCAGCTCGATCCGCTGCTGGCGCAGGAGGGCCGGCAGGCTCCCGGACCGCTGGCGGACGCCATCGTGATGCTCATCGTCCAGTACGGCCCCGTCTGGGAACGGTTCAGCGAGCTGATGACCGCGGACGGCACGGACGGCGGCTCGGACAGTGACGCGCCCGCCGGTCCCGGCGCGCCGCACGGGGCCGCCCCCGCGCTCCCCGCCGGACCCGGCGCGTCGTTCCCCGCCACCCCCGCGCTCCCCCCAGGACCCGGAGCGCCGTTCCCCGCCGACGGCCCTGGACCGGCCGGGCCGCCGTACGGCCCGCCGAACCCGGGCGCGCCGCTTCCCGGCCCGCTGAACCCGCCGATTCCCCCCCATCCCGGGATGCCGTTCCCCGGCGCCGAGGGTCCTGGAACGCCGCCCGGCCCCGGAGGACAGAGCCCGGATCCCGGCACGCGCCCGCCCGGCCCCGGAGGGCCGAACCCGCCGCTCCCCGCGCCGGTCGGCCCGCCGCTGATCGCCGAGCCGGTGGACGTGAACCCGCCGGTCATCGGCCACGTGGAGCCGGAGCCGCCGGCCGGGCCCCCCGCCGGACCGGTCTCCCCGGAGTGGCCGTTCCCCGGCCAGGACGGCCGGGAGGCGCCGTCCCTTCCGTTCCCCGACGGCCGGATCGGGCCGGAGACGCCGTTCGCCGGACCTCCGGGCGGGAACGTCGTTCCGCAGGCACCGCCCGCCGCACCGCCGGGACAGGTGTGGCCGCCCCCCGGACAGACAGGACATGCCGGACCTCCCATGCCGGCCGGTGCGCCGCCCGCGCGGACCGGCCCCGCGTGGCCCCCGCCCGGCCTGCTGGGTTCCGCGCGGACCGAGGACGCCCAGGCCACCACGTCCGTACGGCGGGGCGGTCCGGAGGAGCCGCCGCACCCCGCCGGTTCGGCGCAGGGCGGCAGGGGCCCCTCGGTGCTCGGCCGGCTGACCGGCGCCTTCCGCAGGCGGCGCGCCGAACCCGCCCCGACCGGCCCGGAGTGGGCCGGGTTCCCGCTGATCCGGGTGACCGGCGAGGTGGTCGCCGGGACGGAGACCCTGGTGGAGGTCGGCGTGGTGCCCGGCGAACCAGGCGCCGCTCCCGGAACCGTCCCCGGCGCCACGCCCGCGAACCCGGGCGCGGGTCCGGGTTCCGCACCCGCCGGCCCGGCGGCGCCGTACGCCGGGGAGCCGTTCGACCTGGACGTCCAGCTCGTCGCCGAGGGGTTCGAGGCGCCCGGCGGCTGGCGGGTGCGGCTGCGCGTCGATCCGGCGACGCCGTACCCGAGGACGGCGGTGCGCCTGGTGGCGCTCCCGCAGGAGCAGCCGGTCACCGCCCGGCAGATCCAGGCGGTCCACTCGGTGCGCGGCCAGGTCACCGGGTTCGGGGTGCGCGCCCTCGCCGTCGTCGGCGCCCCCGGCACGCTCCCCCCGGAGGGCGAGGGGCAGCCGGCCGCCGGGACCCGGATCCGCACGGGAGGCGACGCCGAGCCGCCGGACGTCACCGCGGTCGTCGTCCACGGCGACCAGCCGGGACGGCTGTGGTGGACCTACCACTCGCCGCACTTCCTCACCCCCGACCGGGCGGAGGTCTGCGAACTGGGCACGCGGATCTCGGAGTTCGGGCGGCATCTGGCGGAGGAGGCCGGCAGCCTCGACGACATGGGACGCCGGATCGCCGCGCGGATCCCCCGGGGGTTCTGGGAACTGCTGCACGCGGTGGCGGCCCGGGTCGCCCCGCGCCGCCCGAGCGTGCTGATCGTCTCCCAGGAGACGCACGTCCCCTGGGAACTGGCCGCGCTGGAGCACCCGTTCGACCCGTCGATCCCGCCGTTCCTGAACTGCCAGACGGCGACCGGCCGCTGGCCGCTGGGCGGACGGCGCCCCGAGCTGCCACCGCCGGCGCGGGCGGCCGGGCGGAGCATGGCGGTGGTCTACGGCGGCGCCGAGCCCCACCCGCTGACCGGCGTGTACGGCGCCGCCCGGATCAGCCCCGTGCTGGGCGAGGTGCTGGCCCTGCTGTCCCAGCCCACGGACGTGGTGCACTTCACCGCCGGAAGCTCGGCGGCCGAGGCGCTGGGCAGGGGCATGGGCGGCGCGCCGTTCGTCTTCCTGGAGGAGCCGGACGACTGCCAGGCGTTCCTGCTGGCGGGCGCGAGCGCGGTGGTCGCTCCGCTCTGGCCGGTCGGCGACGACGGCCTGGCGCGGGAGTTCTACCGGCGCTGCCTGGCCGGGGAGCCCCCGGCGGAGGTGCTGCGCTCCCTGCGCTGCCAGGCGCCGGCCACCGCGACCGCCTACCGGTTCTTCGGCCACCCGTCGCTGACGCTGCCGCCCGGCGGACCGCCCGTGTGACAGGCCCCGGGCCCCGTGTGACAGGCCGTTCCGGCCCGGAGGCCGGGGTCGTACCCGGCGGGGACGCGGCGGCGCGGCTCAGCCGATGGCGTGGCGCTCCAGGAAGGTGTAGACGTCGGCCTCGTCCACCCCGGGGAAGGAACCCGGGGGCAGCGCGGCCAGGACGTGGGAGTTGCCTCTGGCCGACGGCCAGGCGTAGCCCTCCCAGCGGCGGGCCAGCTCCACCGGCGGGCGGCGGCAGCAGTCGCCGGTGGGGCAGCCGGAGCGGGTCCGGTTGACGGTCTCCCGCCCGCGGAACCAGCGCGACTCCCGGTACGGCACGCCCAGGGTGATCGCGAAGTCCCGCTCGCGGCTCGGATCGACGTGCGCGACGCAGAAGTAGGTCCCGGTGGGCGAGTCGGAGTACTGGTAGAAGACCGAGAACCGGTCGGGCGAGAGGAAGACCTGCCGACCCGACCACTGCTGGCACATCCGCTGCCCCTCGATCGCGCCCTGCTCGTCGGCGGGGAAGACGATGCCGTCGTTCTCGTAGGCCTTGTAGATGATGCCGCCGGCGTCGTTGCGGACGAAGTGGCACGCCAGGTCCAGGTGGTGGGTGGCGAGGTTGGTGAAGCGGTGCGCGGCCATCTCGTAGGAGACGGCGTAGACGTCGCGCAGGTCCTCCACGCTCAGCGCCCGGTCCTGCTTGGCCTCCCGCAGGTACGGCACGGCGGTGGCCTCGGGCACCAGCACGGCAGCGGCGAAGTAGTTCGCCTCGGTGCGCTGACGCAGGAAGTCGGCGAAGTCGCGGGGCTTGTGGTGGCCGAGGGCGAGGTGGCCGAGGGTCTGCAGCAGGATGGTGCGCGGGCTGTGCATGCCGAGCTGCTCGTGCTTGACGTAGATGCGCCGGTTGCGCAGGTCGGTGATGGAGCGCACCGAGCGCGGCAGGTCCTGGACCGTCTGCACGGCGTAGCCGAAGTGCGTGACCAGGGCCTGGACGGTGCTCTGCGACAGCGCGCCGGCGCGGTAGCCGACGGCCGACAGCGCCTCGGCCGCCGCCTTCTCGATCTCCTCGAAGTAGTTGCCCCGCTCGCGCTGCGTGCGGCGCAGCTCGGCGTTGGCGGCACGCGCCTCCTCGGGGGTGGCGGTGCCCTTGGCCTGGCGTGAGCGCAGCTCGCCGTACAGGCCGAGGATGTGTTCCAGCACGTCGTTGGGGACGCGGGCGGAGACCTTGAGCCTGGCCAGGCCGAGCCCGGCGTAGATCGGGTCGCGCTGCGCCTCCTCCAGTGCCATCTCCAGCTGCGCCCGCCTGCTGGGCGCCTGGCGGCGCAAAAGCTCCTCCACCGGCACGTTCAGCGCGGCGGCCAGCGACTTCAGCAGCGACAGCTTCGGCTCGCGCTTGCCGTTCTCCAGGAGGGACAGCTGGCTGGGGGCACGGCTGACACGCTCGCCGAGGTCAGCGAGGGTGAGGCCGCGCTGCTTGCGCAGGTGTTTGAGACGCTGGCCGAACGCGATCAGGTCCAGCTCCTGCGTCAAGGTCAGCGGTTCTTCACCCACCAGCGATCCCATGCTCCGATGCTAGACGAAATTTCAACGGATATTTCCATACGGCGAGGGTAGCTGTGACCCGCGTCACGCGATTGGTCTAGTCCACAGGGCAAACCGAGCGGTTCTTCTGTCTCGAATACCGGCGAGTATTCGCTATGTAGGAAAAAATGACGTTCTTTCGATCGCTTCTGCCTTGTTCGCCCGTTTCGCCCCGACTCACACTCGGATCAAGGCACCCAGGGGACGACAAGGAGTGAAAAAATGATCGATCGCCTCAAGGGAGCCGCAGAGGAACTGCGGCGCGAGTGGGAGAACGACCCCCGCTGGAAGGACACCGAGCGGGCCTACACCGCCGAGGACGTGATCCGGCTGCGGGGATCGGTCCAGGAGGAGCACACCCTGGCCCGGCTCGGCGCCGAACGGCTGTGGAACCTGCTCCACTCCGAGGACTACGTGCACGCCCTGGGCGCGCTCACCGGCAACCAGGCGGTCCAGCAGGTCAAGGCCGGCCTGAAGGCGATCTACCTGTCCGGCTGGCAGGTCGCCGCCGACGCCAACCTCGGCGGGCAGACCTACCCCGACCAGAGCCTCTACCCGGCGAACTCGGTCCCGGCCGTCGTGCGGCGCATCAACAACGCCCTGCTGCGCGCCGACCAGATCACCTGGTCCGAGGGAGACGGGAACGCGCCGCACTGGCTGGCCCCCATCGTGGCCGACGCCGAAGCCGGCTTCGGCGGCGTGCTCAACGCCTTCGAGCTGATGAAGGGCATGATCGCCGCCGGCGCGGCGGGCGTGCACTGGGAGGACCAGCTCGCCTCCGAGAAGAAGTGCGGCCACCTCGGCGGCAAGGTGCTCATCCCGACGAGCCAGCACATCAAGACCCTCAACGCGGCCCGCCTGGCGGCCGACGTCTGCGGGGTCCCGTCCCTGATCATCGCGCGGACCGACGCCCAGGCCGCGACACTGCTGACCACGGACGTCGACCCTCGCGACCAGGCCTTCACCACCGGCGAGCGCACCGCCGAGGGCTTCTACCGGGTCCGCAACGGCGTGGACGCCTGCATCGCCCGTGGCCTGGCCTACGCGCCCTACGCCGACCTGCTGTGGATGGAGACCTCCACTCCGGACCTGGACGTGGCCCGCGAGTTCGCCGAGGCGATCAAGGCCCGCTACCCCGACCAGATGCTGGCCTACAACTGCTCGCCGTCCTTCAACTGGAAGAAGCACCTGGACGACTCCACGATCGCCAAGTTCCAGCGGGAACTGGGCCACATGGGGTACAAGTTCCAGTTCATCACGCTGGCGGGCTTCCACTCGCTCAACCACTCGATGTACGACCTGGCCCACGGCTACGCCGAGGAGGGCATGAGCGCCTACGTCCGGCTGCAGGAGGCCGAGTTCGCCTCCGAGCGGCGCGGCTACACCGCCACCCGCCACCAGCGCGAGGTCGGCACCGGATACTTCGACCTGGTCAGCACGGCCATCGCGCCGGACTCCTCCACCACGGCCCTGCGGGGCTCCACCGAGGAGGAGCAGTTCGAGGCTCACTGACCCGCGGGAACGCGCGCCGGCGGCGGTGACCGCGAGCGCCGGCGCGGTCCGGGCCCATCCCCCTCAGGGCATGCGGGGGGCCGCCCGGACCGCGCCGGCGCGGGAACCGCCCCGGCCACGCCCCCGGGCTCGGACCGCCGGCCAGGGCGAACGCCCCGCCTCCTCACCCCCCGGGACACTGTTGGCGAATTGATCAACAGGTCAGGCGGCCAAACACAGAGCCGCGAAG